>CAYULN010000207.1:0-3767 GCA_964445605.1 uncultured Caulobacteraceae bacterium | reverse complement strand
TCCTCAAGCGGCCGGCCAGCGTTGGTGCGGCCGCGGCCGCGAACGTCCGTTGTGGCGACGCGGATACCAAGGTTGCCGTCCAGATCGCTGCCGAAGATGGTGTATTTGAAATTGACCTGGCTGTAGACGCCGGAGTCGTTTTCATCAACGCCGAAGGTGGCGGTATTGTTACGCTTATTGGTTATGCGGAAGTCGCCATATTTGTTTATGCAGTTGCAGTCGTAACCGAACAGCGCCGAGAAGGCGGCGAAGTTCGGGGCGAAGATCTGCGTCGGGGTGCCGGCCGGCAGGTCGAGGCCCTGGCCGAAGTCATGCACGGATCCGAGCGAAGCCACCGAAGTCAAGCCCGCTTCCTTTTCGGTCGGGTTGATGGCGTCGTTGTTGCGCTCGAACTGGTCGGTAAAGAAGCCGAACTGCTTGATATTGCCACCGAACTTGAAGTCATAGGTGTCGTTCAGCACCCAGTCGAAGTCGACCTTGGCCTGCGCGTAGCTATTGATATTGTGGCGCAGATAGTGGCGCATGGCCGAGAAGCCCTTGACGATACCCCACTTGGTCGGATCGGCGACATTGAAGCCAGGATTGAAGGTCGGCATGGTTTCCGGGCTGCCGCGTTCGTCGTAGATCAACGGATCCTGGACGTCCATGGCGTTGAACTCGACCAGCAGGCCTTCATAGACGTTGGTCGACTTCGATAGGCCGACGACCGCGTTCATCTTGAGGGTGTTGCTGAAGCGGTGGTCCAGGCTGACCGACACCTGATTGAAATCGGTGGTGTAGAAGCCGCCGTCGGCCGCCGAGCGCCAGTCGACATTGCTGAGCTTCAAATAGTCGGCGACGCCGTTGGTGACGTGGGCGTCGAGCACCTTGACCGCCGGGCGGCCAATCAAGGCCGCGCGGAAACCGACGCCGATGGCGCTGGGGACGTAGCCCGGCGACAGCGGGTTGTTGTAGTAGTCGTACGGATCGAGGTTGAACGGATTGACCGAGAAGATATTGGTGTTCAACACGGCGGCATTGCCGTCCGAACCCTTCGCCAGGGCCGGCGTCGTGCCGTAAAGCGTGGCACCGCAATCGAGCGGAGCGGTAAACAGGCCTTCGGCCACCGCCGTACAGGCGTTCGGATAGAGCCCGCGCTTCGTCGCGATGGTCGACGCCGCCGTCATGGTGTCATAGACGTTGCTGGTGTTGTTGCGGTTCAGGCCGACGGACGAGATCTGGTAGTTGGTGCTCTCGTTGCGGAAATGCGAAAACAGGTAATCGACCGTCAGGCGGGTATCGTTGTCGACCTGCCATTGCATCGAGGTGGTGATGCCGATGCGTTCCGATTGCAGTTCCTGATCGGTCAGCGATGGTAAAGCCGGGAAGACGACACGCGAGTCGTCAAAGCGACCGGGTGTGAAAAATCCCGTCGGATAAAGCGCCATGTAGGCGTTGAGGTCGGAGCCGGTTAAAGCCGCGAAGGCTTCCGGATTGCTCCACGGATTGGTGTTACAAATGGTGCCGACCGGCTGGCTCGGCCCCGTCGTGTTCGGACAGTTGCCAGCTGCGCTCAGGATGATCTGTGTCGGCGCCAGGCTGACCGGAACGGCGAAACCGCCGAATTGCGGATATTCCTGGTTGCCGGTGATGCTGCCCGTGGTCGCCGAGCAAACATTGGTGGTCGTGCCGCAAGTATTGGTGCCGGCGCCGACGTCGGACGCACCGCGATAAACGAAATCCGACGAACCGGGGCCGCGCTGGTACTGCGAGATCGACGTGGCGCGTTTCTGATAGGCGCCTGAGACCAGGAAGCCGAGCTTGCCGTCGGCCCAGCGCGTCGACCACAAGCCCGAGATGCGCGGCTGATGGTGCTCGCCGTTTTCATAATAGGCGTCTTCGAGGTTGAAGGCGAATTTCATGCCTTTGTAGTCAAAGGGATGGCCGGTGTTCAGATCGACCGTGGCACCCAAGCTCCCTTCGTCGGTGTCGGCGGAATTGGTCTTGCGCACCTGGGCATTGTTGAACAGTTCCGAGGCAAAGGCATTGAAATCGAAGGCCCGCGACCGGTTCGGCGAAGAGCCGGCGTCATTCGCGCCCGAAGTCGACAAGGCTTCCATGCCATTGATGCGAACGCGGGTGAAGTCGCCACCCAGACCGCGCACCGAGATCGTGCGACCTTCGCCATTGTCGCGATCGACCGAGATGCCCGGAATGCGCTGCAGGCTTTCCGCCAGGTTGGCTTCCGGGAATGAGGCGATGTCGTCGGCGTTGATGGCGTCGAGCATGACCTCCGAATTGCGCTTCATGGTCAGCGCCGCCTGCAGCGACTTCCGGTAGCCGGTAACGACGACCACGTCGTTGGAGGCCGCGTTCGTATCACCTTGCGGCGCGGCCCCCTGCGCAAAGGCCACGCCCCCGCCCGCCCCGACGGCTAACGCCGCCAGGGATACACCCAGACGCACAAATGCGCGCACGGATTTACTGTTCAGATGTCCCATTCTTGTTCCTCCTAAGAACCGCTGTCTCAGCCGCTTCTTGTGGCGGCCGGTTTATTCGCAGCGCACCGGAGCGAGTCCGGAGGCGCCTGATGGTACCGTTACCAAAAATCAGCGCCAAAGGAAGATATGAATCGTATATGAAACGGCGATTTGTATAAAAAACGAAATACATGTAGCCAATTCGTCACATTTTGGCCACGAGTTTTCATATGCGGTGAAATTTTTGTGGTAAATTTTCAAAAAAGAAAATTAATTTAGACACTTCAGAAACAAACATACACCTCCACAAAAGAAATTTATGAAACAATAGAAATAAATATGATTTAAAATATAAATTAAATTTATATTAGATAGTAAAAATTGAGCACATGAATATATGTATATCTAAAAATAGTCACATATGTGGTCTCACGTTTATAAAATGGGCAAGTATTTTGTTTTTCCGCCGGCGCAAGCTACCTCACCCATATATCCACAAATAAATACTTTTTTATTTGTGAATTTTCTCAAGCCATCCCTTAAATTGACATCGATGACAACAGAAAAACGACCCGTCTCGCGACCCCGGCCTCGGTTCAGTCTTTGTCCTTATAAGAATCTTCGTTCTCTGGATCGCCGACGCTTTTGCCGTACCGCCCACGTTCGTCGTGACCGTGGCTGCGCTTGGCGTCCTCGCTGCGCGCAGCCGATTTCGCGTCTGCCACGACTTGAGCACCACTTTGACGAATTTGCGCCTTGCGAAGTCTGGATAGGGTCCTGGGCATAAGCACCTCCATGCTTGAATCCCGGGCGAACAGATAGCCTAGATAATATGAGGCTAAGGATAAAAGCCGCAGGCCTTTCCCGATTTGCAAAAAACGAATAAATACCGGTGGCGTGGACGGGCTTTTCCGCACCCGTTCCAGGCGAGGATCAGCAATCTTAGTCGCTCGTCACACGATTGCCTGACAGAGTGACTGCAATGTCACGATTGTGACAGTCAAAAGCGTTGCGGCCCTCGATCTTGTGTCATATTAACCTTTTGTGACTAGATCAGGGAGGTCAAGAAATGGCACTCGATCCCAGACTTGTGTTCGGCGCGCGTGACATAACCGATCCGATCCGCCGGACGCTCAACCTGCCGCGCGGCGTATGGCAGATGGTCCTCAGCGAGGATCTCCGCCAGGTAACCTACATGGACCGTTACGACCGTGTACGCAATTCCGCCATTACCGATCTGACGCGCGTCGCCCTGCAGCGTTTGCTGCAGTTGGAACCGGTTTAATCGGTCATCGCAGCAAGGGTTTT
>CAYULN010000206.1:0-3289 GCA_964445605.1 uncultured Caulobacteraceae bacterium | reverse complement strand
GGAAATGTCCGGCCAGGATCAGCGCTTCCGGCAAGCGGGCGTTGTCATAACACAGCTGCGGCTCGAACCATTGGTGGCCCTGCGTGCAGTGCCGGCGGAAGAAGCCGTGCAGCAACTCCGCCAATTCGCGGATGGCGGCCTGTACTTCCTGCGGCGGTGCAACGACACTGAAGCCGCGGATAAACGCCTTGATCAGGACGGCGCGCGACCGCATCGACGTCCAATGCAGGCTGTGTGGAAAGACGCGCTGGCCCAGCTCGGCCGCCCAGGCGCGCAAATCGGCGGGCAGGTTCGACCGCGCCACATCGACGAGCGACTCGAAGGTCCGCGCGCAGCAGTCGTTCGATCCGCCTTCGTCCAACCAGCGCCGGTCGAAACTCATGAAATTACGGAAACGCTCGCCGGTCCAAGAATGATTGACGAACGACGCGTAAGTGTAGGCCGTCTGTTTCTGCAGCTCGTCCAGCCGCATCAGGCGCGATAGATGCGCCGTCAGCGACAGGGCCCGGCAGTTGTCGTCGGTGCAGTAGCCGTGCACCCGGTCGGGCAGGCGGTACTTGCCGTGCTGGTAGATGCCGGTGCCGTCGCTCATGCGCAGGATCGCGGACCAGGACGGTTTGGTGGTGACCACTTCGCGGCGGCGTATTTCCATGCTTTTCCCCTTGCGGACGTCCTCGCCGGCGCGCGTCACATAAGCGCGGGCCACCGCCGACCAGCGCGACGGCAGACCGGACAGATAGGCGCGCCGCGACATGGCTTCGCGTTCCGGCGCCGATTGCAGCAGGCCGGAAATGGCTTTGGCGAAGGCGTTGGTGTCGTGGAACGGGCACAGGATGCCGACGCCATTGGCCAGGGCTTCCGCGGCGTGCCAATATGGCGTCGAAACCGTCGGCCGCCCCAAGGCCAGCGCATAGGACAGCGTGCCCGACGTGATCTGGGTTTCGGTCAGGTAAGGCGTGACATAGATATCCGTCGCCTGCAGAATATCGACCAGTTCCTCGTCGCCGATAAAACGGTCGATGAAACGGACGCTGTCCTCGACACCCAGCCGGCGCGCCATGGCTTGCAGGCTGTGACGGTATTTCTCGCCGTCATGACGGATCAGGTGCGGATGGGTGGCGCCGATGACCAGGTAAATGGCCTCCGGGCAGGTTTTGAGAATCTCGGGCATGGCGGCGATCACCGTCTCAATGCCCTTGTTCGGCGACAGCAGGCCGAACGTGGTGAGGGTCTTCTGGTCCGCCAGGCCCATCTTCGCTTTGAACGGTGTGGTCGGCGACAGCGGCCGCGACGGCGCGCCATGCGGCACGATGGCGACCTTGGCGTCCGGCGCGTTATAGACCCGCTTCAGAATTTGGGCGCCTTTGCGAGACATCGAAACCACCGTCGACGACAGGCGCAGCAAGGCGTCCATGACGCGTCGCTGGTCATCATTCGGGGTTTCCAGAATTGTATGCAGAGTGGTGACGATCGGCATGTCCAGCCGTTCCAGGCAGTCGATCAGATAGCTGCCGGCCGGGCCGCCATAGATGCCGAACTCGTGCTGCACGAACAACACCTGAGTGCCGCTGGCATTCAGTTCATCCGCAAGGTCGATATAGGCGGCGGCTTCGTTCTGAGGGATCTGCCGGGTGACTTCGGGCGGATAGTCATAGGCGCCGCCCGGGTCATTCATGGCGATCACTTCCCAGCGTGCCTGTGGCAGTGCTTCGTGCAGGCAGGCATACATGTCGCGGGTGAAGGTGGCCAGCCCGCATTGGCGTGGCGGGAAGTTGCCGATAATGGCGCAACGGCTCAGGCCGACATCCGGCCTGACCTGGGGGGGCGGTGAAATATGGGCGATATCGGCGACGGTGAAGTCTTCGCCTTGCGCCTCGAACAGTTTGGCTTCCAACATGATCGTGTCTCTTTCTGACGCCAGGCGAGGCGGGGCAAAAAGGCGGCGAAGCGCGCCACCGGCGGCCTGGGCGGTAAGGGATTAGCGGCTGAAAATGAAAAGGCCGCGTTGCGTCGCACCATGCGGACGGCGGCATAAAGATTCAGTAGGGAAAATGCCAGGCGCGGTAAGCGGTGGATTATTGCAAAGGAAACAGAGGCTTCTTCAAGCGAACGTGATTAACACGGTGGGGACCGTGATTACGCTACCATTTCCCATTTTCCGGAATGCTCTGAACGGAACAGCGCGTCGATGATGCGCATATTGGCGCGTGTGTCGTCCAGTCCGTATGGCAGCGGAATTTCCCCCAGCACGGCGCGCGAGAAATCCTCGGCCATGCGGGTATATTGGTCCGAAACGTCTTCGGCATGGGCCCGGCCGCTCGATCCATCCAGCGCCGAGCCATCATCGGTGAGCCAGATGTTCGGCTCGTCGGGTTGGGCATTGTAAGGCACCGTGATCGTCAGCCGCTTGTCCGGCCCGAAGATTGTCAGCAACTGCCCCCGCGCCAATTGCGTCGACACGGAGAACGACAACTGCCGACCGTCACCGAAGTCGAGCAGGCCAGACGTAATCACGTCCGTGCCAAAGGTTTCGCTGCGTTCAACCAAGGCGATCACGCGTTTGGGCTCGGCGTCGAAAAAGAACCGCCCGGCAACGATCGGATAGCAGCCGATGTCCATCAACCCACCGCCGCCGACATCGAGCTTATTGCGGATATTGTTCGGGTCGGGATTGTTGTAGCTGAAATAGGACTGGATCATCCGCACCGGCCCCAATTCACCCGCCCGGATACGGTCGCGGGCCGCGCGCCATTGCAACGAATGGCGGACCATGAAGCCTTCCATGATCAGAACTTTTCCCTCGACCGGCTGCAACTGCTCAATCTCGGCGGCATTCAGCGCCATCGGCTTTTCGCACAGCACGTGTTTGCCGGCCTGCGCCGCTTTCAAGGTCCACGGCACATGCAAGTGGTTGGGCAGCGGGTTGTAGACGACGTCGATCTCCGGATCGGCCAGCAGTTCCTCGTATGATCCGTAGGCCTTGTCGATACCGATCGAGTCCGCCGCGCCCTGCGCTGCTTCGATGCCGCGCGAGGCGATGGCGGTTACCTCGATCAGATGGCTCTTGCGCAGCGCCGGGATGACCTTTGCCAGCCCGATCTTGGCCGTCGACAGGATGCCCCACTTGACCTTTTTCATGCTTGCACCCTCGTCGCGGCTGCTCCAATAAGGGGTTTTCCTCTAGCGCACCTAGCGTACCCCCGCAATCGTCAGGAGTTCTCATGATCACCGAAATCGCCACCTTGCGCATCAACCCGTTACGCGCGGCCGATTTCGAGGCGGCGGTGGC
>CAYULN010000205.1:0-5462 GCA_964445605.1 uncultured Caulobacteraceae bacterium | reverse complement strand
TAAAACCGTTGGTGGTCCGGAGGAACGATCGTCTCGTCGGCGAGCAGGTAGTCGAGAAAAGGGGCGCCCAGGGTCCCGAGATATCCAAGATATCCCACCTGAACCGGCGCTATTCGCCGCGCGAACAATTCGGCATGGTTGCCGTGAGTATAGCCGGCCAGGTCGACGGCTATGTCGAGCTCGTACTGAAGAGCCGCCGTCATGATTTCGCTGCCGGATGCATCCGCCAGGTCGATGAAATGCTCGACTCCGTCGGCAATGCGCGTTCGCCACGGATTATGGCTGCGCGGCCCAAGCGAAAAGGCGCAGACCTCGAAACGCGACCGGTCGTGCCGTTCGAACAGGCCGGCCATGAGGTGGGCGATGGGATGATCCCCGAAGTCGGGCGAAAAATATCCGATACGGATGCGGTCACGCGAGGCGCGACGGTCTCCCGTCCAGGCGTGGGGAGGGCCATAAAGACGCGCGGCGAAAATTTCAGCGGCGCTGCGTTGCAAGCCTGGATCATCATAAAGTATCTGGCTGGCGAACGCGTCGAGTACGATACCCTGCGCGGTGAGATCGGAACGGGTGAAACAGGCGGCGGTGTCCGCCAGGAGAAGGTTCCGGTCGCGCCAGTCGCAGACGTGGGCCCTATTGGTCAGGAGCGCCGCCTTGAGATGCGGGTCGCCGGGTTTCAGTCGCAAAGCCTCTTCGAAGGCGGAAACCGCATCGGCGTACCGCCCAAGCGACACCAGGGCGTGCGCCCGGTTGATAACAGCCAAGGCAAAACGCGGCGACAAGGCAATGGCGCGGCCATAGGCGGTTTCAGCTTCGGAGAGGCGGCGGTCGCGCGAAAGCGCCGTGCCCAGGCTGCACCAGAGTTCGGCGATACTGGGTTCCGCAGCCACGGCTTTTTCGTAGCAGGTCGCCGCTTCGGAAAACCGGCTCAGGTCCATCAACACATAACCGCGGATATTCAATGCATCGATATGGTTTGGATCAGCTTCCAACGCGCGTTGCGATACCCTCAGCGCCTCTTCGAGCCGTTCGTGACCGGCCAGGGCCAGGCTGTGTTGATTGAGTGCTTCCACCAGAAATTCGCGCGCAAGCGCCCAGTCCGGCCGTATCCGCAGCAGCCGCTCAAAAGCCGCGGCCGCCGCCTCTTGATCACCCTGTTTCAGAATCTGCTGGCCGTGGCTCATCAGCAGGTCCGGATCGGTCGGAAGCGGTGCGCCCTGCGAGCGGAAATCGCTCAATAATGCCTCCCGACCATTTGTTGAGGGGGAACTGGTGAAAAGCGGATATCCCGCTGAGCCTGTTATGGCAAGGAAAAGCTATGGCCGGACAATGGCTCGCCTCGGCGATCGACGCCACCGTGGCGAGCAGCCCGGCCGGCCAGCTAAGTATATTGAAAAAGAAAACGTTTTTTGGTAACGCCGGAAACTTCTCACTAAGCTTTTTCGCGTAGGCTCATGCGATCCCTTTCGCGGCCAGGGCAGACTCCGCCTGGCCGCTTTTGAGTTGAGCATGACTGTGTATACGCGTCCAAAACCTTCCGCCGATGGAACGCCGGCGACAGGTACCGACCTTGTCGTCACCCCGCTCGAGGCTTTCGAGCAGGGGCGATTCAAAGAAGGGGCGGAAGCTTCCCCCACGGAAACTGAAACGCCTCGCGCCTCCGGCTGGTTCCATTATCGCAACCTCAAGATCGAAGCCGCGATCTTTCTGCTCATCGCCCTGACCTTCGCCGCCGTGCTGGGCGAAAGCGCGCTCACCAAGCAGCAGCTTCTGCTGACGCCGCGCACTGGCCCATTTGTTCCCTACAGTTTCAGCGATACGACCAACGACGGCCACTCGACGATTTCCGCGCCGCCCAGCCAGCCCCTGTCATGGTCCTGCGAATTGCGTGAAGGCTTCGCTTATCCCTATTGCGGATACGGGTTGAGGTTCGCCGCGAACGACGGCGACAAGGGCCTCGATTTCTCGCACTATCGCGACATCACTTTGCGGCTGACCTATCACGGCGTCGGCAATCACATGAAGCTGTCGGTCAAGACGCGGCTGCCGGAGTCGCTGCGCGCCAAACTTAAGGATGACACCATGCCGGTCTCGACCGAGTTCGATGTCGTCCAGGGCGAAAATGAAATCCACCTGTCCCGGGATCAGTTGACCACGGAACAGTGGTGGGTCGGCAGCCATCACCTGGCCTCCAGCGAGACGCGTCCGCAGTGGGGCAGCGTGGAGGCGGTGTCGCTGAACACCGGCGGCGGGACGCCCTTGGGACATGTCGATATCGCCGTGCAAAGCCTGACGTTCAACGGCGCTTATCTGACGACCGAGCAGTTTTACCTGGTTATCCTGGGGGTCTGGCTGGTTCTGACCGGCGCCTTCCTGGTCTTCCGCTTCCTGACGCTCCGCAAGGGCTACGAGGCTCGCCAGCGTCAGCAGGCCGAGGAGAGCCGCATCCTGGCAACCGCGCGCGCCGCCGCCGAGGACGCCAGCGCCGCCAAATCGCAGTTCCTGGCCAATATGAGCCACGAACTGCGGACGCCGCTCAACGCCATTTTGGGCTACGCGCAGCTTTTGCAGACGGGCGACCTGAGCCAGAAACAGGCCTCGGCGGTCAACACCATCCAGCACAGCGGCGAACACCTGCTGACCATGATCACCGATATTCTCGACATCGCCAAGGTCGAGGCCGGACGGCTGGAGCTGCTGCCCGGGCCGTTCGACATCCGGACCTGCGTCGCCACCGTAGCGCAGATGATCCGCCTGCGCGCCGACGAAAAGGGCCTGCTGTTCACCGTCGAAGTGGCCGATGACGTGCCGCGCGGCGTGGTTGGCGACCAGAAGCGTGTCCGCCAGGTCCTGATCAATCTGCTGGTCAATGCCGTCAAGTTCACGGCGGAGGGCGAAATCAGGCTCGAGGTCTCGGTTATCGCCACCAGTCGTGACAAGGCGCATCTGCGTTTCGAGGTCGTCGACACCGGCATCGGTATCGCCGCCGATCAGCGCCAGCGCATCTTCCGGCCGTTTGAGCAGGCCGGCAACGCCATCGACCGCAGCGGCGGCACCGGGCTCGGCCTGGCCATCACCCACCAGATCGTCGGCATGATGAACGGCGACATCGGCGTCGAAAGCACGCCGGGCGAAGGCAGCCGGTTCTATGTCGACGTGCCATTCGCCCTGGCCGAAGCGCCTGAGGTCGCGGCGGAGGCAGCGCCGGCGGAAATGGCGCCGGCCGCGCCGGAAGAAGAAGCCCTGCCGATGCAGGCGCCCGACGGTGAGCCCATGCTCCGCCTGCTGGCCCTGGCGCGCGCCGGCAATATGCGCGCCATCCGTAACGAAGTGCCCGAAATCCTGGCCATGGGGCCGCAGTACCGCGCCTTCGCCGAACGCCTGAATGGCCTGGCGGCGGCCTATCAGTCCCCGGCCGTCCTGCGGCTGGTCGAACAGCATGCGCAGGAAAGGGCCGGCGCATGACCTTGCAGACCAAGATCAGCGCCCCGCCGGCCATCCTGGTGGTCGACGACAACCCGGCTAATCTCGGCGTCCTGGTCGACCATCTCGAAGGGCACGGCTATGAGGTTCTCGTGGCCCTCGGCGGCCAGGAAGCCCTCGATCGCCTGCAATACGCCCGGCCCGACCTGATCCTGCTCGACGTCATGATGCCGGGCCTGGACGGCTTCGAGACCTGCCGCCGCCTGAAACAGCAGGCCTGTGGCCGCGACGTGCCGGTCATCTTCATGACCGCACTGACCGACGTCGCCAGCAAGGTGGCGGGTTTCGCGGCCGGCGGCGTCGACTTCATCACCAAGCCGTTCCAGGTCGAGGAACTGGTGGCGCGCGTCCGGACCCACTTGTCGCTGCGCCAGGCCCAGGCCGAACTGCAGGCGCAGAAGGCCAGCCTGGAGATGGAAATCGTCGCCCGGCATGCCGCCGAGGCGCTCCTGCAGGAGTCCGAACTGCGCCACCGCCGTCTGTTCGAGACGGCCGGCGACGGCATTCTGGTGATCGATCTCGAAGCCGGCACGGTCTGCGACCTCAATGGCCAGTGCGCCGCCATGCTGGGTTTGGATGCCGATCTGGTGCGTGGCCGCAAGCTTGATGACCTCGGCATTTTCGAAGGTGCCGGCGGCGGCCGCGCCGTCGTCAAGGCCCTGAAAAAAGCCGGCCAGATGAAGTGGGATGAATGGTCCTGGCACAAGGCTGATGACACGCCCGTCAGCGTCGAAGTCCTGGCCACCACCTACCAGGCCGGCGACCGGTTGCTGGCGCAATGCGCCTTGCGCGATATCCAGGTGCGCAAGGAAGCCGAGGCGCGCGTACGCTACCTCGCTTTGCACGACGCCCTGACCGGCCTGCCCAACCGTACCTTGCTGATGGACCGGCTCAACCTGGCCATCGCCCAGGCGCGCCGCGACCAGACCAAGATCGGCCTGTTGTTGCTCGACCTGGACCATTTCAAGCATATCAACGACAGCCTGGGCCATTTCATCGGCGACGCCTTGCTGGAAGAGGTCTCCAAACGTCTGCGCGCCGTTCTGCGTGAGGTGGATACACCGGCCCGCCTGGGCGGCGACGAATTCGTCGTCGCGGCCTGCGGTCTGAACGGCCCCGAGGACGCTGAAGCCCTGGCCCAGCGTATCCTGGACGCCTTCGAACCGGTCTGCCGGATCGGCGACCACAGCCTGCATATCGGCGCCAGCATCGGCATCAGCCTCTATCCCGATGACGGCGACAACCCAGCTGCCCTGCTGCAGGCCGCCGACACGGCCATGTATCGCGCCAAGAAGAAGGGTCGCGGCAGTTACCGCCTGTTCACCCGCGACCTGAGCATGGCCGCCGAACGCTGGCACACCTTGTCCAACGACCTGTTCGATGCCTGCGAACGCGGCGAGTTCCGGCTGCATTACCAGCCGCAGCTTTGCCTGAACACGGGCAAGGTGGTCGGTCTGGAATCCCTGCTGCGCTGGCAGCACCCGACCGAAGGCCTGATCCATCCCGGCCTGTTCATCCCATTACTCGAGGAACACAGCCGCATGGTCGAGGCCGGCCGCTGGGTCCTGCGCAAGGCCTGTGAACAGAACGCTGCCTGGCAAGCCGCCGGCCTCCCCAAGGTCCGCGTCGCCGTCAACCTGTCGGCCCAGCAGTTCTATCGCGGCGACGTCGTCCGCAGCGTGCGCGACGCCCTCGACGACTCACGCCTGGCGCCGGAATGGCTGGAACTGGAACTGACCGAGAGCCTGACGCTCGACGACAGCGACACCACCCTGCGCATCATGCGCGACCTGAAGGAGATGGGCGTTTGCCTGTCGCTGGACGATTTCGGCACCGGCGGGTCGTCCCTGGCCTATCTCAAGCGTTTTCCGCTCGACCGCATCAAGATCGATCGTTCCTTCATCCGCGACCTGATGACCGACGGCAATACGGCGGCGATCGTGCACAGCATCCTCGACCTGACGCGGCAGCTCGACCTC
>CAYULN010000204.1:0-3093 GCA_964445605.1 uncultured Caulobacteraceae bacterium | reverse complement strand
ACCCAAGGCCACGTTTCCGCATTCAAGGAAACATGTTAACCCTTCAAGTGGCTTTGCGTCCCGTCTCAATTCGGCGGCTGAGGGCTCTCAGTCATTATGGATCAGGCGGCCCCTGATCCCCGAAGGTCTCGGACAGAACGGATGAAAAGGCGGACCTTCCCAAGCCGAGGCGCGCTCCTTACAGGCAAACGTCTGTGAAATCAAGAGCCGGGCGCATTTTTTGCCAGCAATCCCGCCAGCCATAGCTGCATGGCGGTTTCGTCGCCGCTGAAGGTCGCGGTCGTCGGCGGTGTCCTGCCGGCGCAGCGATCGGCAATCAGATTGCCAAGGCCGTACCCACTGGTCGCCGACGCGACTGTCTGCCAATCGCCGCCGTCCTTGCTGTCGTCGATTAGCGAGCCGTCGGCTTCGTAATGCGTCACTTCTGTCGGGCGGACGCGGCCGCCGGCACAATCCAGTTCGAATTGCGTGATCATGCCGGAATAGCCGCCGCCGTCGCCGAGACGCACCTGGGTGACCAGGCGGGTGGCGAAGCTCAGACTCGTCCTGGCGTCACCGGCGCTGTAGGCCCAGGCCCCACCGGCGCCGATTGCGCCCAGTTGCCAGGTACGCGCTTCGGCGTGCGCCGATCCGGCGGCAACAACTGTCAGGATGACGGCGGCCAGGGCTTTCAATCTCATTACCATCTCTCTGTCGGCTCAAACTGCCCGGAATCCGTGCGGGGGGCCGCTTGCGCAACCGTGTCAAACTTGTCATAACGTGGTTATTGGCGGTTGCGGAGGGGAATCGCCGCCGCGCATCCATGCCTGTCAAACGCATGTAATCGCGCCATCCGTTCAAGACCATCCCCTTTTATTGTCAGTGCCGCGTTCGCCTCCCCCCTTACCTGGAGACATCTCGCCGTGGTTGCCCTTTCCCGACTCTTCGCCCCCGTGGTCGCCTTTGTCGCCGTTCTGCTGATGGCGGCCCCGTGCCTGGCGGCCAGCAAGCTGCCGTCGGCCGCCGATGGTTACAAGAACAGCGTCGTCGATAACGGCCACCAGAACATGCCGTTCACCAATTACGGCGTCGCCATCAAATGGGAGGACGCCTGCCGCCAGGGCAAGACGGCCATGTGCGTGCAACTGGCCGAAGCTTTCGCCAGCGGCCTGGGGGACCTGCACGCCGATGCGCGGGTGGCCCTGGGTTTCTACAATCTGGCCTGCAAACAGGGCGACGGCGCGTCGTGCGCCAAGGCAGCGGCGATCGCGCTCGACGGCAGCGCCAGTTTCACCGACCCCGACGTGGCGCGCGGCTATGCCGAACGCGGCTGCAATCAATTAAAGAACCAGGACGCCTGCGCCGTGCTGGCGTCGGTGGCCGGCACGACCGGCAACGCGGGTCAAGCGGCGGCCCTGGCGGACTCGTCCTGCGCCAAGGGCGCCGATGAGGGATGTCGTTTGAAGGCCGAGGCCCTGTTCGCCAACAGCGCCACCGCCGCCCAGGCCCTGCCGATGTTCGAAGCCGCCTGCGCCAGCAAGCGCGCCTGGGGCTGCGGCAATCTGGCGGAAGCCTATTTCCGCGCCAAGGCGGGGCTCGGCAAGGACCTGGCCAAGGCCAAGACCTATGCTCGCACCGGCTGCGAGCAGGGCCAGGGCGCAGGGCGCCTGCTGGCCTGTCGCTATCACGGCATGTTCCTGACCTTTGTCGGCAGCGACAAGGCGACGATCAACAAGGGCGAGCAGATCCTCAACACGGTCTGCCTGGCCGGCGACGGCGCGGCCTGCACCTATGTCGGCCGCATCGGCCAGAGCGAGATCCCGGGGGCGACGACGACCCTGACCGAAAGCGGTTTCTTCCTGCGCCACGGCTGCGACCTCGGCGACGGCGAGGGCTGCAGCTATCTCGGCACCTCCTACCTGATCGGCATCGGCGAGATCCATGCCGATCCAGCCATCGCCATCGCCCTGTCCGACAAGGGCTGCAAGCTGGGCAACCAGGAGGCCTGCAAGCAGGCCAGCGACATCGCCGCGCAAAATCCCAATGTCCGCACGCAGATCCCGGCCATCGATCCGTCCCAGACCGCCTATGCGCAGCTGGCCCTGGCCAAGAAGGCCGTCGATTCCGGTGACCGCGTCGCCGGCGTGCTGACCGTCATCCGCCTGATGCAGGAAGACGACGAAAACGCCCAGTGGATGCTCGGCGGCTGGATGTATTACGGCCTGGACGGCATCTTCGAGAACGGGGCACGCAAAAACGACGGCGTCATCCTGATCGAAAACGCCGCCCGCGTCGGCCATGTCGACGCCGATATCTGGATGGGCATGGCGTACTGGTACGGCGAAGGTGTGGCGGTCGACCAGCAGAAGGCGATGAACTACATGTCGATCGCCGCCGATCGCGGCAACGAGGAGGCCAAGGCCATCCTGCGTTCGATGCAGGCCGAACCGATCCGCCAGGAAAACGCCCGCCGAGCCGCCGAGGCCGAAGCCGCCGCCAAGCGCCAGAAGAGCGGCTGGGAAATGGCCATGGACGCCTGGGACGCGGCGATCCGCAACGGCACCTTCGCCCGCGCCGCCTACGTCCCGAGCTACTCCAGCACGACCAGCGGCCAGAGCGTCCCGGACGTGGTCGACCAGCTCAATTCGAAATATGCCCTCGACTATTACTCCGGCGCCACCACGGTGTGCCTGTCGTCCAACCCCTATTGCCGCTAAGCCATCGTCACAAAATCCCTGTAAGAGGACTGTCCATGAAACGCCTTCTGATCGCCGCCGCCACATTGCTGGCCCTTTCCGCGCCCGTCGTGGCGGCTCCGGCGGCGTATGCCGCCGAACCTGACACCAACAATTTCCAGTACATTCCCGGCGACGACAGCTGCATGATCAAGTATCCGCGCACCGACGGGCTGATCATGTCGTACATGCTGTTGAAGAACGGCCTGCTGGTCGCCGGCGTGGTCCGGGACAAGTGGGACATCGTCAACGGCCAGGACGCCAATGTCATGACGCACAAGATCACCTTCGATTACGGCAATGGCGTCTCGACCACGGCCAATATCGGCGGCTATCTCAATGCCGAGCGTCTGGCCTATCTGCTCAGCTACGCCAAGAT
>CAYULN010000203.1:0-37845 GCA_964445605.1 uncultured Caulobacteraceae bacterium | reverse complement strand
GGCAAGCCATGGCTGCCGGTGATGGGAGAATTCCACCCGACGCGCTATCCGTCGCAATACTGGGAAGACGAGATCGTCAAGATGAAGTCGGCGGGCATCGACGTCATCGCCTTCTACGTCATCTGGTCGCACCACGAAGCTCAGCCGGGCCAGTTCGACTTCTCCGGCGACCGCGACATCCGCCGCTTCACCGAACTGTGCGCCAAGCACGGCATGAAAGTCGTCATCCGCATCGGGCCGTGGGCGCACGCCGAAGTGCGCTACGGCGGCACGCCGGCCTGGGTGGTCGACCAGATGCCGTCGCGGCGCAACGATACGACCTACATGTCCTACGTGCAGCGCTACTGGACCGAGCTGGCCAAGCAGTTCAAGGGCGAGATGTGGAAGGACGGCGGGCCGATCATCGGCGTCCAGCTCGAGAACGAATATAACCAGACCGGCCCGGGCGCGGGGATCGAGCACATCACCGCCCTGAAGAAGCTGGCCGTATCGCTCGGTTTCGACGTGCCGCTTTACACGGTCACCGGCTGGGACGGCACCGTCTATCCGAAAGGCGAGGTGACGCCGGTGTTCGGCGGCTATCTCGATGAGCCGTGGGGCAACGGCACCACCAAGATGGCGCCGAACGAGGTCTATAATTTCCGCTTTACGACGCGCGTGGCCGGCGACGCCGGCGCGCAGACCCCAGCAACCACCAAGGGCACGGCGGTTGAGGACATGGACCACACGCCGTTCCTGGGGGCGGAGTACGGGCCGGGCCTGCCGGAAATGTACCGCCGCCGGCCTCTGGTCGCGCCTGACGATGTCGGCGCCATGTGGCCGGTGCAGCTGGGCAGCGGCGTCAACCTCTACGGCTATTACATGTTCCACGGCGGGCGCAATCCGGGCCTGAACATGGAAGAAAACGCGCTGGTCGGCGGCTATAACGACGTGCCCGAGATCAGCTACGACTTCCAGGCGCCGTACGGCCAGTACGGCCAGATGCATGCGGTGCTGAACTATATCCGGCCGTTCCACATGTTCCTGCGCAGCTTCGGCGACCGGCTGGCTCCGATGACCGTCTATGCGCCGGACATGCAGCCGAAGACCCGCGCCGACCTGACCACACCGCGGTATTCGGTGCGGGCGGCCAACGGCAGCGGCTTCGTGTTCCTGAACAATTACCTGCGGCAATATCCGCTGGCCGAACAGAAGGACGTGCAGTTCGAGGTCAATCTCGGTGTTAATGTCAATGGGGGCAAGCCGGTGAAGTTCCCGTCGGCGCCGGTGACGGTGAAAAGCGGCGCCTATTTCATCTGGCCGGTCAATTTCGACATGGACGGCGTCAATCTGGCCTGGGCGTCGGCGCAACCCTTGACGCGCATTGCCATCGGCAAGGACAATGCGACCTATTTCTTCGTCGCCGAGGATGGCATCGTGCCGGAATTGGCGATCACGTCCGCGGGCGCCAAAATCAGCGGGGCGGGCCTCAGCAAGCAGGGCGGCGTGACCCTGATCCATCCCAAGCCGTCCGATGCTGTGGCGGCGACGGTCACGGCCAACGGCAAGACCCTTTCGCTGGTCGTGCTGAGCAAGGCGGAGGCGCGGCGGTTGTGGCAAGGCGAGGTGGCAGGCCAGACGCGCCTGGTCCTGACCGATGCCGAAGTCAGCTTCGACAAGGGGGCGATGGAACTGCGCTCGATGGGCGACGCCAATTTCAAGGTCGGCATCTATCCGGCGCTCGACAAGACGCCATCGGGTGATCTCAGCATTGGCTTAGCGAAGACCACTGGCATCTTCCAGACCTTTGTCGCCAAGGCGCAGCCGAAGGACCTGACGGCTACCCTGACCGAGTTACGCCCGGCCGGCAAGGCGCCGCCGATCGTCAATGGCGGACGTGCCGGCAAGGCGGTGCAGCCTTATCCGGAAAATATCGGCCGGACGTCGGCGGCGTGGTCGATCAGCGTACCGAAGGGCGCATTGGACGGCGTGGCCGATGTCTTCCTGGATATCGACTATCAGGGTGATATCGGCCGCCTGTTCGCCGGCGCCGACATGATCGACGACGACTATTATTTCGGCGCCCCCTGGCAGATCGGCCTGAAGCGCTTCAAGGACAGGCTCGACGCGCCGCTGACCGTCACCGTCATGCCGCTGCGCAAGGACGCGCCGATCTATATCGACGATGCGGTCAGGGCCGCTTTGCCGCCGGGTGACCAGGTGGCGGTGGTCAAGTCGGTCAAGCTGGTGCCGCAATACGCCCTGCACCTGCGCTTCTAGACAGGCGCCAAATCTGTAGCATTTTTATGACAGCGGCGTCGCGAAATGCGATCGCCGCCGTAATGGCATGGCGGAACGGGCGCCAAGACCAGTCCCATATTACGGTATAATTGTCACAATTGGTCAGGCCAGTTTTGCCTGAGACATGCTTTTGACGAGATTGAGAATTCCTTAATTTTCCTTCGCCTGCGGACATTTTTTGGTATTATAGTACTGAATAGGCTGATTCTGCCTCTATCGGGTTGTTGTGATTGAAACTGATTATTTGTATGATTTATCGCGCCTAAATTGCTGAAACCTATTGTATTACAATACGAATTGCTGGGATTTTTGATTGATTATGATAAAAGGTGACTTGTTTCGGTCAAACATAATCATGTAATGTTGACTGGCTGGAAGTTGCTTTCATATTTGGCAATAAGTTTTGTCCAACGGATTTCCAGTCCAAGGATGCCTTTATTAGTCAGGCCTCTTTTATTCTGTTTGCGTAAAAAATGTAACAGTGGATGGGACGAGCCGAAGACGGCCGCCCGATTAGGAACGGGAAACGAAAAATCATGAAATCCAAATCACAGGCGAGCCATGCCATGCTCAAGCCTTCGCTTCTGGCCATCGCTACGGTAATGGCGCTGAGCGCTTTGCCGCAATGGGCGCAGGCGCAGGACACGACCGCGGCGGCCAAGCCCGACGATACGGTCATCGTCGTCAAAGGTTATCGCGCGGCGGTGCAGAGCGCCATTCAGACCAAGCGCAAGTCCGACCTGATCATCGATTCGATCAAGGGCGACGACATGGCCAGCTTCCCAGACGCCAACCTGGCGGAATCGATCCAGCGCGTGCCGGGTGTGTCGATCACGCGTGACGGCGGCGAAGGCCGGGCCATCACCATCCGCGGTCTGGGCGGTGACTTCGTGCGCACGACGCTGAACGGGGTCGATGCCTATTCGGCGACCACGGGTTCGACGCTCGGGGTCGTAGCCGGCATCAACCGGACGCGCGGTTTCGACTTCTCGACCTTCGCCTCGGAACTGTTCAACAGCGTGACCGTGGCCAAGTCGCAGTCGGCGGAAATGGAAGAAGGGTCGCTGGCGGCTTCGGTCGACCTGCAGACCGGCAAGCCTTTCGACAAGCCGGGCCTGCGCGGCGCCCTGTCGGTGCAGGCGGCCTATTACGACAATAACGGCTCGACCTCGCCGCGTATCGCCGGCCTGATTTCCAATACCTGGAACACCCACTGGGGTCAGTTCGGCGCCCTGTTCTCGATCGCCTATTCGACTCGCCAGCAGCAGGAAGACGGCTATAGCGATACCTCGCAGTCGGACTATTCCGATATCAATAACGGCTTCTGCGGCGTCGCGGTCGATGACCCGAACCAGGCCGGCAGCCAGGTGGTCAACACGGCCATTCCTTACGTCAATCCGCTGTCCGGCACCGGCAACCGCCCGGCCAACCAGTGCTTCTCGGGCCTGCCGTCCGATCCGGTCGCCTACGCCAAGATCAACGTGCCGAACGTCTTCCTGCCGCGCAATCCCGGTCTGGGCCGGTTCCAGCTCGATCAGAAGCGGTTGGGGGTGACCAATTCGTACCAGTGGCGGCCGAACGACGACGACCGGCTGACGCTCGACCTGGTCTATTCGCAATTCGACCAGAACCGCTACGACTACGCCCTGTCAAACGCGTCGCTGAACCGCAACGTCAACGGCGCCTCGGCGGCGTTTCCGCTATTCGCCGGACGGGTCGACTCGCAGATCATGGACGTCGATGTCGACGCCAACGGCCAGGTCGACTACATGAAGCTCAATCACGTCGATATCAAGCATATCGAGGAAACGAGCCAGACCACGACCAAGACGCACTCGATCAACCTGGTCTGGGAACACAAGTTCAGCGACACGCTCAGCGGCAACCTGAAGTACGGCCACGCCGGCTCGGAGTTCGACCAGCCGTGGGACGTGCTGATGTCCTATGACGCCTTCAACAAGGATGGCTATGTCTGGGATTCGCGTGGCAGCAAGCGTCGTCCGTCCATCAATTACGGCTATGACGTCACCAACCCGGCCAATGTCACTTTCACCAATGCCGGCACCGGCCTGACGCCCGACATCCGCATCACGCAGGTGCACCTGTTCAACAATGTCGGATCGCTGGAAGGCAATCTGAAATGGCAGCTGAACAACACCTATACGCTGAAGACCGGTTTCATGCGCAAGAGCTACGACACCAAGTCGTACCAGCTGCAGCGCCTGTTCGCCAATAACGGCCCACCCTGCACAGTCAGTTCGACCAATACGGCGGCCGTGGCCGGCAGCCCGCCGGCCGCCTGTACCGGTTACACGACGTTCAACTTCACCAAGTTCGCGACCGACTTCCCAGGCAGCGCACCGCTTTCGGAAGTGATCACAGACTGGGGCAAGGGGCTGAACATGCCGGCCGGCACGCCGACCTCGTGGGTGGTGCCGAACGTCGCGGCCTATATCGACAAGCTGGGCTTGCTGTGCAACTGCGCCAACCAGTATGGCGATTTCACCCTGTCCTACATCCCGGCGATCGGCAACAACCGCGCCGTCCAGGAAAACGACACCGCCTATTATGTCCAGCTGGATTTCGACACCGAAATCCTGGGCGGCCACCGTTTCCGCGGCAATGGCGGGGTGCGCTTCATCACCACCGACATGATCGCGCAAGGCTATACTTCGGCGACGTCCTATGTCACGGCCGAGCACAAGTATCGTGACGTCCTGCCGTCGTTCAACGCCAGCCTGGACATCCGCGACGACCTGATTGCGCGCTTCGCCTACGCCAAGGTGATGGCGCGGCCGTTCCTGCTCAACCTGACGCCGGGCGGTTCGGTCAACTCGACCTTCGGCGCGCAGACCGCGACCATCGGCAACCCGAATCTCAATCCGTTCCGCGCCCAGAACTACGACCTGAGCCTGGAATGGTACCCGCAGTCGGGGGCCATCCTCAGTGCGGCCTTGTTCTACAAGGACGTCCAGACCAACATCCAGACCTATACGGTGATCGAGCCGTACAGCGCGACCGGCCTGCCCGCCAGCCTGCTGACGCCGCCGGTGACGGCGGCCGACAACTTCACCGTGACGACGCAGCTCAACACGCCAGGCGGCTTCATCGAGGGCCTGGAACTCAACTACCAGCAGCCGTTCACCTTCCTGCCGGGCCGCTGGAAGAACCTCGGCACCCTGTTGAACTACACCTATGTCAAGTCGTCGCAGACCTACTACCTGACGTCGGGCACCACACCGATCGTGGCGCACGACCAGTTCCAGAACGTGTCGCCCAACTCCGTCAACGCCACGCTCTACTATGACGACGGCAAGTTCCAGACGCGCCTGTCGGTGGCTTACCGCGACGAATACATCGTGACCTTCCCGTTCAAGGCGGGGGTCAACGACGCCTTCGGTTCCTATGCGACGACCAATGTCGACTATTCGGCGTCGTACAAGCTGACGCCACGGGTGACGTTGAAGTTCGACGCGCTTAACCTGACGGACCAGAAGGCCGACCAATGGTCGGGCAAGACCCGTCGGGCGCAGCGTGTCTATTCGACCAGCGGCCGCCAGTTCTTCCTGGGGGCGTCTTACAGCTTCTAAGCCTATCCCAATGAACTGTTTGCCCCAGACCTTCTAGCCCAGGGTCTGGGGCACTTTTTTGCAGGTGGCGCTTTTTTTGCGAATGGTGCTGGGCATTTATCATACATAATTCTTGACAGTCCGCCCCGGCGATTTCACCTTGACTGACAATGATAAGACCGCCGCACGGGACGGCGGATGACAGGGAAGCCGTTTCATGGCGTATGGCCGCAGGTCGTTTCTGCGACAGGGGATTGCCGCCGCGCTGCTGCCGGCGGGTTTGGCGGCGTGCGCCACTCGACCGCATGGTCTGCGCATCGGCTTTGTCGTCAAGCAGCCGGAAGTGCAATGGTTCCAGGACGAATGGCGCTTTGCCGAAGTCGCCGCCAAACAATTTGGCTTCCAGCTGATCCGCATCGGCGCCACTGACGGCGACCGGGTTCTCACCGCTATCGATACTTTGGGTGCCAAGGGTGCTGGCGGTTTTGTCATCTGCACGCCCGACCCGAAGCTCGGCATGGCGATCAAGCAGGCGGCCCTGATCAACGATCTCAAGGTGATGTCGGTCGATGACCGGCTAATCGGGCCGGACGGCCAGCCGATCGCCTCGATCCCGCACGTCGGCATTTCGGCGCTGAAGATCGGCGGCACGGCCGGTGAGGTGGCGCTGAAGGAA
This sequence comes from uncultured Caulobacteraceae bacterium, assembly GCA_964445605.1. Classification (GTDB taxonomy): domain Bacteria; phylum Pseudomonadota; class Alphaproteobacteria; order Caulobacterales; family Caulobacteraceae; genus Asticcacaulis. Next base: position 31,320 of record CAYULN010000203.1, on the reverse strand, counting down.
GCGCAAAAACGTGGCTGGGCCCTCAGTGAGGTCGGGTTGCTGCAACTCAGTTTCGACAGCCTGCAGACCGCGCAGGAGCGATTGCAGGGTTCGCGCGACTACCTGCTGGGACAGGGGCTGACGAAGACACAGGTCCACGACGCGCCGCAACGCACGACCGATACCGAAGGCGGGTTTAATGCCGCTAACCCGGTGCTGGGGCGGCAGTCGGCGGTCAAGAAATGGCTCGTCACGGGGATGAACGACGAAAGCGTGCTTGGCGGGGTACGGGCGTGCGAAGGGCTGGGGTTGGATGCGGCCGATGTGATCGGCGTCGGTATCGGTGGCTCGGCCACCGCCCAGGCCGAGTTCGACAAGGCCAAGCCGACCGGTTTCTTCGCCACAATCCTCCTGAGCCCCAAGGCGCACGGCTATGAGACGGCCAAGGCGATGTATCTGTGGATCGCCAAGGGGATGGCGCCGGCGCCGGTGACCTATACCCAGGGCTTTCCGATGTACCGCGACAATTACAAGGCGCTGCTGGCGGAGCAGAACGCATGATCGAGCTCGATGGCATCGGCAAGGTATTCCCCGGCGTGGTGGCGCTCGACGGCGTGTCGCTGTCGGTGAAGGGCGGCGAAATCCGGGCGCTGATGGGCGAAAACGGTGCGGGGAAATCGACCCTGCTTAAGATCCTGAGCGGCCAGTACCGGCCGGATTCCGGGCAACTGCGCGTCGACGACCAGACGGTGGTCCTGGACGGGCCGGTGGCGGCGCAGAAAGCCGGGATCGCCATTATCCATCAGGAACTGCACCTGGTGCCCGACATGAGCGTCGAGGAGAACCTGTTGCTGGGCATGTATCCGGGCCAGGGTGGTTTTCTCGATCGTAAGGCCATGCGGACGGCGGCGCAGGGCGTGCTGAAGCGGCTGGGCGAAGATCTCGATCCGCGTCAGCGCGTGCGTGACCTGTCGATGGGCAAACGGCAGATGATCGAGATCGGCAAGGCCTTGCTGCGCAATGCCCGCATCATCGCTTTCGATGAGCCGACCTCGTCGCTCAGCGCTCGTGAGACCGAGGTGCTGATGGGCATCATCCGCGACCTCAAGGCCGAAGGACGGGCGATTTTCTATGTCAGCCACCGCCTGGAAGAGGTGTTCGCCTTGTGCGACAGCGTCAGCATCCTGCGCGACGGCAAACACGTGGCGACGCACGCCGACTTGAAGGCCGTGTCGCCGGACCAATTGATCGCCGAAATGGTCGGACGCTCCATCGAGGACGTCTATAATTATCAGTCGCGGCCTTTGGGTGAGACGCGTATCGAGGCGCTGGGCGTGGTCGGGCGCGGTCTGCGGGCGCCGGTGTCGTTCGCGGCGAAACGCGGCGAAATCTTGGGCTTTTTCGGCCTGGTCGGGGCCGGGCGGTCGGAGCTGATGAAACTTCTGTTCGGCGCCGAAACGATCGTGGCCGGGCAGGTGCGTATCGACGGCGCGCCGGTGCATTTCCGCTCGCCGCGCGATGCTATCGCCAAGGGCTTGGCGCTGATTTCCGAGGACCGCAAGGGCGAGGGGATCGTGCCGCTGTTCCCGGTGGCCGACAACATCAACCTGACCAAGCGCAATTTCGGTGGCACGTTTGTCGCTGAAGCCGTCGAGAAAACGACGGCCGCCGGGCTCATCGAGCGCCTACGGGTGCGCACCGCCTCGACGGCGACGCCGATCGGGACGCTGTCAGGCGGCAATCAGCAGAAGGCTCTGCTGGCGCGCTGGCTGGCGGCCGAGGCGGAAATTTTCCTGCTCGACGAACCGACGCGCGGCATCGATATCGGCAGCCGTTCGGAAATCTATGCGTTGATGTATGCGCTCGCGGCCGAGGGCAAGACCCTGATCGTCGTGTCTAGCGACCTGCCCGAAGTCATGGGCGTCAGCGACCGGATCATCGTTATGCGCGAGGGCGCGATTTCGGGCGAGCTGAGCCGCGACGCGGCGACCCCCGAAGCCATTTTGAAACGGGCCCTGCCCGATGCCAGTGCGGCGTGAGGACATAACCATGAACAGCAACCGTTTCGGCAAATTGATCCCGGTGATCGTCTTCGCCCTGGTGTTCGCCGGCCTGGCCATGTGGGTGCCCGATTTCATGACCCTGCGCAACCTGAAGGGCCTGATCCTGTCGGTGGCCCTGGTCGGCTCGATCGCCTGCACCATGATGCTGGTCCTGGCGCAGAAGGAGGTCGACCTGTCGGTTGGCTCGACTGTCGCCCTTGCCGGCGTGGTGGCAGCGGTGGTGATGTCGTCGACGCATGGCGTGTTTTTGGGCATCGCGGCCGGATTGCTGGCCGGCGGGGCGGTCGGCTTTGTCAACGGCTTCGTGGTGGCGGAACTCAAGATCAATTCGCTGATCGCCACCTTGGCGACCATGGAAATCGTGCGTGGCCTGGCGTTCCTGGCGTCGAACGGCGAAGCGGTGTCGATCACCGCGGAGCGCTTCTATGGGTTAGGCGCCGGGCGGTTCCTGGGCCTGGGCTGGCCGGTGTGGATCACACTGGCCCTGTTCGCGGTATTTTTCGTGGTGCTGAACAAGACAGTGTTCGGGCGCAATGTGCTGGCGGTCGGTGGCAATTCCGAAGCGGCGCGGCTGGCCGGCGTGCCGACCAAGCGGGTCATGCTGTGGGTGTTCACCTTGCAGGGGCTGGTGGCCGCCCTGGCCGGGATCGTGCTGGCGGCACGGATCACTTCGGGGCAGCCCAATACCTCGCAAGGGCTTGAACTGGCGGTGATTTCCGCCTGTGTTCTGGGTGGCGTGTCGCTGTCGGGCGGCGTGGCCAGCATGGGTGGGGTGATCGTCGGCGTGCTGATCATGGGCGCGGCCCAGAATGCGCTCAACCTGCTCGACGTGCCGACCTTCTATCAGTACGTGGTGCGCGGGGGTATTCTCCTGGCGGCGGTGATCCTCGACCGGCTGCGGCAACGGGCGGCGAAGGCGTGAAAAAACGCTTTCACCAAACCGCAAGATCGGTCGAGCAGTTCATCGCCATGAAAGGCTAGATGGTCCCGCCACGGAGGACCTATGACGGCGGCTCTTGAAAACTATCACGACAGGATGCGGCGGGCGCTGGACTATGTGGACCGGCACCTGGACGATGACCTGGACCTGGACACGCTGAGCCGCGTCGCGGCGTTTTCCAAGTTCCATTTCCATCGCCAGTTTGCGGCGACCTTCGGGTTGTCCGTGCATCGCTACGTCCAGCTCGCCCGTTTGAAGCGCGCGTCGCATCAGCTGGCCGAGAACGCCCAAAGCGTGACCGACACGGCGATGGATGCCGGCTACGACGCACCGGACGCCTTCGCCCGTGCCTTTCGGCGCCGGGTCGGGCAGAGCCCGTCATCGTTCCAAAAGGCGCCCGATTGGGAGTCGTGGCTGGCGGCCTTCGGGCCACTCGATCTTGCCAGGAGCAAACTCATGCAGATTACCTTTAACGAAGACGACGTGACGATCCACGATGTGCCCGACACGCCGGTGGCGATTATCGAACATCGCGGCGACCGGGCGCGGTTCGGCGAGACGCGCCAGCGCTTCATCGACTGCCGCAAGGCCGCCGGCGTGTCGCCCGAGACCAGCCCAATGTTCATGGTCTTCCGGTCCGAACGCGAACCGGAAAACCCGGCCGATTACAGCGCCGACCTGTGTTTTCCGACGGACCAGACGATCGATCCGAACGATCCGCATATGAAGGCTGGCGTCATTCCCGGCGGGCGCTGCGCGGTGATCCGCTATCCCGGCAATACCCAGAACCTCCTGCCCGCCGCGCTGTTCCTTTATCACGACTGGCTGCCGGCCAGCGGCGAAGAAGCACGCGATTTTCCGATTTATAGCCGCAGGCGGCTTGCACCCATTCCGGACGTGTCGGCCTACGAGATGGTCCTGGAACTGTTCCTGCCCTTAAAATAGCCTACAGTTTGGCCAGGCGGCCACCATCGACGTTGAGACTTGCGCCGGTGATGAAACGGGCCTCGTCGCTGGCCAGGAATAGCACGGCGGCGGCGATGTCCTCGGGCTTGCCGATGTCGGCCGGTTCCAGCTTTTCGGCGCCGGATTTCAGGTTCGGGCTGGCCCACAGCATCGGCGTATCGACCGCGCCGGGCAGCACGGCATTGACGCGGATTCCCTTCTCTGCGCCTTCGATCGACGCCGTGCGGGTCAGCGACCCCAGGGCCGCCTTGGCCGCCGCATAGGGCGCGACCAAAGGCGAGGTCTGGCGCTCATGGATGCTTGACACCTGCACGACCGCGCCGCCTGGCTGCATGCGCCGGAAGGCTTCGCGGGTGAAGGTCGCCGCGCCCAGGAAGTTGACTCCAAACAGCCGCGCCCAGTCATCGGCTGTCAGGTCTTCGATGGCCTTGTAGATCATCTGACCGGCGACATTGACGATGACGTCCAATCGCCCGAATCGCGCCATGGCGGCGTCGCAGGCGGCGACCACCTGGGCTTCGGATGACACGTCGCAAGCCAGGCTCAATACACCTTTCGCGCCCAAGGCCATCAGCGCCGCGTCGTATGCGGTGTCGCCTACCTGCAAATCGACGGCGACGATATGGGCGCCTTCGCGGGCAAAGGCTTCGGCGCAGGCCCGGCCGATACCGCCCAGGGCGCCGGTGACGATGACGGTCTTGGCGGGGAATCTCATCTTAAACTCGTGTCAATCGGACGGCCTGCCAGGGCTTGCCGGGCAGGGGCAGGGCAAGGCGCGTTGGGTCGCCGAAGGTATAGGTGTCCAGGGCCACCAAAGTAAATGTCCCGTCGACCGGCGTTACGGTCATGTTCCAGGTGTCGAGGATGTCCGCCCGGAAGGTCTCGCCGCCGTTGAGACCCACCTTCGGCAGGGCCACCTGCCATTGCGTCGGCGTATCCGAGCCGAAGTAACGCAAGTAATACTTCCCCGCCTGGCCGCCGATATGGCGGTCCCACCATTTGTCGATGGGTTCAATGCCCGGCACCGGCCCGGCCTCCAGCACGCTTTTCAGGAAGGCCAGACGCGACGCCGAGGTGCCCGCCAATGTGCCGCCCTGGCCCAGCCAAGACGTATTCGCCTGATCGGCCGGATCGAGCACTTCGGAATGGCCGACATAGGTGCCGGCGACCGTACCGTGCCAGAAGCGCGACACCAGTTCCTCGCCCGACAACTGGCCCCAGCGCGCCTTGATATGGCCTTCGTAGCAGACCTCGTCGAAGATCACCGGCTTTTCCCAGACGCTGCGATAGACTTCGGCGCGGGTGTCGTCGGTGACCGCCGTGCCGTTCTGGACGCTGGAATGGGTCACCCAGGCCTTGCGGTTGTCGTAGAAGACCTTTTCGTTGTGGATCGACCGCAATCTTTGATGCGGATCGTTCCGCGCGATGTAGTCGCCGATATGGTCCCAGTCGGCGACCTGCTTGGTCTTGACGCCGTCGAACTCGTTGGCCAGCGACCACCAGACATGGCGGTAAGCCGACAGGCGGGCGATCAGGTAACGCAGGTAGAGTTCATCATGCGCGCGCGACATAGCGCTGTGCTTGGTGGCTGCGTCGTAGGGGTGGAACAGGATGACGTCGGCCTGAACGCCGATTTCACCAAGGCGCCGGACGCGGTCGTCGTACTTCTGGAAGAAGACCGGGTTGAAGCGTTCCGGATCCCAGTCGGCCGGGCCAGAGCCGGTCTCGATATAGGGCTTGATCGGCTCGGCGGCGACATTGGGGAAGACCAGCATGCGCATCTTGTTGAAGGGCGAGGCCTTCAGAGTCGCGATCGTCTGGGCGCATTTGGCGTCGGATTGCTGCGCCCAGGAATAGCAGGTGGTGCCGATCTGGCGGAACGGCGTGCCATCGGCATGGGCGAAGTGGTAGCCGGCCGTGATGCGAACCGGACCATGATTGCCTTTTGACGGTGCCGTGGCGGTAAAGCTACCGGTCTTGCCGTTCAGCGCCTTGGCATTGCTGCGAGTGGCATAGGTCCAGGCGCCTTCGCCGTCCGGGCTGAAGCGCACCCTGTAGACGCCGTCGCCGTCGTAAAAACCGGGGACGGTGATGCTGGCCGGGCCCTGGCGGAATTCGACATCGAGCGTTACGTCGACAAACGGATTGCCGCTTTTCGGGCCACTCAGCGTCAGTTCGAAGACGCCCCAGCGCTCGACGGCGACAGCGGCCTTGGCTGCGCCCGCGACACCGGTTGCTCCGATGGCCGCTAAGGCCGTCCGCCTGGTGATTGCCATTCCGGCCTCCCTTATTCGCAAGGCACCCTACACGGATTTCTGGTTTCGCAATATCAGGGCTTGACATGAAACCAAAAGGTTTCATATAAGCAGGCATGAAAGGAAACCAAAAAGTTTCATATCATGACGACGGCGACCTGGTTTTCCGGGCCCTGGCGGATGCCAGCCGGCGCGAATTGCTCGATCGCCTGTACGGGCGGGCCGGGCAGTCGCTCAGCGAGCTCTGCCAGGGGCTGGCCATGACCCGGCCGGCCGTCGCCAAGCACCTGCGTATCCTGGAGGAAGCCAATCTCGTGTCCATCCAATGGAAGGGACGGGAGAAGCTGCACTTCATCAACCCCGTGCCGATCAACGACATCACCGAACGGTGGATCGGCAAGTTCGAGCGGCCGCAACTGCGGTCGCTATCGGACCTGAAAGACCAACTCGAAGCCGAAAATCCCAAGAAGGAGAACGACCATGGCTGAAAGCCGCTACACCTACGTCACCTTTATCCGTACGACGCCGGAAAAATTATGGGACGCCCTGACCACGACCGAATTCATGAAGTCCTGGTTCTTCGGCGTCACCTTCGACACCGACTGGAAACAGGGCGCGGCATGGAAGATGATCCTGCCCGACGGCACGCTGTGCAATTCCGGCGAGATCCTTGAATTCAACCCGCCGTCGCGGCTGGTCCTGTCGTGGCGCCACGACATGGGCGAGGAACGCAAGGCCGAAGGCGCCTCCCAAGTCGTCTGGGACATCGAAGTCGTCGGGCAGGCGTGCAAACTGACCCTGACCCAGACGATCGGCGTGGCGGATTCCAAGGTCATCGCCAGCGGCGCCGAGTTCTGGCCGCAGATCCTGTCCAACCTCAAGTCCGTCATCGAGACGGGCCAACCCACCCTCTGACATTCCCCTCCAGAAAGGAGATCCATCATGGCCGACAGCCGCTTTGTCTATGTCACCTATATCCGCGTTTCGCCCGAGAAGCTGTGGGAAGCGCTGACCACTACGGAGTTCATGAAGACCTATTTCTTCGGCATCACCTTCGATACCGAATGGAAGGAAGGCAAGTCATGGCAGATGATCTATCCCGACGGCACGATCACCGACAGCGGCGAGATCATCGAATTCAGCCCGCCGTCCCGCCTGGAGCTGTCGTGGCGCAATGAATTCCGGTCCGAATTGAAAGCCGAAGGCTATGGCCGCTGCGTCATGGAAATCGAGGCCGCCGGAGATGCGTCGAAACTGACCGTCACCCACTCGATCGGCGTTGCAAATGCCAAGCTGATCGGCGCCGTTTCGGAGGGTTGGCCGCAGATCTTGTCCAATCTCAAATCCTTGCTGGAAACGGGCGAAGCCTTCCTGGCCAAGTGACGGCGGTTATGGCCAAGATCGCATTTTGCGTGTACATGCGGTGCCCGTTCCGGTTTCAGCTCCGTTCTTTGTAAAAAATGCCTGCCAATCAAGCGTATAGATTCAGCGTCGCGCCGATGATGGAGTGGACCGACCGGCATTGCCGGGCGTTTCACCGCGTCCTCAGCCGGCGGGCGCTGCTCTATACCGAGATGGTCACCTCCAAGGCGGTCATTCACGGCGATCGCGAGCGGCTGATCGGTTTTTCCGAAGTCGAGCATCCGGTGGCCCTGCAACTGGGCGGTTCGGAGCCGGACGAACTGGCCGAATGCGCCCGGATCGCCGAGCAGTGGGGCTATGACGAGGTCAATCTCAACTGCGGCTGTCCGTCCGACCGGGTGCAGTCGGGGCGGTTCGGCGCCTGCCTGATGAGAGAGCCGGAACTGGTCGCCGATTGCATGCGGGCCATGCGGGAAGCGACACAGCTGCCAGTGACGGTCAAATGCCGTATCGGTGTCGATGACCAGGACGCGCGCGACAGCCTGTTCGCTTTGGTCGAGGGATGCGCTGCGACGGGCGTTGGGACGTTTATCGTCCATGCCCGTAAGGCCTGGCTGAAGGGTTTGTCGCCCAAGGAAAATCGGGATGTGCCGCCGCTGGACTACGGCCTGGTCTATGAACTGAAGCGGGCCTATCCCGAACTGATCATCGCGATCAACGGCGGCATCCAGACGCTCGACGAGGCCGAGGCGCACCTGGCGCATGTCGATGGCGTGATGCTGGGCCGGACAGCCTATCACGAGCCGGCCGTGTTGGGGCAGGTCGACCGGCGGTTCTTTGGCGAAGGCGACGACACGGGGCCGTTTGAGGCGCTCGAAGCGTATCGGCCGTATATGGCGGCGCGACTGGACGAAGGCGTGCCGCTGGCGCACATGACGCGGCACATGCTGGGGCTGATGCATGGCTTGCCGGGGGCGCGAGCCTTCCGGCGCATCCTGACCGTCGATTCGATCGAGGACGGCGCCGGGCTGGAGGTCATCGACCGGGCTGTCGAGGCCGTCCGCGACGCCCTGGAAGCGGCCCGCCTGCGCAAGCAAGCCTATGAGGCAGGCTTAAGCGCCTGATGGATCCGTTCTGCAAATTCTGCGGCGCCGCCCATCTGGATCAGGCCTATCCGAAAACCTGCGTGGCATGTGGCGAGATGACCTGGCGCAATCCGCTGCCGGTGGCGGTGCTGCTTCTGCCGGTGCGGACAGCGACGGGGACCGGCATTCTGATCGGGCGCCGCGGAGTCGAGCCGCATGTTGGCCGGTTTGGCTTGCCGGGCGGATTCGTCGATCCGGAGGATGCCGGTTTCCAGGCGGCGGCGCTGCGGGAACTGCGGGAAGAGACCGGCCTTGTCTATGACGGCCCTCTGCGGCTGGCGTCATCAATGGCCGACGGGACTTACATCCTGGTGTTTGTCGAGGCGCTGAAAGCCATAACAGAGGCGGCGTTGGACGGCTTCGTTCCGTGTGACGAATGTCCGGAGATCGCGGTGGCTCTGGCGCCGCAACCGCTGGCTTTCCAGTCGCATACGGATGCCCTGGCGGCGTGGTTCAGGGGTGCAGGATCAGGCTCGACGGCGTGACGTCGATGCGGCTGAGGCGGCCGAGATAGCTCATGCCCAGCAATGAGGTCGACAGGCCGTCCTTGATGACGATGGCGTCGACGTTCTGCACTTCGCTCTGGCCGACGCCGACTGTGACCAGTGTAACATGGGCGCCGAGCGTCTGGCCGTTGGCGGTGGTGACCTTCTGGTCATAGACCAGGTTGCCGGCATTGAAGCCGAGGCGCTGGGCGTCGGCCGGGGTGAGGGCGACGGTAGTGGCGCCGGTATCGACCAAGAACTTGACGGCCTTGTCGTTGACCAGGGCATTGACCCAATAGTGGCCGTCGCCGCCTTTGGGGATGGCCGTAATGTGCGTATCGACGGTGGCGGTGGCGGCGACCGGTTCCGCGGAGGGGGCGGTTGACGCGGCAGCTGGAACTGAGGCGGGTGTAGCGGCATGGCGGCCGGATGCGTCCAATATGCCCATTCCGGCCAGGACGGCGCAAAACACTGCGCATCCGACGACAAAGGCCGACTTATACATGGTGGGCTGCTCCGAATACTTTCGTGCCGCGGTTGTCGCGCGGCCAGCCTTTCTGGGCTGGACAGGAAGTTTAAGCCAACAGGGTTAGTTAAGGGTGAATCGTGCAGAGGAGCTGCGAAAACGAATCAAAATTTGCGCAAAAACACATTTTTGCATTTTTTAGACCACATATTTAATAAATAAAATCAATTAGATAATATTTTATTTACGAAAAATATGCTCCGGGTTCGGATTAGTTCTTGCATCGCGAAAAAAATACGTCATATTGAATTTCGACGCGACGACGACTGAGAGGGTGAGAACCCCTGGGAGTTTGCGACGCGTCTTCTTGTCCGCATTTGCATTTTGGAAAAGGAGACGCAACCTATGCAAGACCAAGAAAAGAAGCAACACGCCATGACTTCCTTCGCGCTGTTTGGCGGTTTATTCATGAGCCCGCGCAATAAAGCCCCGCGCGAGATCAGTCGTCCGCAGGACTTCCGTCCTTTCGAGCGTAAGTAACAGGCGGCTCCGCTTCCGGGCCTATCCCCCCAAATCCCCTCGAGGGCCCGGAGGCGGACCCCTTCACCAAAACCAACTGATCAAAACAAAAGGCCCCTCGAAAAATCGAGGGGCCTTTCTTTTTACTTACGCCTTGAGCGATTTAAGCCGCGACACTTGCGTTCCCTGAATTCACAAGGTCTTCGGGATCCCGGATTCCCGTTACTCAATCCCCCGCGTCAGGGCTTAGTTGGCAGCGAGCTTCACGCCGGCCTTAGCTTCCGCCGCGGCCATGTTCGGGCTGGACTTGGTGACCTTCGTCGTGGCGCCGCCACCCGATTGGTCAAACTTGGCCGAAATTTCGACCCAGTAGAGGCCGTCAGCGGCCAGGAAATTGTATTTGTAGTCGACAACGAACTTGCCACCTGCAACTTCGCAGCTTTCGACGTTGACCATCTGCTTGCCGGTGACGGCAACGACCTTGGAAACGGCATCCTTGCCGACGCCGGCGGCGAGCATGCCGGCCTGGGCTTCCTGATCGTCCGTGCAGGTGCTGGCAAAGGCCTGGCTGGCGCAGAGGGCGAGACCGGCGGTCGCCGCCGCGATGAGAGCGTGTTTAAACATGTGTTATCTCCTTGATTTTCTTCAGGGTGACCACAAAAATACGCCAAATAGGCTAATCTTCAGTTAAGCTATCCCTTAAACCCTTGTTAAAACGGGTTAATAGCGCCGTTCGCAAACCCTTGTTCGGAAAGGATAGACGCTTAATGGGTCGAATAGGGTGAGAAAAAATATATGATTATTTTCAAGAACATCGTTCTTGATGCGTTGTAATTACGCATGAAAAAGCGCGGAAAAGACATGCTTTTCCGCGCTTTTGGGACGGTATTGGCTTAGTTGGCAGCCAGCTTCACGCCGCTCTTGGCCGCACCCGCCGCCAGGTTCGGCGACAGCGAGGTAAACTTGATGTCCTGGACGGCGCCGCCGACCACCTTGGCCCTGCCCTGGGCCCAATAGAGGCCGTCGGCGCCAATCACGTTGTACTTGAATTCGGCGCTGACCTTACCGCTGTCGGCGTCGCAGGCGTCCAGGCTGACCATCTGCTTGCCGGGCGACGGCACGATGCCGGCGATCTTGGCGGCGGAAGCGGCGGCCAGCGCCTTGCCGACAGCCTGTTCCTGGGTGTCGTCGCAATCGGCGAAAGCGTGGGTGGAGGCGAGGCCCATCGACAGAACGATGGCGGCGGCGGGAAGGAACTTATGCATTTTGCGTACTCTCACTTGTGTTCGCCGGGCCTTTTTGCCCGGACTGGATGGATGGTTTCGTCATCGGCGTCGGCGTTTCCCGTCCGCATCGGCCGCAGTCACAACCGGGGCGTTTAAAGGGAAAGGTTTAACGCGAAATGAATCTATGTTGCTTTGCAGCAAATTTTTCCGAATCATGTATCGCGCATAAAAAAACGGAGACATCCGAGGATGTCTCCGTTTCCTTGTATTGAAAGGCTTTGGCGTGCCGCGGGGCCGTGCGGCGCGCCAGCCGGAGCCGGTATCAGGCGGCCGTCAGTTCCGACAGGAAGCGACGGATATTCTCGCTCATCGCTTCGGTGCGCGAGGTCAATTGTTGCGCCGCACCGAGCATTTCGGTCGAAGCTTTTTCGGTATCGGCGGCCGAGGCCGACAGTTGCGAGACCGAGGAGGAGGCCATCGAAGTGCCGTCCGACGCTTCGTTGACGTTGCGGGCGATTTCGTTGGTGGCGTCGCCCTGCTGGTGCACCGAGTCGGCAATCGAGGAGGCGATCTCGTTCATGTGTTTGATCGTCTCGCCGATGCCGCGGATGGCATTGACGCCGTTCGAGGCGGCCGACTGGATGTCCTTGATGCGCTCGCGGATCTCGTCGGTGGCCTTGGCGGTCTGCTGGGCCAGCGACTTGACTTCGGAGGCGACGACCGCGAAGCCCTTGCCGGCTTCACCGGCGCGGGCCGATTCGATGGTGGCGTTGAGCGCCAGCAGGTTGGTCTGCTGGGCGATGGCGTTGATGAGGTCGACGACTTCGCCGATCTGGTCGGCGGCGCGGCTGAGTTCGGCCATCGATTCGTTGGTGCGGTCGGCTTCCGACACGGCTTCGGCGGCGATTTCCACCGAGCGGACCGCCTGGTCGCCGATAACGCCGATCGAGGCAGACAGTTCGGTGGTTGCCGAAGCGACGTTCTGGACGTTGTCGGCCGAGTTGCGGATCGACGACACCGCCTGTTGCGAGCGGCGCTCGTTTTCCTGGGCGATGGTCAGCAGGGTGCGGCCGTTGGCGTCGAGGTCCGAAGCGGCGGCGCCGAGTGCGTCGAGCATGTCCTGGGCTTCGTGGCGGAAGCGTTCCGCCAGTTCGCCCATTTGACGGGCGCGCTCTTCGCGGGTCTTGTTGGTGGCGGCTTCCATGGCCGACAGGCGGGCCTTTTCCTCGGCGTTCGATTTGAAGACGTTGAGGCTGTCGACCACCATCTTCAGCTCGTCGCGACGGGCGAGGGCGGAGATGTCGACGTTCAGATTGCCGTTGGCCAGTTCCTCGGTCGTCTTGGCGATGCGGTTGATGCCGGTCACCGTGAAGCGCGAGAACAGGAAGGCGATGCCGCCCGAGATACAGGCCATGATGACGGCGAACAGGGTCAGCATGGTGATGCCAGTGGTCTGAGTCGCCTTGGCGTCATCGGCGGCCTTCTTGGCGGCGGTGACGTTGGCCTTGATCAGTTGGTCGGACAGGTCCGACATCTTCTTATAGCCGTCGTCGAACTGCGACATCATCGGGCCGGTCGAAGCGAAATCGCTATCGGCTACCGCGCCGGCAAAGTCGACGGCGTCCTTGTAGGTCTTGATTTCCTTGGTCAGGCTGTCGAGCAGCTTCTTTTCGGCCGGGTCGGTGGCGACGGTGCCGTCCTTCTTGACCCGGTCGGCCAGGGTGCCGAGCGTGGTGGCGACGCTGCCGATCTTGTCGGCGACGTTGACCGACGGGTTGGTCGCCTTGTCGGTCAGGGCATGGAAGAGCTGGCCGTTGGCTTCCTTGATGATCGCTTTGATTTCACCGCCTTCGGATACCTTGGGCAGGAATTCATTGTTGATCCGGTCGATGGTCTTGCCCTGACCGTTCATCACGAAGATCGAGCCGCAGGCAAGTACGGCGATCAGCGCGGTGGCGACGGCGGCCGGCGCCATGAATTTCACGGTGAATGGCCAGTTGGAAATATTGAATCCGCCGGCCGGGGTAGTGTTTTTGGGTTGTTTCGTCATTTTGGCCCCTGACTTAACTTTATTCGGGTTGATGTGCACATGAACACGGCCCGCCCCACCCGGTCGTGCGAGGCGTTCGGCCGCGCAGGACTCGTGGTTAAGGCGAGCTTTCCGGCCAAACTGTCAGATTAAGGTTGTTGAATTCCTAACGACCGCAAAAAGGCGCGCGGGATTGGCGCATCGGCCGCAATCGGGAAATGCGAGCAAATCAAGGGTTTAGGGCGGAAAGTGCTTCGGGCGGACACGAAAGCAAAAAGCGCGGCGGATGGAAACATCCGTCGCGCTCTTGTTAATCTTCTCGCCGGGTTTATTGGGCCGGCTTGACCGGAGCGGTCACGGTGGCCGACGGGACTGTGCTGGATTGGGTCAGGACCGCGGCCACTTCCTCCGCGGGCTTGCCGGTCAGCTTGGCCGACATCGGAATGGCCCGGGGCGTCTCGTCGAGGCGGGACAGGGCCGAGGTCAGCTGCGTGCTCTTGATGATTTCGGCCTGGGCGGCAGTCGCCGCCGGCGTGGCGGCCGGCGTTTGCGCGGTCTGGGTCGGCTGGGCCGGAGCGGCGTCGGCCGGGGTGACGATATTGGCCTGCATCAACGCCGGCACGGCGCCGGATGGGCTGACGTCGTCGAGGTCGTTGTTGATGTGGGCGCCGCGGCCGCGGAATTGATAGAAGATGTGGCCGCCGACGGTCGTCACCTGGACCATGTTGCCGGCCCAGGCCGGATCGACGCTCAGGGTGTGGAAGTGGGTGGCCGTGCCGACCGCCTTCATGACATAACCGTTGAGCGCCGCGTTGGCGACGTCCTTGGCGCGGCGCCAGGCCCAGGCTTCGACCGGGCCGGCCATGGCGCCGTTGCAGACAAAGCTGAACTGGCAGCCGGTGCGTTGATAGCCGCCCTGATAGACGACGCCGCAGATGGTCTTCGGAAAGGCCGGATGGCGGACGCGGTTGAGGATGACCTGGGCGACGGCGCGCATGCCGTCGGTGCCTTCGCCGCGCGCTTCATAATAGACGGCCTGGGTCAGGCAGTCGGAATCGGTCTGGCTGTGCGCCTTGAACACCATGGCGGCGGCGGCGCGGATCAGCGGATGGTCGGCCGGGGTTTCCAGCGCCGCCGTCTGCATCGGCGCCTTCTGCTGACGGATGTCGTCGGAGGTGCGGATGTCGGACAGGGGCTGGGCGGCCTGGGCGTTGACCGTTACACTATTAGGTTGGCCGTTGCCGCCATAGGGCGAGAAGCGGGTGGCGACGGCCAGGGCGGTCGAATTCAGGGGGCGGACGCCGAGCGCGTCCGACGGCGTATAGTCGCCATTATTGGCTTCCGCCAATTGCATCAGGCGGACGGCCTGGTTACGGCCGGAGGCGTCCTGTGCCAGACGGCCACCCAGATAGGCGGCGCCTGCCGACGCGCCAATGAGCAGTCCGATGGAACTGGCCGCAATGAGGGCGCGCATCCGGTAGCGCGCCATGGTTATCGAGCTCAACGCTGTCTATCCTCTGTGGCGAGGGCACTTCGGCCCCCCGAGAAAGGCATCCGGGCGATGAATCCGTCATCTGTCCCAGATCGGGGTGGTGCCTGCAAGATCGGGGCCCTTTAGGCCGTTAACCTCTTGCCGACAGGTGGCGTCTACGGGCCAATTGTGGCCAAAATGTGTTCGTTAATGGTTGAGATTTCGTTATTCATAGTTGTTTGCCTTTTTTAGATGTGGAAAAATAAGCAAATCATAAACGACCCTATCAGTTGATCGCAGATATATTGGGCGGTAAAATGAAGTATTCGTTACTTAGATTGTACATGATATCAAAACTCTATTATTTGCCTTTTCTATATAGCTCAAATACTCTATAGATATCCTCAAATTTAATAAAATATTAAGCCGCGCCCGGAAGGCGGGTTTTACCCGAGGGGAAAGCGCAATCGCTCCGCATGCGGCTTTAAACGGCTGAATCGACGGTGGAAATCCGGCCCGGCGTCCGGACCCAGCCAAAAGGTCCTGACAAGTTTTGACGCTGCACTGCGGCATAAACAGGCAAATGTGACGCGCGGGTAACCTTCGCCCCGATTTGCCGAACATTTTTTTGTGTTCTCGTCCTTTTTTTATGCCCCCTTTTCTTTTCGGCGGGCGCGCCTATGTTGCGTTCCCGACCCGTTCTGCCCCGGATTCCGCCATGGCCTCAGGTTTTTCCGACAATTCCAGCGCATTTGCCGCCGATTTTTCCACGCCGGCGGTCTGGGTGCCGCACCGGCCGCAGCGGCCGGACAAATCCGAAGGCGGGCGCAAGTTCCGCCTGGCGGCGCCGTACGAACCGGCGGGCGACCAGCCATCGGCCATCGCCGACCTGCTGGCCGGCATCGAGGGGCGTGAGCACGATCAGGTGCTGCTGGGCGTTACCGGCTCCGGTAAGACCTTCACCATGGCCAAGATCATCGAACAGACACAACGGCCGGCCCTGATCCTGGCGCACAACAAGACGCTGGCGGCGCAGCTCTATTCCGAATTCAAGGCGTTCTTTCCGGACAATGCGGTCGAGTATTTCGTCTCCTACTACGACTACTACCAGCCGGAAGCCTATGTGCCGCGCACCGACACCTATATAGAGAAGGACTCGTCGATCAACGAACAGATCGACCGGATGCGCCACGCCGCGACGCGCGCCATCCTGGAGCGCGACGACGTCATCGTGGTGGCGTCGGTGTCGTGCATCTACGGTATCGGCAGCGTCGAGACCTATACGGCGATGACCTTCGAACTGAAGGTCGGCCAGACTATCGATGAAGGCCAGTTGCGCGCCGACCTGGTGGCGCTGCAATACAAACGCAACGACCAGGCGTTCGAGCGCGGCACCTTCCGGCGGCGTGGCGACGTCATCGAAATCTTCCCGGCCCACTATGAAGACCGGGCGTGGCGGATCAACATGTTCGGCGACGAGATCGAGAGCATGCAGGAGTTCGATCCGCTGACCGGCAAGAAGATCGTCGATCTGCGTGACCTGAAGGTCTATGCCGCCAGCCACTATGTGACGCCGCGCCCGACGCTCAACCAGGCAATCGACCGCATCAAGGCCGAGCTAAAGGCCCGCCTGGAGCAACTGCACGCCGAGGGCAAATTGCTGGAGGCGCAGCGCCTGGAGCAGCGCACCACCTTCGACCTGGAAATGATGCAAGCGACCGGGTCGTGCGCCGGCATCGAAAACTATTCGCGCTACCTGACCGGCCGCAATGCCGGCGAGCCGCCGCCCACCTTCTTCGAATACCTGCCGGAAAACGCCCTGCTGTTCGTCGACGAAAGCCACGTCTCGGTGCCGCAGATCGGCGGCATGTATCGCGGCGACTATGCGCGCAAGTCGGTGCTGGCCGAATACGGCTTCCGCCTGCCGTCGTGCATCGACAACCGCCCGCTCAAGTTCGAGGAGTGGGACGCCATGCGGCCGCAGTCGGTCTACGTGTCGGCGACGCCCGGCAAATGGGAACTGGACCGGACGGCTGGCGTGTTCGCCGAGCAGGTTATCCGGCCGACCGGGCTGATCGACCCGCCGGTCGAGATTCGTCCGGTGCACAAGGACGGCTTCAACCAAGTCGACGACGTCATCGCCGAGGTGCGCGAGGTGGCGAAGAACGGCTATCGCTCGCTGGTCACGGTGCTGACCAAGAAGATGGCCGAGAACCTGACCGACTATATGCACGAACAGGGTATCCGCGTGCGCTACATGCACTCGGACGTCGATACGCTGGAGCGCATCGAGATCATCCGCGACCTGCGGCTGGGGGCGTTCGACGTGCTGGTCGGCATCAACCTGCTGCGTGAAGGCCTGGATATTCCCGAATGCGGCTTCGTCGCCATTCTCGACGCCGACAAGGAAGGCTTCCTGCGGTCGGAGACGTCGCTGATCCAGACCATCGGCCGGGCGGCGCGCAATGTCGACGGCCGGGTCATCCTGTATGCCGACAAGACCACCGGCTCGATGGAACGCGCCCTGGCCGAAACCACCCGCCGCCGGGAAAAGCAGATGGCCTACAATGCCGAACACGGCATCACGCCGGAATCGGTCAAGCGCGGCATCGCCGACATCCTCGACAGCCCGTACGAAAAGGGCGACCGGGTGCAGATCCCGATGGGCGTGGCCGAAAAGGACGCCAAGCCGTTCATGGGCTCCAACTTCCAGGCGACGCTCAAGGACCTGGAGGCCAGGATGCGCGAGGCGGCGTCGAACCTGGAATTCGAGACGGCGGCCCGCCTGCGCGACGAGATCAAGCGGCTCAAACTACTCGACCTGGAGTTCGCGAAAGATATGCTCGACGGGGCGAATTAGGCGGGGCGGGGCCGTGTCAGGGCCAGCCCAGCCAGCGTCATCCACAGGAAGTAGCCGGCAAAGGCGATGCGCTGTCCCCAGCCCGGATAAAAGAACGGGTTGCCCGTCGATTTCCAAGCGATCTGCCAGCCGATATTGGCCAGCAGAAACAGCACGAACCATGGGGTCCACTGTCCCAGGCGCGTGAACCCCGGCGTTTTCCGCATGGCGCTCCCCAGAGGAAACACGGCGATGGCGAAGGCGAGCCCGCTGACGACGGCGGCCATGCCATGCAGGACGGTCGCCTGGCCGTTGCGATGCGCCATGTCGGCCGGCAGGAGCCCTGAGGCCGTAAGCGCCGCGCCGGACACCACCAGGCAAAAGGCGCCGAAGCCGCTGCTGAACGCGCGTCCGCAGGTGATCGCCAACAGGATGACCAAAATACCCGGGACTATGAAACCGAGTACATTGAAGGTGAGGGCGTTTTCGGCGCCCATGGCCCCCAGTTCGCTGACCGCCTTGGTGGCGTGCGTGTAGCCGTCGTGACGCAGGCTGGCGAAGCCAATAACCGCCGCGCCGAAAAGGACCGCTGCCGCCGGTCCGCACCAACCGAGATAATGATTGCGCATTCTGCCCTCTTGCATTCCATGTGCTTTTTGCATAACATTTGTTACATAACATTTGTTTTGTGTCAATATGCCAAAGCTTGTCGACCCCGAAGAACGTCGCGCCTATTTCGCCACGTGTGGTCTCAATCTGATCGCCGCCCAGGGCCTTGAGGCCTTCACGCTGCGGGCAGTGGCGGCCGAGGCCGGCGTGACGACGGGCGCGCTTACGCACTACTTCCCAAGCCGCGAGGCGCTCATCATGGCCGTGCTTGATCTGGCGGCCGCCGAGGCGGGCAAGCATCTCACGGCAGCGTTCAAGGGCGCTGGTTCCGATTACGCGCGCCTGCATGCTGTTCTGCTTGGCGCCCTGCCGCTCGATGCCGGAGGGGTGAGGGCGTGGCGGATCTGGATCGCCTTCTGGGCTGCGGCGCTCGGTGACGCGGCCCTGGCGGAAGAAAATGGACGCCGGTACACGCAATGGCGCGATCTCATCCTCATGCTTCTGCGGCCGCTCGTCGGCAATGAGGCCGAGGCGAACAGGGAAGCGAATCTTCTGGCGGGGGTGATCGATGGCTTCGGCCGGCAGATCGCCATCGCGGCGTCGAGTCCGCGCGGCTGTTCGGAAGACCAGGCCCGGGCAGTGGCGGCCGTCGAAACCTATCTGGCGCGCTTTCGGCGGTAACCGCCGACACGGACTGATTCGCTACAATTCTCTTTTTCCGGAAATAAAACACTGACCGGAATCGCTACCGGCACTGTTCCGAATAGGGAGAAATGGTCCTATGCCTGTGCCAATTCGTGACGTCGGCCGAAAACCTGTTTTATCCTTCACACAGATGTCGCCAAATCGTGCGAGCGGCAGTGTAAACCTCACTTTCGTACTGGATTTTTATTTCAAATCGAGCGACCCTTACGTCAGGTTCGGCGGTTGGTCCGGAGCGTGCATTCAGGGTGTACGTGAGGCCGGGAATTGTCCCGAAATAAATCGGTTATTAACCTTGAATGCGGACACTCGGGGCCGCGACATTATTAGGCTTCGGCCAATTGGGGTGCATGGATGCGTAGGACGCGATTGAATGTGGTTCCGCCGATTTCGAAAGAAATGGCGCTCGGGCCGGTAATTAATGGCGACGGTGCGATCAACGGCGGCGTGGTCAACGGCAAGATGCTCGAAGCCGAGGTGACGACCCTGCCGACTCAGGTCGCCCACAAGGTGGCCGCGATCAGCGAAGACATTACGGTGCCGTCGACGGCGGTGCGCAACGGTGAAACCCGTACGCAACGTGTCCGCCGCCTGCAGGAAGAGGCGCGTAGCCTCGCCCGCGAACAGATTGGCGAATTCGAGCTGCTGCTGGACGCCACCGCCAAGATGGCGCTGGAAATCGCCGACGGCGGTGATGTCTATTCGATCGGGGCGCGGGAAATCTGCCGCCGCCTGGCCGACGAACTGCCGCGTACCCTGCAAACCCTGCAAGTCATCTCAAAAAAAAACTAAAATTTGGGGCGGGGCTGCGGCCTGAGGGCGCACCGCTCGACTAAATCACTCCAAAATCGCAAATTATGGGCGGAAAGCGGTTACGTTTTCCGCCCATAATTTTTTTGACCGTCGCTTTTGAGGGCGTCACATTTTCGAGACCGGGCCAGTTCTCCCCAGGCTTCGGGGACCGGGCCACTGGCGGCGACTCGGGTTTTGGCCTAGGATCTCTTCCCTGTCATAGGGGAAAACGATGGTGCAGGCCGTTCACCGGTCTCGGTTGGTTGCGTTTGGGCTGCGTTGGGTTGCGTTCGGTGGTTGCGCGGTCCTTGCCACCGCTTGCCACAAGAAGCCCGATCATCCGCCTGCGCCAACTGTGGCGGTCGCTCCGCCTAAGCCGCAGGAGCATCTGCCACCGCGCCAGCCCGGCCTCTGGGAAACCTCGGTCAGCGAAGAGGGCAGCGAAGATGCCCCGCAAAAGCTGCAGATCTGTATCGATCCGATCACCGACGTGCATCTTGGTGTGCTCGGCACCGACCTGTCGGCGTCGAAGTGCAGCAAGACGGTCAGCCATATGCCGGATGGATCCTGGGGCGTGCTGGCGGAATGCCAGGTCGGGCCGGGCGTGAAGACGGAATATTCCGGCTCGATCGAAGGTGACTATACCCAGGACTACAGCATGCGGCTGCGCTCCCAGACGACGGGATCGAGCCTGCCGCAGATGAGTCGCGTCACCACCTATGTCGTCGCCTCGAAGCGCATCGGCGTCTGCGCCAAGGACCAGCGGCCAGGCGATGTGGTCGATGTCGGCAATGAGGGCGTGCGGTTCAACCTGTTCGACATGTCGGGCGTTGAACCACCGGTATCCGCAGCCGCCAAGGGCGAGACGGCACCACCAACCGGCGGGGACGATTAAACCGTCCAGGTTTTGGGGTTGGGGTACGGACGGTGATAGAGCAGGTGGTTGAAGCCCATGATGCAGCGTCCCGCCATATAGAGCAGGCACAGCAGGATCAGGCCTGAGCCGAGATACGGCTGGTTGATGTGATTGTGCGCCATGAAAGCGATGACGAACAAGGTCAGCAGGATCGGGCCAATGGCCAACCAGAAGGTTCTCTTCTGGAACTCATAGTGGGATTTGATCCAGTCCGACGCCTTGTCTTCGCAGAAACTGGCGCTCAGGAAGGCCAGGAGGCCGGTAATGCCAAAGGTCGGCAGTATAAAGATGAGCAAGGCATAATTGATGAAGGCGACGATACGCTCATCCTTCAGAAAGGTGTTGAGCTCGGACTTGGTGCTGGGGGGCGGGGCCATCGGCAAATTCCACAAGGAAAACAGCGCCGAGCCTAATACAGGCCGGTCATGCTGCAAAGCAAAATATCGGCTTACAACTCGGGCGCCATGACATGCAGATCGGTAACGCCGACATCGTGGCCCATCTGGTTCAGCAGGGTGGTTACCTGGCCGCGGTGATGGGTCTGATGGTTGAAGACATGGGTCAGGACCAAGCCCAGGGTCTTGTGGTGCGGGTTGCCGCGGCTGTCATGATAATCGAATGGCGCATCAAGGGCGTCGACGGGCAATGCTGCGATGAAGGCGATGAACAGGTCATCGAGTTTCGGGCGTGCGATACTGTATTCGGCCACCGACGAATAGAGGATTTCGGTCAACGCCTGGGGCCGCGCCATGTCATCCAGAGCGGTCAGCAGCCCGACGCCGGGCAGGCCGCGCATCCGGTTCAGCCAAAGAAGATCGCCGACGCAGATGTGGTTGAGCGTGCCCATGACCGACTTGAAAAAGGCGCCGCGATCGGCCCATAGGTCGGCCTCGGGCAGGCCGGCGGTCAGTGTCAGGACCTTGCCGTTCATCCATTGGTTATAGCGCGCCATCAAGATCAGGCTGTCTTTGTAATTGGCTGCATTCATTGAATTTTCCCCAATCCATTTACTATTGCGGCTGAAAAATCGCCGGGCGCGCGATTCGGCGCCAAACCAAAGGCCAATAAAATCAAACAACTCTATGATTAATAAGCGTTTTTATGGGTCCGCCTGAAGCGGTTCAAGCGACTATTTCTCGTAAATCACCGATACGCCGGCGTGGTCGGCGTCGGGTAGGGCCTCCGGCTTGGAAATGGCGATTTCGACGCGCGTCACATGCGGCAGATCGAGCAGGGTGCGGGCCATATCCTCGGCGAGGGTTTCGACCAGGCGGATATGGCCACGAGCGATGAAGTCGCGGGCAATGCGGCCGACCTGTTCGTAGTTCACCGTGTCGCGCAGGTGTTGGATGTCGTGCAGGGTGAGGTCGAAGGTGGCGTCGATGACCAGCGGTTGCAGGCGGCCGTGTTCATGGTCGTAGACGCCGATGGCGGCCTCGACGCGAAGGGCTTTGACAAAGACGCGGCGGCTGATCAGGCTCATTTTTTTTGCCCTACCGCCGTATGACGGCCCAGTTCGCTGCTTGAGGGTGATGGGCGCTCCAGGTTCTCGGCAGCTGATAACCATGACTCCGGCGACAACAGGTCGTTGATGCTCAGGTCGGCGCGATGGCACCAGGCGCCGAGCTCAATCGGGCAGGCAGCGACATCATCCGGTGTGACGACGATATTGTTGGTCGGCGTTTCTTCCAGTTCCAGCCGCGCGCATTCGAACTGCGGCAGGTAGCGGGCCAGGATGGCGTCGAGTTTCATGAACAGGGCCACCGCCACGGCTTCGGTGGTCGGATCACCCTGGATGACCAGCAAGCGCGGCAGCAGTTCCGGTTCGTGGGCCTGGAAATAGGCGATCATCGGATCGTCGTGGCCAAGCTGAAAGGCATGATCCAGGGCATCGTCGACAAAGCCGTGCCAGCGCTGCTTCAGGGCGGCGAAGCTTTCGGCGTAGTTGGCCCGGCCCCAGTCGACGCCCTTGCCGCCGGCCTTCGGTTGCAGGCTGACGGTGAC
This sequence comes from uncultured Caulobacteraceae bacterium, assembly GCA_964445605.1. Taxonomy (GTDB): domain Bacteria; phylum Pseudomonadota; class Alphaproteobacteria; order Caulobacterales; family Caulobacteraceae; genus Asticcacaulis. Next base: position 8,552 of record CAYULN010000203.1, on the reverse strand, counting down.
GAATTCGTTGTGACCATGCGGCACCATGCACTTCGACGAGCGGTCGAAGCGCAAGCGGTGCGCCATGGAAAAACGACGTTTAAACTGGATCCACATGATTGAAAGCCTTTGGGGCGTTCAAGCGCAAACCCGTCGCAAAGTCAATAAATCTCGGGCCTGAGTGCGCTTAGGGGGCGCTAGGCGTGGCCGGTGCGGCGGTTATGGGCTTTGGCGTCGCCGGAACCGGAGCGGCAGGTTTTGCCGCAGTCGGCTTAGGCGCCGCAGGGGCAGGGGAGGTCAGCTTCGCCGCCACCGGCTTAGCTGCTGCCGCCGGGGCCGGAGAGGCGGGCTTTACCGCGACCGGCGCAGGAGTCGAAAGCGAAGGTGAGATCTTGACCGCCACCGGTTTGACGGCTGCCGGTACCGGAGGCGTCAGCTTCGCCGCGACGGGCTTGGGGCGGCGGGAAGCAAGGCGGCGGGTTTTGCCGCCGGATCGGGCATAACCAGCGCGGTCGGCTTTACCGGCGCCGGCTTGGCGGTCGAGGGAGCCGGCTTTGCGGTTGCCGGTTTCGCGTCGCCTGGCTTCGTCACAGTGGCCGGCTTGGCGTCGACCGCTTTCGGCGTCGGGATGACCTTGATATGGATTACCGACGTGTCGTTCAGGTATTTGCGCGCCAGCATCATCACGTCCTGGGCGGTCACCGCTTCGTACTGGGCGCGCCGGTTGAGCTGCGCCGCGCGCGCCTTGTCGCCGTAAGTTTCCATGACGGGCAAGATGGTGATCCAATGCGCGTTGGATTTGACGTTGTTGTCCAGGCTGTCATAGATCGGCTTCTTGACCCGCAACAGTTCGTCGTCGCTGACGGGCTTGGCCTTGAGGTCGGCGACGATCCGCTCCAGCGAGGTCCGGAAGCCGGCATCGCCGCCGGCCTTGATGCTGGCCAGGGCCTCGATATAGCCGAAGACCGGATAGTCGTCGTCCTGGTAGGAGGTGGAGCTGGGCGAATAGTCGGCGCCCTGTTTTTCGCGCAGGTCGTCGAGCAAGCGGTTGCGCAGGATTTCGGACAGGACGGTCAGGCCGCGCGATTCCTGGACATTGGCGTAGAAGCCATTGGTCGGCCAGACGGCGACGCTGATACTCTGGTCGTCGCGGCCTTCGTGGTACAGGGTGAATTCGTGTTGTTTCGGCGGCCAGATCATCTGTTCCGAACCCGGGAACTTGGGCGCGGTCGCCGGCCTAGGCGGCAGGGCGCCGAAGGTCTTGCCGATCTCGCTGACCGCCTGGGCTTCGTCGACGTCGCCGACAATGGTGACGACAATCGGCGTGTCCTTCAGGCTTTCGGCGAAAATGGCGCGAAGGTCGTCGAACTTGACGTCCTTAAGATGCTCCAGAACCGTCCGGTCATAGCGCATGTCATTGGAATGCACGATGTTCGGGAAGTTATAGGCCAGCACGCCCCCTGGGCTCGACTTGAGCGACTTGAGCGTCGTCTCGGCCGTGCTGCGCAAGCTGTTGAAGCCGTCCTGACGATAGCCCGGATCGGTGACATAGGCTGTCATGGCCTGCAACGTTACCGGGAAATCGTTGGTCGTGGTGGACCCGGCCAGGACAGTGCTGGCGTCACGCAGTTCGTAGCCAAGCTTGAACTGCTTGCCGTACAGGCTGTCGTCGAACTGACCGATGGTCAGCTTGCCGAGGCCGCCCGACAAGAAGACCGACGACATGGCCATGGCATAGGGCCGATTGACCTTCGGATCGAAGCGCAGCATGCCGCCGAGCAGGTCGACCTGGACGAACACCTGGTTGGCCACAAGCTTGGTCGGCTTGACGTTGAGGATGACACCATTTGGGAAAACGTAGCGATTATAGCCGAAGTCCTTGTCGGCGGTCTGGCCGGCCGGCGTGGCGGCGGGGCCGAAATCGGTATAGGGCCAGGGCTTGCGCATCCTTTCCACATAGGTGGCGGCCGACAGGCTGCTGACCGCCGTGTAGTCGGCTTTCAATTCGCCTTCGTCGAAATCGCCGAGCGCGTCGCCGCTGTGGGTCAGTAGCGGGCCATCGCCGCCGAACAGGTCCTTGATGCGGGCATTGAGATTGGCCTGGGTCAGCTTGGGACGGGCGGCTTCGAGCAGGGCGACGCCGTCCTGGGTGCCAAGGAAGACGCCGTCCGTGTCGATAAAATTGAGCAGGTCGCCGGCCAGCTTGCTGTTGTCGCGGGTCTTGTCGCCGGCGACCTGCGCCTTTTCCTGGGCGGTAAGATCGGCAGCGAGATCGGCCGCTTCCTGAGCCGTCACGCCCCGCGCCATGAAGGTGTGCAGGATGTCGTAGGCCTGTTCGAAGGCCTGCCGGGCCATGCCTGGCCGCGGTACGACATAGACACTGAGGATGCGGCCCGTCTTATACGCGGAAGAGCGCTGGACATAGGCGGACAGGAAGGCGGTGCCCGGTTCGGACATCCGGTTGTCATAGCGGCGGTTGAGCGCGCTGAGCAGGGCGCCGTCGAGCATGTTGCCAATCCGCTTGTCCTGGCTGTCGTGCGAGGTGTCCGTTGCCTTGACCCAGTTTAAGGTCAGGGTCTCAGGCAGGTCCTTTTCCTTGTAGGTAAAGGAGCGGACGCCCTGGGGTGTATAGTGGCCCCAGTCCGGTTCGGCGGGCATGGCGCCCTTGCCTTTCCAGTTGGCGAAGCTGGCCTTGACCTTGGCTTCCATCTGGTCCGGATCGAAGTCGCCGACCACGACCAGGGTCGCCAGCTCCGGCCGGTACCAGGCGTTGTAAAACGAGACGAAATCGGCGCGAGGCGCGGTCTTGATGATGTCGACGGAGCCGATCGGCAGGGCGTAGTCGGCGTATTTCTGGCCGGAGAACATCCAGCGGTTCAAGGCGACCGCCGCGTGCAGGGACGGCTTGTCGCGCAGGCGCTCCTCACCGAGAATGACGCCGCGTTCGCGGTCGATGGCGCCGGGATTGAGCGTCATGTTGCCGGCGATTTCGCGCAGGATGAACAGGGCGGTGTCCATGTTCTCGTCATCGGACTTGGGCGCGAACAGGGTGTAGACGGTCTTGGAATCGCTGGTGTAGGCGTTGACGTCGGCGCCAAAGGCAAAGCCGTGCCGTTCCAGAATCCGTTTTAGTTCACCTTCGGGGATATGGGTCGTGCCGTTGAAGGCCATATGTTCGAGGAAGTGCGCCAGGCCCTTTTGTCGTTCGGTTTCCATCATCGAACCGGCGCCGATACGCAGGTAGACGGCGGCGGTGCCGGCGGGGGTGGCGTTCTTGCGGATGACGTAGGTGAAGCCATTGGGCAGACGGCCATAGCGGACGTCCGGGTCGGCTTTCAGATCGGAGGCGTGTTCCTGAGGGAAGCTGATCGCGGCCATCGGCGCGGAGGGCGCCGGGGCGGCGGCAAAAGCCGATGCGCTCAAGGCCAGAACACAAGACGCAAGTCCGGCCACAAGACTGATTTTCATGATTTCCCCCTTAACCTGGCTTCATATTAGCCGGTTTTGAGCGATAGGCCAGAGGGTTAAGCGAAAATTAATCCGTGGTGACAATACGAAACACCCCGGAAAAGACCCGCTTTTCCGGGGTGTAAGAACCGGCAATCCGCAATTGGAGTTACAGGTAATACTGCGCCATGGCCGACAGCGACACCGGCTTGATCTTCGGCGCGTTGCCGGTGGTGCCGAACTGCTCAAAGCGGGCCTCGCACACTTTCTGCATGGCGGCATAGGCAGGCTTGAAATAGCCGCGTGGATCGAAGCCGCCCGGGTTCTTGGCCATTTCGCGGCGGATGTTGCCGGTGATCGCCATGCGCAGGTCGGTGTCAATATTGATCTTGCGCACGCCCATCTTGATGGCCTTTTGCAGTTCCTCGACCGGCACGCCGTAGGTCTGCGGCATCTGTCCGCCGAATTCGTTGATCAGGTCCTGCAGATCCTGCGGCACCGACGACGAGCCGTGCATGACCAGGTGGGTGTTCGGCAGGCGCTTGTGAATCTCGGCGATCACATGCATGGCGAGGACTTCGCCGTCCGGCTTGCGGGTGAACTTGTAGGCGCCGTGCGAGGTGCCCATGGCAATGGCGAGGGCGTCGACATTGGTCTTGGCGACGAAATCGACCGCCTGGTCCGGATCGGTCAACAGTTGACTGTGATCCAGAACGCCTTCGGCGCCGTGGCCGTCCTCGGCTTCGCCCATGCCGCTTTCCAGCGAGCCGAGTACGCCCAGCTCGCCTTCGACCGAGACACCGCAAGCATGGGCCATCTCGACTACCTTGGCGGTGATTTCGACATTGTACTCATAGTCGGCAGGGGTCTTGGCGTCGGCCTTGAGCGAACCGTCCATCATCACCGAGGTGAAGCCGTGCTGGATGGCCGAGGCGCAGGTAGCGAGGCTGTTGCCGTGGTCCTGGTGCATGCACAGCGGGATTTCCGGGTAGATCTCGGTCAGGGCGTCGATGATCTTGGCCAGCATGATGTCGTTGGCCTCGGCGCGGGCGCCGCGCGACGCCTGGATGATCACTGGCGAAGCGGTCTTGCGGGCCGCCTCCATGATGGCGATGCCCTGTTCCATGTTGTTGATGTTGAAGGCCGGCATGCCATAGCTGTTTTCAGCGGCGTGATCGAGCAGTTGGCGGAGGCTGATGCGAGCCATGGTATCCCTCTTTCAATGTCTGGCCGGTGTGGCTTCCCGGCCTGGAACAATAATAACCGGCGGCGGTCGGTTCGGCACCGATTTGCCCCCGCCGGATGTAAAAATGAAATGGCGTTATGCCCGAAGCGTTTGCGCTTTCAAGAACCACGCCAGTCGCGGTCAGTTTACGCTTAAGCTTCCAGCGCCGCAACGCCCGGCAATGCCTTGCCTTCCATCCACTCCAGGAAGGCGCCGCCCGCGGTCGAAACGAAGCTCATTTCGTCCGCGACGCCTGCATGGTTGAGGGCGGCGACGGTATCGCCGCCACCGGCCACGGCGACCAGCTTACCAGATTTTGTTTGCGATGCAGCAAATTTCGCCGCCGCTACGGTGGCGGCGTCGAACGGCGGCAATTCGAACACACCCAACGGGCCGTTCCAGATCAAGGTCTTGGACGCCGCCATGACGTCTTTCAAGGCTTCGACCGACTTGTGGCCAGCATCGAAGATCTTGTCCTCGGCGGTCAGGGGCTGGCCGGCGTCCTGCGTGTGGTGATGGGCATGGGCCTTGAACTCCTGGGCGACGACCACATCGACCGGCAGCAGGATCTTGCAGCCCTTGGCCTCTGCCTCTTTCAGGATTTCCAGGGCGGTGTCCTTCAGGTCCTTTTCGCACAGGGAGCCGCCGACGTCGTAGCCCTGGGCGTACAGGAAGGTGTTGGCCATGCCGCCGCCGATGGCCAGGGCGTCGAGCTTGCCGACCAGGTTTTGCAGCAGGTCGAGCTTGGTCGAGACCTTGGAGCCGCCGACAATGCCGAGCGTCGGGCGCTGCGGATTACCAAGCGCGGCATCGAGCGCGTTCAGTTCGCGCGTCATGCTCTCGCCGGCATAGGCGGGCAGCAGGTGGGCGACGCCTTCGGTCGAGGCATGGGCGCGGTGGGCAGCCGAGAAAGCGTCGTTGACATAGAGGTCGCCGAGCTTGGCCAGTTCCGCAGCAAAAGCTGGGTCGTTCTTTTCCTCGCCGGCATGGAAGCGGACGTTTTCCAACAAGGCCACGCCGCCTTCTTCCAGGCCGTCGATCACCGCCTTGGCCTCAGGGCCGATGCAGTCGCTGGCGAAGGCGACCGGGCGATCGAGCAGCAGGGCCAGGGGCTCGGCGATCGGCGCCAGGCTCATCGAGGGGACGACCTTGCCCTTGGGGCGGTCGAAGTGGGCCAGGAGCGCGACCTTGGCTCCCTTGCCTGACAAGCGCTTGATCGTCGGCAGCGCGACCCGCAAACGCGTATCGTCGGTGATACGCCCGTCCTCCATCGGCACGTTGAAATCGACGCGGACAAGCGCGGTCTTGCCGGTAAGGTCGGAGAATCCGTCGAGGGTCTTGAAAGGCATAGGCAGCTCCGGTTGAGACTATGCCAGGGCTTTAGGCCGGGACGCCGGGCGATTCAAGCCTATTGCAAATCGTCTGATGCCGTTCCGGGGTGCAATGCAGTTGTTTCGGCGGAATAGTCAAAAAGATGCGCCTTACGTATCTTGGATACGATGCCACAGACAGTGGATCCTATGGCAATCACGACACATAGATACAGAATAAGGGCTAAGGCTTGGGTAACCTGATCCTTGATCAAACGCAGCGACACGTACACGCCGGCCCCCAAGGCCAGCAGGGCCAGGGCGCCGGAAATCAGCGGCCGCCAGGTTTCGTGAATAGGCTGGGCCAGGTAATACATACCAGTGAGCGAGAAACCCGAGATACACGCACCCACCAGTATATTGCGTAGAATCCGAGTGGAAATATCGGCCTGTTCAAACTCCGCCACAATAAACTCCCCCTATGAGTCATTGTCCGTCTGTGCGGACATGTGGACACAATCGAGTGACTATATAGGCGCGGGCCGCTTTCGCGCTAGTCTTTTTGGCGAACTATTCGCTTTATGCGATCAAAAACCCCGCCGGATCGCTCCGGCGGGGTTAAATTTTGCGAGAAAATTCGATTATCTAGAGAAACTTGGCGAAGTGCAGGGCCGTGTCGGCCATGCGCGTCGAAAAGCCCCATTCGTTGTCGTACCAGCTGAGGATACGCACCAATTTACCTCCGATGACCTGGGTTTGCGGCAGGGCGAAGGTCGAGGACGCCGGTTCGTGGTTGAAGTCGCCCGACACCAGTGGATCATTGGTGTAGGCCAGGACGCCCTTCATCGGACCATCGGCGGCCTTGATAATGGCGGCATTGACCTCTTCCTTGGTCACTTCGCGGCCGGCGTTGAACACCAGGTCGACGCAGGAAACGTTCGGCGTCGGGACACGCACCGACGAGCCGTCAAACTTGCCCTTCAGTTCCGGCAGGACGAGGCCAACGGCCTTGGCGGCGCCGGTCGAGGTCGGGATGATGTTGAGCGCGGCGGCACGGGCCCGGTACAGGTCCTTGTGCATCTGGTCCAGCGACGGCTGGTCGTTGGTGTAGGAGTGGATGGTGGTCATGTAGCCGCTCTCGATGCCGCACAGGTCATTGAGGACCTTGGCGACGGGCGCGAGGCAGTTGGTGGTGCACGACGCGTTGGAGATGACTTCGTCGGCGGCCGACAGCTGGTCGTGGTTGACGCCGTAGACGATGGTCTTGTCGGCGCCGTCCGACGGAGCCGAGACGATAACCTTCTTGGCGCCGGCCTGCAGATGGGCGGCGGCCTTGTCGCGGGCCGAGAAGATGCCGGTGCATTCAAAAGCGATATCGACCTTAAGGTCCTTGTGCGGCAGCTCAGCCGGGTTCTTGATTGCCGTGACCTTGATCGGGCCATAGGTCTTGCCGTTGGCGACGATGGTCAGGCTATCGCCGTCGACCTTTACTTCCGCCGGGAAGCGGCCGTGCACGGAGTCGTAGCGCAGCAGGTGTGCGTTGGTTTCCACCGGGCCCAGGTCGTTGATCGCTACAACCTCGATGTCCGTGCGACCGTACTCGACGATCGAGCGCAGAACGAGGCGGCCGATGCGGCCGAAACCATTGATGGCGACGCGTAAAGCCATGGGCGGAAATCCTTTTCGAAAGAGTGCCTCTTACAGTTAAAAGGCGCGGCCGTTTTTTCGTCTAAGGCCGGTCAAGTCAAGTCCTAATTCACGGAAAATCCCACATGATGGCAATCGCGCGGCATTTGGCCATCAGGCTTTATGTGCGTTTGTTGCAAGCAGTGGGCGGTGTCGTGAAAAGACCAGGGACCGGCGGTTAGTGGTGAGGGATATGGGAAGGTGGTAGGCCTAGGGTAAGCACTCTTGCCGTCTTTTTGTTCTACTGGAAATCCAACTCCGGTTTAAAAAGGCGCGCAAGGTGCGAGTAAAAACGCCCCGCCTTGAGGGAGCCGGATTTCGCGCAAAAGCGGGAAGACAGAGGAGGGCGAAATAACGGGGGTGGAAAATGCGGCAAAGAGAAACCGTCGAATTGGCCAGAAAACAGCGCCGGGAGATGTCACTGCCGGAAATGCTGATTTGGAGCCGCATCAAAGGCCGCGAGCCCGGTAAGGCGGCTTGGCGGCGGCAATATCCAATCGGGCCCTATGTGCTTGATTTTTATTGCGCCAAGGCGAAGCTGGCGGTTGAGATAGACGGCGTATCGCCTGACCATGGGGATCGGCCGGAAAAAGATGATCGGCGGATGAAGTGGCTGGAAGCGCAAGGTTTGGAGATCATGCGAATTCCCGCGGCGGATGTGCTGCAAGATCCGAGGGATATTGTCGAAGTTTTGCGGAGCTTGGCCCGGGACCGGGTTGCAGGCCGATGACACCCTTTTGCTTTGTCCGGGGCGCAAGGCAGGCTCCCTTTGCGGCGTTCAGTGCGACTTCATCACCAGGCGCGGCAGGGTCAAGGTGGCGATCAGGCCGCCTTCGGACCGGTTGGCCAGTTTCAGCGTTCCACCCTGGGCTTCGGTCAGCGCCTTGGCGACGCTCAGGCCCAGG
>CAYULN010000202.1:0-47849 GCA_964445605.1 uncultured Caulobacteraceae bacterium | reverse complement strand
CCATGAAGAGGCCCGTTGTAAAAACGAAGGAAGACCGAAATGAGCCCGATCCGCAGCCGCAAGCACCCGGCCGGCCGTTACCTGACCGCCCTGTCGATCATGGGCGCCGCCGCCCTGTCCGCCGGCGTCGCACACGCCGATGTCGCCGCCGACGCGCCGACCACCGAGATCACCATCAAGGGCCATCACGAGACCTACAAGACCGACCAGGTGTCCTCACCGAAGAAGACCGAAACCCTGCTCGACACGCCGCAAACCGTCAGCGTCATCAGCAAGGAACTGCTGAGCGACCAGAACGCTACCAACCTGGTCGACGCCCTGCGCAACACGCCGGGCATCACCATGCAACTGGGCGAAAACGGCAATACCTCGGCGGGCGATACCTTCCAACTGCGCGGCTTCTCGGCGCAAAGCTCGGTCTTCCTCGACGGCATCCGCGACCTTGGCGCCATCTCGCGCGACACCTTCAATGTCGAACAGGTCGAGGTCGCCAAGGGCCCGGCCGGCGCCGATATCGGCCGCGGTGCGTCGTCCGGCTATATCAACCTGGTCTCCAAGCTGCCGGTCGGCCACAATTTCGACCAGGCGACGGCCAGCCTGTACAGCGCCGGCGGTGCCCGCGCCACGCTCGACTCCAATATCCGTCTCGGCGAGACTAGCGGCCTGCGCCTCAACCTGATGGACCAGGACATCACCTTCCCCGGCCGCGATCGCGTCAAAAATTCCGGCTACGGCATCGCCCCGGCTTATGGCGTCGGCCTCGGCACGTCGACCCGTTTCTATGTCTTCGGTCAGTTGCTGCATCAGGACAATGTCCCCGACGGCGGCCTTCCGGTCATCGGTTATCCCGGCTTCGTCAACAGCAACGCCTTCATCCAGGGCGGCAAGCGCGTCGACCGGCATAACTATTACGGCAGCGTCAACGACTATGAAAAGGTTGACGCCGCCCTGCTGACCACCAAGGTCGAGCACGATTTCGACAGCGGCCTGCACCTGACCAACACCACCCGCTACGGCCAGACCCAGATGGACCGCGTCCTGACCGGCATCGGCAACAACAGCGGCGGCTACACTGCCACCTCGGCCGATCCGACGACCTGGACCATCATCCGCAACCGCCAGCGCGTCGACCAGGACAACCATATCCTGGCCAATACCACCAACCTGACCGCCTCGATCGAGACGGGCGGCTGGACGCACGATCTGTCGACTGGCTTCGAGCTGAACTATGAGCAGCAGAAAACCCTGACCTTCGCCGTGCCGACCGGCGCCACGGTTACCCCGGCCAATGTCTACAACCCCAACCCCAACGACGTCATGGCTACGCCGCTGCCGACCGGCGCCTATTCGGACGGCGACGCCACCACAGTGTCGGGCTATGTCTTCGAGACCGCCAAGCACGGCAAGTGGCTGCTCAGTGCCGGCCTACGCGTCGACGCCTATACTATCAAGACCAACAGCGCGACGGTGACCACGGCGACCAGCAACCCGCCGCTGCCGGCCGGCGTCCTGCTCGCCAGCACCCTGGAATCGAGCGGTACCATCGCCAGCTGGAACCTCGGCGCCGTCTACAAGCCGCAACACAATGGCAGCATCTACATCGCCTACGGCAATTCGCTGACGCCACCGGGCAGCACCAACCTGACCCTGTCGGCCACTTCGAGCAACATCGCCAACGCCGCCTTCAAGCCGACGGAAACCGACAATCTCGAAGTCGGCACCAAGTGGGACCTGCTGCACAAGCATCTGAACCTGACCGCCGCCTGGTACGACACGGTGGCCAAGAACGAACTGACCCTGCAGGACCCGGTCTCCCTGACCTACAGCCAGACCGGCGAACGCGAAGTCACCGGCATCGAGCTTGGCCTGGTCGGCCAGTTTTCGCCGAAATGGTCGGCCAGCGCCGGTATCCAGACCCTGCACACCGAAATCAAGAAGGGCACGACCGGCAACAATGCCAACGGCGCCGCGACGCGGTGGTCGCCGGACCTGACCGCGACGGTGTGGACCGCCTATCGCGCCACCGAACGCTTCACGTTGGGCCTCGGCGCCGCCTACACCTCGGACCAGAAGCTGGTCGTCGACCCGAACGCCACCGCCCAGACCGTCGGCCTGGCCAAGATCCCGGCCTTTACCGTCGTCAACGCCATGGCCAGTTATGACCTGAGCCGCCGCGTGGCCGTGCAGCTCAACCTCTACAATGTCTTCGACGAGGACTATATCCAGTCGTTGAACAATGGCGGAGCGCGCGTCTTCCCCGGCCAGCCACAGACGGCGACGCTCACCTTGAACGTCAAGTTCTGAGGCGCGGGCAGAATCTGCAGGACGACGCCCGCATTTTGCAAAATGCGGGCGTTGTGCTCTATGAAGGCCTGAGGAGTTCCGCCCATGATGCTGCATATCCCCAATGTCCTGAGCCGCGAGGAAATCACGGAAATCCGCGACGTCCTGGCCAAGGCGCAATGGACCGACGGCCGCCATACCACCGGCGCCCAGGCCGCCCAGCGCAAGTGGAACTACCAGCTGCCGGTTCTGGCGCCCGAAGCCCAACCCTTAGCTGACAAGGTGCGCGCGGCGCTTGAGCGTCATCCGTTATTCCAGTCGGCGGCCCTGCCGAAGACCATCTTGACCCCACGTTTCAACGCTTATGAAAACGGCGGTCATTTCGGCGATCACGTCGACGGCGCCATTCATCCCGACCCGGTGACACAGGAAAAGGTGCGCACCGACATCTCGGCCACCATCTTTCTCAGCGAGCCGGAAGACTATGACGGCGGCGAACTGATTGTCGAGGACACTTACGGCGCGCACGAGGTCAAGCTGGCGGCTGGCGACGCCATCCTCTATCCGGCGACCAGCGTCCACCGCGTCGAGCCGGTGACGCGCGGCATGCGGTTGGCGGCTTTCCTGTGGACGCAGAGCCTGGTGCGCGACGGTCAAAGGCGTCAGATGCTGTTCGATCTCGACATGACCATCGTCAAGCTGCGCGGGCGCATCGGCGACAGCGACGAGGTGATCGCACTGACCAGCCACTATCACAACCTGATCCGGCAATGGGCGGAACTCTAAGCGCAGTCCGACAAGGTGGGCCCCACTTTTCGGACAAATTGCGCGATAAAACAAAAAACTAACCTTATGGTTTCTTGATGCTTCGCCGCGTCTTCCACGTTTTATCCTTAGACGCGGACGCCTATCCTCAGTCGGTTACCATCGGAAGCGTGTAACTCAAAGCGCCGGAAGACAGATCGCCAAAAGGCGGTTGTCCTCCGGCGCTTTCATTTTATCGGCCAACTTTCTGGAAAGGATACAAGCGAATCTGCCGGCGGGGCATTCAGATTGTGATCACGAAATTTGTGATGACCGGAGCCGGAAAAACAACCGGCCGGCCCATCCGGGCGGTCAGGAAATGCCGTATGCGGGCCGGGATTTTTATGCCGATGCCGCAATCCCGTCGCGCATAAGGATTTCGCTCGTGTTTGGAAGGATTGGAAAAGGCCGTGAATACAAAATATTGCCGTTACGGCGGCTTTTGTCGGGTAAGGCGTGTACGGAAGACGGGTCAAATGCCGCCAAGGCCCTTTTTCGGCCGCATTCGAGGTCTTATTTTGCCGCATTCGCAGGTAGGTTAAGACCACTTAACCGCATTCATAATGTGAAATTTATATAATCCAGCCTTATTTTGCAGCGCAGCACTAGACCTTTGCAAAAAAATGGCGCTAAATCGGTTTCATGGTTACCAAGGTGTAAACAGAAGTCGCGCAACGGGAAGCTGCTGTTGGATTTCTGTCAGTGACCGCACGGGCCCGCAGTGGGCCGTCACCGGCGTCTCGTGGTGTATGTGCGGTGCAAACGAACCGGTCGAAATCGGCCGGGGATAGGACTGTCTTTCGGTGTTCCCCCGACACCTTCTTCGACGGATCGCGTAGAGGCAAGGCATGAAGTACGAGATGACCAATTCCGCCAGCGTCCCCTTGGCGCCTTACCGGGCCTCGAAGCGCAGTTCCGCGCCTCCGGCGAAGGATCACTTCGTACGTGCCTTCGACCTGATCTGCAGCCTGCTGGCCGTCGCCTTCCTGTTTCCGGCCTTCCTGGCCATCGCCATCGCCATCAAGCTTCAGGACGGTGGCCCGGTCCTGTTCAAGCATACCCGGATTGGCCTGAACGGCCGCGAATTCAAGTGCTTGAAGTTCCGTAGCATGCATGTCAAGTCGCAGGAAATCCTCGATCACCTGCTGGCCACCGACGCCGAGGCGCGCGCCGAATGGGAAGCCGATCACAAGCTGCGCAACGACCCGCGCATCACGCCGATCGGCAAGTTCCTGCGCAAGACCTCGCTGGATGAGTTCCCACAATTGATTAATGTGATCATGGGCCAAATGAGCCTGGTCGGGCCGCGCCCGATCATCCGCGCCGAAATTTCCAAGTACAGCCGCTCGTTCCGTCACTACACCTCGGTCATGCCGGGCATTACCGGCCTGTGGCAGGTCATGGGCCGCAACGACGTCACCTACCGTCGCCGCGTCGCGCTCGACCGCCTGTTCGTGCGGCGCAAGTCGTTCCGCCTGTACGTGGCGATCCTGTTCCTGACCTTCCCGGCGGTCCTGAACCAGTCGGGGTCGTACTAAGCCCAAGCCTCATGCCTAAAAGTGCCTGACTGCTACGCGCGCACTTTTAGGATAATATGAGGCGTCAAATTAAGCCTCATGCCAAAAAGTGCCTGACTGTTACGCGCGCACTTTTTGGCCATGAAACGTAAATTGGCATGAGGCGCTAAGCTAAAATCGACGTAAAGCGGTAACGGCCCGAACCGGCGATCAGTTCAAGCCCGCCGCTCACAGCCTTGGCCTTGACGATGCCCGGCGCGGAGACGGCTGGTTTACCGCCTTCCAGAACGGTCTGCGGTTGTTGCGTCGGGACCCGGATGCAGCCGCATGCCCCGGCGGGAATATCGACCTCGAGCTCGAACCCGCCCGCCTGTCGCCGCCAGGAACTGCGTACCTCGCCCCACACCGAGCGATGTGTCGCCGAGGTCGCCTCGACCTTGCCGACCGGTTTCGGCGCGATGGTCAACACCCGCTCTGGCGAGGCAGTGAAATCAACTTTGATCCCGGCCAGCCCGCCAAACAGCCAGCCTTCGGCGTGGCCGAGCATGAAGTGATTGAGCGACTTGGTCGGATCAGCGTTCCAGGATTCGGTCAGTGCCGTCGCTCCCTTGGCCAGCTGATAGCCGTAGGACGGCCGGTCGGTGACCGACAGCATGTCGAGGATGACGTCGTCGCGGCCGTTTTCCGCCAGCGCCCGCACCACGTAATGGAAGCCGACATCGCCGGCCGTCACGCCGTTCCGGCTATCGCGCACTGCCTGAACCAGCGACGCCAGTACGGCCGCGCGTTGCTCATCGGGCACCAATCCGACCGCCAAAGGCATGGCATTGGCGGTCTGGCTGTTGCGGTCGTAGAAGCCTTCCGGGTGCAGGAAACGGCTGTTGATCGCCGTCTTGACCAGTTCCGCTGTCCGTTCGGCGGCAACCGCGTCCGTTTCCGGCTGGCCCAGCACGCGGGCCACCTTGGCGAACGTCGTCAGCGCGTGGTAATAGACGGCCGTAGCGGTCAAGGCGCGCGTAGTCAGTTGCGACGCCCCAAGCTTGCCCGGCCCGACGTCGTACCAGTCGCCCAGCCCGAAATCGAGCACGTGTCCATCAGCCCGCGAAGCCAGATAGGCCAGATAACGCTTCATCGCCGCATAGCCGTCCGCCAGCACCTGCGCATCGCCATATTCGCGATAGGCCGCCCACGGGCTTAAGGCGACCGCAGTTCCCCATTCCGGCGAGTTGCGCGCCGGCTCGTCGCCTTGGGCGTTGACGAAGGCGACATATTCCGGCGCGATCCCCGGCACCATGCCGTCGGGTTTCTGGCTGTCGCGGATATCGCCGATCATCTTTTCGTACATCGTCACGGCTTCGCGGTTATGGAACACCGTCGCCGCATTGAGGTGCGTCTGCTCCAGCCAGCCGAGCTTCTCGCGATGCGGGCAGTCGGTCAGGACGCTGTAGGCATTGCTCAGCACCGCCCGTTCGATCAGATGGTGCGTGCGGACCAGCAAGCCGTCGCTGCTGTCGAAATCACCGGCAGCCGGCAGATCGGTGTGCAAGAACTGCCCGGCCATCGATACGACTTCCGGTGTACCTTGCGCCGCCCGGCCGACCGGCGCCGCGCCTTCGACCTGGATGTAACGGAAACCATGATAGTTGAAGCGTGGCACGAACCGTTCGTCGCCCGCCCCGGCTAGCGTGTAGTTGTATAGGACCCACTTGTCCGGCGGCCCGGCGTTGAAACTCTTCTGCCAGGCCAGCCCGTCCTCGCCCAGGGTCTCGCATGGCGTCAGTTTCACGCTCGCACCCGCCTGGCCGCGCACCACCATTTCCGGTCGCCCGGCGAAGTTTTCGCCCAGGTCGTAGACGAACACGCCCGGCTTGGGCTCGCTGATCGCCACCGTCTCGAACCGTTTCTGCATGCGCACCGGTGGAATGGCCTGGGCGCGAAGCCGTCCGGGCTGCGGCCCGGCGGTCAGTACTGGCCGCCAGCCATCGCCCTTTGTACCCGGTAGTTCCCAGCCGGACGGCTCCAGCCGCCCGTCGACGTCCTCGCCGGCATAGATCGATGAATAGAGGATCGGCCCGTCGATCGTTTCCCAGCTTTCATCGCTGACGACGCGCGTCACCGTCCCATCGGCATGGAACAGGCTTAGGTGCAGGATCAGCTTCGGCCGGCCGAAACTGTCGACAAACTTGGCCTTGCGGTTGGGGATCTTCTCGACCGTGTACATGCCGTTGCCGAGCCGCACCCCTAAGCGGTTGGCGCCCGACCGCAGCAGGCCCGCCACATCATAGGTCGTGTAGAAGATGGTCCGATCGTAGGCGGTCCAGCCTGGATTGAGCACGCTGTCGGTCACCGGCCTACCATTGACGGTCAGCTCGAAATGCCCCAGCCCCGACACCGAAACCACCGCGCGCGCCGGCAGGGCATCGAGCGCGAAATCCTTGCGAAACAAGGGAAGGCGCGTGTCTTCCGGCGTTGAAATCAGCCTGCTTTGGCCACGCGCATGCGGCGGCGCTGGAATGGGCGGCTTGGCGGCGATCCATTTGCCCTGCCATTCAGCCGGATCGATTAGCCCGGTGATGAACCGCGCCGGTTCGCTCCAGCGCGTTACGCCGGATCCGTCGGTCACGGCCACCGCCCAATAGTAAGGCGTATGCGACTGCAACGGCAGCAGGCGAGGGGGGCGGGTGTCGAATCGGCCGCTCACCACGCCACTGGCCCAGATATCGCCGCGCCGGGCGGCTATGGCTTCCGGCGAACGGGCGATGATGATCCGGGCCGACTTGGCCCGAACGCCGCGTGTGGCAGGATCGGCGCCGATCTCCCAGCGGAAGCGTGGCCGTTGTGTATCGATGCCGATCGGCTCGCTGAGCCACTCGACGCGCAGATTTCGCACCGTCAAACCGTTGTCGGCTGCCGATGCCTCGCCCAACAAGCCCGCGCCGGCCGCGCCGGCCGCCAGCCCCAGCACCCCCCGCCGACTGATCCGCGTCTTGCCCATCGTTCCCATCCGCCCGGCAAAGCTTTTTTGTTACCGCGACCATAGGCGAGCCCCGCCGCCGGCGCAATCCGCCCGGCTTGGCGAAACTGCGCCAAAGCGACGATAGAATAGGCTTTCCAGCGCGACAAACCGCTTGGCAAGGCTGGACGAACTGTGTAAAGACACCCGCCTGTCCGCAGGGCCCTTAAACGCCCGCGCACGTTCCGGGCCGCTTTAGCTCAGCCGGTAGAGCACCTCATTCGTAATGAGGGGGTCAGGTGTTCGAGTCACCTAAGCGGCACCATTTTTCAAATAATTCAGATGCTTATAAGGTGTGATGCGTGCGATCTGATCGCATTTTGTCCTTACGGACGCCTAAATGTAACGGCAGTTTTGACCCAATCCAGACATTCGCCAGTTTACGCCCATATACTGAGAGCGAACATGGCCGTACTCGGCAGGTTCGTCCGTGTGTATCCGGTAGTGTGCCTCCGGGTTATGGTGGCCGCCTAGGATTTGGGGGCCATCATGGAAATTGCTGACAGTGTAGCGGCAGAGCAATCACCGAAGAACACGATCCAAAAGCTTTGGGCTGTGATCAAAGGGGATTCAAGCTTTCAAACGATAGTAGCGGTGTTTTCCGCGCTCGGTTTTGTTATCGCATTTAAGGATGTGAGCCATTTAGCGGGTCAAATATTGGAACTGCTGGACTCAATATTGACAAGCGTGGCCCACGCTGTTTCCGAAATATTTCCATTCCATATTGCTGCCTATCAGGCCAAAGAGGCATTGTTATTGTTGCCGCCAATCATATTTCTCATTACCGGAGTAAACTCTCTAGGAAAGGACGACGGGGGACTAAAAACTAAGTCAGACGAACCATCCGGCGAAACGTTACGCCAGGACGCCGAGATCGGGCGGCTGACCATCGGCCCGGTCGAGATCGTCGGTGTCGACGCCATGACCGACCAGGGTGTGCTGATCAAAGGGCGCATCCGTACCTTGACGCAGGGCCGCTGGGTGGTGCTGCGTGCCTATAATCAGAAGCTCAAGGCGGCCTTCGACTCGGCCGGGAAATTTCTCGGCCACAAGATTTAGTTCCGCCACTTTTTCCAATGGTGGCCGACGCCGGTGGCGAAGGCGCGCGGCTTTTCGGCGAGCAGGGGATCGGCGATTTCGAGCGCCGAGTACTGCAGGTCGCCGCGTCGCTGCATCAGGCTTTTCAGTACCGGCCGCACCACCGGCTCGGCATCATGGTCGGCGCTCAAAGTCGCCGCCAGCACGGCCAGGTCATGATCGTCGCCAAGCTTTTGCGCCAGGGCGTCGAACTCGGCGGTCCATAGCTTGACCTGTTCCGGCCAGGTCTTTTTCAACAGTTTGATCTGGTAGCCGAAGGCCTTGACCTGCTTGCGCCACTCATGCAGCCGGGCGGTGCCCGGATGGCGCCGCGCCCGGTCGAACGCCTTGCGGACGCGGCCGTAGCTGTGCTGGTACGCGGCTTTAAGTGAAAAGGCGTCCGGTTCCAGCTTGCCATCGACGAAACGACCGCGCGCCTTCTTGGCGATCGACCGGGCAGCGGTGAAGGTGCCGGACAGATTGCCGGTTGGATGCGCCTCCAGCTGCTGGCGCACGACCTCGGCGGCCGACGAATCCGATGGCTGCAGGCCAGCCAGCGTCTTGGGTTCGGTTTGCCGGTCGCGGAAAGCGCGGAACAGCCGCGCCAGGTCACGGAAGGTACGGTTTTCCAGGTCGAAGCGCACCTCGCCCAAACCGTCGCGCATCAGCCGCAGATAGGCGCGGATCTTCTTGCAGGCGACGCGGATGTCATGCACGGCGGTCTCGGCACCGGCCGGGATGCGGGCGATCTCGTCGATCTGGCCCAGGATCAGGCGGTTAAGGCCATCGCCGGGCGCTTCCTTGCGTTTGAAACGGGTCTTCATGGCCGGAATAAAGCGCTCCGGGCATAAAAATCCCATGTGGAACACTTCCTTGATTACCTACAGCCCTGTCGGCCAGGTCTCTTCGGCGGCGTGGACCAGGCCGTGCCAGTGCGGGCTGGGATCGAGTGGCGTGAGTGCGCCGGTCACATCCAGGTGCAGGATGGCGTCGAATTCCTGGGCCAGCTTCACCTCGAAATAGTGGCTCTGCCGCTCTGTGTCCGGCCGGTAGATGACGCCGATGAAGCGCTCCAGACGCGGCGGCGCCAGCAGGTCGCGCACCTCGTCGGAATCGCGTAGGTTCAACAGGAAGTCGCGCACCTCGATGCGGTGGAAGACGTCCTCGATGCTGCCGACCAGCGCCGGGCGCACCTGGCGGTTTTCCTCCGGCTCATCCCAGTCCTGGGCAGCGGTGACCTGGCCGCCATGGGTGGAAAAGCCGATCAGCAGGGTCTCGCCCGGATGGCGCTGCCGCGTCAATTGGCCGATATTGACCTCGCCGTGCGCGCCGGCATCGGTCGCCCGCGCGTCGCCGATATGCGAATTGTGCGCCCAGACGACGATCTTGGCCGGGCGGCCATGTTTGTGCGTCAGGAAGTCGGACAGTTCATCGAGCGTATCGGCCATGTGGGTGTCGCGGATATTCCACGAATTCGGCCGACCACGGAACATGGCGCGGTAATAGGACTCGGCGTTGGCGACCAGGCGCGCATTCTGTTCGGCCGAGAAGAATTCCTCGCCGGCCAGCGCACCGTCCTTCTGCAGGAAGTCGTGGGTCCGGGCCTGCAATTCGCGCATCTGGGCGACGATGGCGTCCTCGCAACCGGCCCGGCCGCGCGCGGTCATGTAGCCGTACAGCTGCGGGTCATTGCTGAACGGCTCAAAGCAGCCATAGCGGCGGCGCGCCCGTTCGGCCGCTTCCGGATCGACCGTCTTGAGATAGGCGATGACCGCCTCCATCGAATTGTTGAGGCTATACAGGTCGAGACCGTAAAAGCCGACCGGTTCCTCGGCCCGGGCTTCATTCAGAGCGTGCAGCCAATCGATGAAGGCACGCACCTCGGTATTGCGCCACATCCAGGTCGGAAAACGGCGGAAATCGGCCAGGGCATCGTCGGCGCTCAGGATCCGCTTGTTGCCGCGCACATAGCGATTGATGCGAAAGGCGTCCGGCCAGTCGGCCTCGACCGCCACTGCCATGAAGCCCTGTTCCTCGATCAGCCTTTGTGTGATGGCGGCGCGGATGCGGTAGAATTCCGCGGTGCCGTGGCTGGCCTCGCCGATCAGCACGAAACGCGCGTCCCGCGCCATCAGCAGTAATTCGTTGTAATCCTCGGCATGGCCGGTCAGAGCGGTGACATGCCGGTTGAGCTTTTCCGCCAGCCTGTCTTCCGGCGTCCGGTGCCGGTGTGGCCCGAAGGCGGCGGCCTTTTTCAGCAGGGCCGTGGCTTCCTCGTCGGACGTCTGGTCGAACCGTTCGTACCACAGGCCGACGCTGCTGAACCGGTCGGGCCGCATGACGCAGAACACCTCATCGGCATCGGGCAGCTCATTGTCTTCGATCTTGGGCGCCACCGGGAAGGCGGCGATCAGGGCCTTCGGGCTTTCCAGTCGCAGCGCCTTCAACGCCGCCGCCATGCTGGCGCCGGTCGCCAGGCCGTCGTCGATGACGATCACCGTCTTGCCGCGCAAGGCGGGTAGGGGCCGGTCGCCGCGATAGGCGTGTTCCCGGCGCACCAATTCGGCCTCTTCTCGGGTGGCGACGGCGTTGATCGCGGCGTCATCGACCGGCCAAGTCTTCAGCACTTCGTCATTCATGACGCGCAGGCCGCCACTGGCTATGGCGCCCATGGCCAGTTCCGGCTGGCCCGGATGGCCGAGCTTGCGCACCAGGAAGACGTCGAGCGGCAGGTTGAGCGCCTTGGCGACCTCGAAGGCCACCGGCACGCCGCCGCGCGGCAGGGCCAGTATGATCGTGTCAGGATAATTGCGGAAAGCGCCGAGCTGACGGGCCAATTGGCGTCCGGCATCGGCGCGGTCGTGGAAACGCATGGCGAGCCTCATGCGAAGGATGTCGGCAAACGAGCCGGAGAGCCGCACACTGGGATAACCTGCGGTCTCTCCGGCAAGTGTCCTTCGAATGGAATCATCCAGGACACCGGGACGAAACTTCGCAAATCCGGCCTAAGGGAAAAAGCAGGAAAGCCGACAGCCGTGTCAAAAGGGTGTAAGAGGGCGTCAGATGCTCCTGTGGTTCACGCCCAGGGCTTCCAGTTCCCGGCCGAGCTGGTCGAGCGTGAACGGCTTGACCAGCAGCCGCGTGCCGGCGTCGAGCACGCCGTTGTGCACAATGGCGTTCTGCGTGTAGCCAGTCATGTACAGCACCTTCAGGTCCGTCAGCTCCTTCGACAGATCGTCCGCCAGGGCCCGGCCGCTGCGGCCCGGCATGACCACGTCGGTCAGCAGGATTTCCGGCGCGCCGCCGGCCTTGACGACGCGGATGGCCTGGCTGGCATCCTCGGCCACCAGCACGTCGTAGCCGAGTTCGACCAGCGCCTCCTCGGCAAAGATGCGCACGCCGGCCTCGTCATCGACCAACAGGACTGTGATGTTCTTGCGGTTGCGGCTGGCGATCCGGGTGACGTCGGAGGCGTCGTTCTGCAGGTCTTCCGCCGAACGCGGCAGATACAGTTTGACCGTCGTGCCGTGCGCCGGCTCGCTGTAAATGGCGACGTGGCCGCCGGACTGTTTGACGAAGCCGTGCACCTGGCTGAGGCCCAGGCCGGTGCCTTGCCCGACCGGCTTGGTGGTGAAGAACGGCTCGAAGACCTGGGCGACGACCTCTTCCGGCATGCCGGTGCCCGTATCGGTCACGGCGATCAGCACGTATTGCCCGGGCGTGACGTCCTCGAGCGCATCGGTATAGCGCCGGTCGAGATAGACGTTCGACGACTCGATGGTTAGCTTGCCGCCCTGCGGCATGGCGTCCCGGGCATTGACCGCCAGGTTGACCAGGGCGGTTTCCAGCTGGACGACGTCGATGCGCACCGGCCATAGTCCGGCGGCGTTGACGATCTGGACGGCGACGGTTTCGCCCAAGGTTCGCCGCAGCAGGTCGGACAGGTCGAGGATGACATGCGCAGGATCAACCGTTTTCGGGTCGAGAGCCTGGCGGCGGGAAAAGGCGAGCAGGCGCTGGGTCAGGGTAGCGGCGCGTCGGGCGGCGTCCTGGGTGTTGGCGATGAACTTCAGCACCTTGTCGTCCAGGTCCGGGAACTTGCGCAGCAGCAGTTCGTTATTGCCGAGGATGACCGCCAGCATGTTGTTGAAATCGTGCGCGATGCCGCCAGTCAGTCGGCCGACCGCCTCCATCTTCTGGCTTTGCCGCAACCCGGCCTCGGCCCGTTCGCGTTCGCGCATTTCCTGCTGCAGCCGCTGGTTGGCCCGATTCAGGGCGCGAGCGTCCAGGCCGGTGACGGTCAGGAGCAGCGCCGCCACGAACAGCAGCAGGGCCGCCCCGGCGAAACGCCGGATGCGTGAGCCTATGGCTTCGGTCCTTTGCCGGAAATAAACCCGGCCGAGCTTCATGCCGTTTTCCAGCACCGGCGCGCTGATCCCGATCGCCGCCCCGGATGCGCCGTTGATGCGTCCCACCGGGAAGCGTTCCGATGTCGCATCGATGCCGACCTGGGCGATCAGCTTGCCCTGGACGTCGAAAACGGCGACGGCCTCGACGTCCGGATTGGCCCTGAGCGCCGAGGTGTATTGGGTAATGGCTGCCTGGTCGTCGAACGCCAGGGCGGCGGAGATCGAATCGGCCAGGATCTGCGCCTGCACCTGGGCCGATTGGGCGACCTGGCGTTCATGCGTCGCATCGGCCGACAGGGCTAGGGCCAGAAAGCCGGCGCTCAAGGCCACCAGGCAACTGACCAGCAGTGGGAAACGGTATTGTTCGATCAAGGCGCGGAGTCGCATCATGGCTCGACCGTCCCATGCTCCGTACGCACGGACACCGCCAGGCTCAGCAGCTTCGAGCTGATGGCAAGCCCGTCCTGGCTGGCGGCCACCTGGTCGATGCGGAAACGCACCTTGCCGGCCTGCATCTTGAAGCTGATCGTGCCGGCGCGCGGGCCGTCTTCGGTGACCGTCAGTACGGGCGCGCCCTTGACTGCATCCAGTCCCGCGCCGACGGATTGCTTGGCCGAACCGCCGATATAGGCGATGTTGCAGACGGAATCGGCGGCGATCGCTTCGAGCCGGACAACCTGATATGGCCGTGTGCCGAAGGCCTGGCCGGCTACGGCGCGGTCCAGTTGCGCGCCGAACGGATCGGCGCCGACCACGCAGATAGTGAAGGGGGCGGTTGGCGAAGGCGGCGCCGGCCAGGTGATGAAGGGGGCGAACTTGTACAGATACGCAGCCTTGACGGCCACGGCCAGGGATTCGTCGGCGAAGCCCGGCGCCGGGACAAACGCGGTGGTGGCCAGAATCCCGAGGAAACCGATCCCGAGGAAACCGATCCCGAGAAAACCGGCCCGCCAGCGCCCTATGTCGCGGCCCCTAAGCACGTCTTAGTACCCGTACCGGAGCGACAGGACGACCGACCGGCCCATATAGCGCGGCGACGCCGTGCTCGGGTCCCAGACCTCGATATGCCGCTTGTGCAGCAGGTTGGAGCCGTTCAGGGCCAGTTCGACCTTGTTGGTGACCCGCCAGCCGAGATGCAGCCCGGCTTCGGTATAGGCCGGCACCGGCGCTGTATCCACTTTGCCGACGGTGCGCAGCGACACGTCGACGTCGAACACCTTGTGGATCGTCCATTCCGAACGCACCTGCGCCTGGTAGCGCGGGTCCTGGCCGCGTACGCTCAGCTGGGTCAGGTCGTTGAAACCGGGCTTCAGCTCGAAATGCTTGTTGAGCAGGTTGAACCCGGCATTGAGTCGCCAATTCGGCAGGACGTCATAGATCATCCAGCCTTCCACGCCGGACGTCGTGCCTTTCGCGCCGTTCTGCAGGATTATCGGGAAAACGGTAGAGGGGAATCCGTCGGTGCGCAGGTCGTCATAGTTGTTGTAAAACGCGGCCAGGGACAGGCTGGCCTTGGCCGACAACTGGCTTCGCCAGCCGACCTCGTAGGCGGTCAGGTTTTCCGCGTCGAAATTGGGTGAAGGGATCAGGATGCCCGGCGCCTCGAGTTCGCGTTCGATGCGATTGGGCGTCCGAACCGCCCGTGACACGCTGGCCCACATCAGATTGTTGGACCGCTGCCAAGCCAGGCGGACATTGGGCAGCCAGTCGAGCCCCGAATAGCTGTTGTCCTCGGCCTTGAGCCCCAGTGTGAGTTTCAGGTCGTCGCGCAAACTGATCTCATCCTGGGCGAAGAGCGAGCCCAGCGAGATCGTCGCTTTCGGGTCGGCGAACTGGAACTGATTGAAGGAAACGAAGTTTTCGTTCCAGGAGCGCGCTTCGACACCCCAGACGAACTGGTGCCGGTCGTGGAAAGCGATCGACTGCTGGACGCTGAAATTGAAGGTGCTGCGGTTCTCGTGCAGGGTCGGCTGGTCGCGGATGTCGCGGTCGAAATAAGCCTGTACGGTGACGATGGAACCGTTGTCGAGCGTCCGGGTCCAGCCGCCTACTACATCGTAGCCTTTCAGCCGGCCGCCATCGTCGGAAATCTTGTTGACATAGCCATCGCCCTTGATCGTATAGCGGCTGGCGCCCCGGTCGATATCGATGCCAAAGCCGCCGTGCTGGCCGCGAAACCCATCATCGGTCGTGTCGGTGGCCAGGACGGGCTGCGTCGCGCTCTGTTCGAAACCGTCGGCATAGACCCGGAAACTGGCGTGCCGGCCGATATTGCCGCCCAGCCGGACGGTGCCCATGCGCTTGTAAAGGCCCATGGTGGCTCGCGCATAGAAGCCCTGGGCTTCCGACGTGTCCTTGGTGATGATATTGATCACGCCGTTGACCGCATTGGCGCCCCACAAGGTGCCGCCGGGGCCGCTGATCACCTCGATCCGGTCAATGTTGTCGAGCGCGACGTCGATCTGCTGCCACATGACCGTGCCGGCGATCGGTTCGTAGACGCTGCGGCCGTCGATCAGCACCAGCAATTTGTTGGCGGTTTCCGGCGAATTGAAGCCGCGCGCCGTGATGGCGGCGGCGTAGCCGTTGATTCGGGCGACTTCCAGGTTCGGCGCCAGCCGCAGGACTTCGGTGATCGAAGTCGCGCCGGAGCGTTGGATGTCGCTGGCGGTGATCACATAAACGGACGAGGCGGTGTCGCGCAACGCTTCGGGCCGCTTCGACACCGATGTCACCTGCAGGTCGGCCAGGTCCTCGATCGACAGGCGCTGCAGGTCCTCGACCTGCGGCGCGGCGGTGGCGGCGCGTCCGGGCATCGGCAAGGCACACAGGATCGCGGCGGCGCCAGCCATGAGCAGGCGCTTCGCGTTCGCCGTCGGTGCGTTGTTTTTCGTTCTAGAACAGTGGCATCGCATCGGAACCCCCAATGAACCTTGAAGGCTATCGGCAACAAAAAATAAGAAATCGATGCGGACGTCAATGCGAAGATGCTTAAACCAGGGCCGATCCCAGCGCATGGAAGCGGCTAATCGCGCCATAAACGCCCAGACCGACGCCCTTGGACAACTGTTCCAGCTCGAAGGCATTGTGCGCCAAAAAAATCATTACCGAGCCGGCTTGAGGATCGGCCTGCCACCAGCCGCCATAGGCGCCCGGCCAGCCGACCGTGCCGACCACGCCCTTGCACGTCGTCGGCGCCGCTTTCTCGGGATCGGTTACGACGGCGACACCCAGCCCGAAGCCATGGCCGGCGAACACCGGAAAGCCGAGAATTCGCGCCGCGCCGCGTTGAGCATCGCTGAGTCGATTCGACGTCATCAGCGCCAGGGTTTCGGGCTTTAAAATACGTACGCCGTCCACGGCCCCGTCGCCGATGAACAGGCGCGCAAAGGCCAGGAAGTCGTCGAGGGTCGACCACAGACCTTGTCCCCCGGATTGAAATGCCATGCCGTCCGGCCGTTCCGACCGGAAAGGACGATCTGGGCCGCCCAGCCATTCGGTCAGCCGGCCGTCGTCGTCGAAGCCGTACATCTTGGCGCGTCGATGCCGCTGTTCGGCAGGAACGGTGAAGTTGGTGTCAGCCATGCCCAAGGGTGCGAACAGGCGCCGTCTCATCACTTCGCCCAGCGGCGCGTCCTCCATCCGCGCAATCAGGAGCCCCAGCAGGTCGGTCGCGCAACTATAATGGAATTGCGCACCGGGCTGAGCAATCAAGGGGAGAGCGGCCAGCCCGGCAATCCAGTCATCGGGCGGGACATCGCTGTCGATATCGCCGCCCAGCGCGTCCGCATAGGCCTTGGCCAGCGGGCCTGAGTGCACGCCGCCATAGGTCAGGCCGGCGCGATGGGTCAGCAAATCCTCGAATGTTATGGGACGCGCGGCAGGATCGGTGTCGTCCAGCGCGCCGTCGGGCGATCGGATGACCCGCATCTCTGTGAATTCGGGCGCCCAACGCGCGATCGGTTCATCCAGGGCGAAGCGGCCTTCTTCCAGCAGGGTCATTGCGACTACGGAGGTGACCGGCTTCGACATCGAGGCAATCCGGAACAGCGTGTCGCGTTCGATGGGCAGTCCAGCGGCGACATCCCGCCAACCAGCGATAGCGGTTTGCACGACCTTGCCATCCCGCCAGACCAGCGTGGCGGCGCCAGCGAGTGCGCCGTCACCGACATAGCTTTCGATCATAGCGGCGATGGGATCTTGGATGGTCATGCTAAGCCTCCTGCTTAAAAAATATATTCATATTATAAAATAGATGAATTATAAAACAAGGGGGTGTAAGCTTGATTCGATGCTTTCAGACTCGCCCGCTCACTCCGCGCGACGCCAACCCAAGGGTGACAAGCGTGAACGCACCCGCACCGCGTTGCTGGACGCGGCCCTTGCCGTAACGCGGGAGCAGGGGTTCGAAGACACGACCCTGCAGCACATAGCCGACCGGGCCGGCATGACCACCGGCGCGATCTATGGCAACTTCAAGAATCGCGACGATCTCTTCATGGCTTTGGCCATCCGCCAATGGGCGCCGATCAAGCCGCGCTTTCGACCCGAATCCAGCTTTGCCGAGAAGATGCGCGCCCTGGCCGACGCCGTCCTGGACTCCATTCCCGAGCGCCGGCCGGCGGCGATGGGCGCCCTAACTTTCCGGGCTTATGTCCTTCGCAACGAAGCCGTCCGCATTCGGTTCCGTGACGAGATGGCCGCCGGCTTGGCGGTCGGCGCCGACTGGATCCGGTCCATGGTGGCGGCGGAAGAACTGCCGATGCCGCCGGAAACGCTGGTGCGGGTTATCAATGCCCTGATCGAAGGCCTGCTGTTCCAGCGCTTCCTGACCCCCGAACTGATGCCCGACGAAGTCTTCTACGCCGCCTTTGACGCCTTGGCGTCAAAACCTGCGGATCGACGAGGATAAGCCGCATAAGGTGCGTGGCTCAAAAGAAGTAAAGTGAAAATAAGGAAAGAATTCGTATTGTGGAAATATTTTCGCCAAAAAGTATTCGCCTCAGTTTCAGTTATAATAAATTTCAGATATTTCCCATAAATTTATTTTATAATCTAAATTGAGGTATGCTTATATTATCATAATGTTACTAGGTTGCCGTGGCCGCAGGCTGGCAGGTCGTTCTGCCGGTCTGGGCTTTCGCGGCTTTCCGGTCGTTCGGTCATTATAGCCGAACGTTGCGCCGACGGCCGCTCCTTAAACGAAAACGTTCATGAATTTCCCGTGAAAGATGGGAGAAGGAGAACACTAATGCCCAGAAATTCGAACATGGATGACGACGACTATCGCGGCGGCAGCCGTTCGCGGTCGCAGGCCGCCCAGGACCGCCCGCGCGACGAGGAAGGCCGCTTCACCAGCGGTCGAAGCGGCGGTGGCCGCGGCCGGTCTCAGGACGACGACGATGCCGATTACAGCAACTGGCACGCCTATGGCCACGCGCGCGGCTACCACAACCATCAACGCCGAGGCAATCAAGACGGCGGACAGGTCCGTTCCGAACGCGCCCAGGCCGCCGGTCGGAATTCCCAAAGCTATTCGCAGGATGAAGGTCAAGGGGGTTGGTTCGGCGATCCGGAAGGTCACTCCGAGGCGTCGCGCCGTGGCTGGCAGAATCCCGATCACGGCGACAGCGGCTGGTACGGCGACAGTCAGGGCCATAGTCAGGCCTCGCGCCGCGGCTGGCAGAATCCCGACCACGGCGACTCCGGCTGGTTCGGGGATTCGGAAGGCCATTCCGAAGCCTCACGGCGCGGTTGGCAGAACTCCGACCATGGCGACAGCGGCTGGTTCGGCGATCCGGAAGGTCATTCCGAAGCCTCCCGTAAAGGCTGGGGAGAACGGCGCGGCGATTATGACGACGATCGCCGGGGTGGTTCCCGCGCCGCCGGCCGCGGTGGCGGTCGCCAGCGCGATGAAAGCGGCCGTTTTTCGGGCGGCCGATAAATAGCTTGCCGGCGGCTTACCTGCTGTCGGTTCCTCCCACGTTGCCGTGCACGCGAAGCGTATTAGCTATCATATCTTAAAGCATGCGCTTTACTTGCAGTGCATGGTGTCGAAGAGAGCAAATGGCGGCAGTCCCCGACTGCCGCCATTGTTGTCCCGATTATGCCGTGCTCAGGCCATGGAAGCTCCGGAGCATTCGTGGTCGCCGGTTCGCCAGCCTGACCGGCTTCACGATACCGTGGCTTCGCCAAAGCCTTATTGAATTATTATCGGTCTTTTTCAATTGTTTGCTCAGGCGGGGCGCACCACTTGAGGAGTGTCGCCATGAACATTTTTGACTACCTGGCCTGTGATCACCGCAAGGTCGCCGGCCTGATCGATGCCTTGCTGGCGCTCAATATCCAGTCCGTCCAGCAGCGCATGTTCGAGGACATCAAGGCGGAATTGCTGCTCCACGCCGAAGCCGAGGAGCGCACCTTCTACCGCGCCGTGACCGAGGCGGTGAAGGCGCGGGACGCAAGCTGGGATGTCGGCCATTCGGTGCATGATCACGACCAGATCCGTACTTTACTGGACAACCTGACGCACGAAGGGCTGACCTCACCGAAATGGATGCTGCTGTTCGGCGAGCTCAAATACGCCGTCGAGCATCATGTCGAGGAGGAGGAGACGCGCGTCTTCCGCCTGGCCCGTGCTGTCCTGACGCCGGAACGCGCCGGAATCCTGGCCACCGAGATGGACACGCTCAAAACACAGCTGATGGACGAGCGGCACCTGTCGGTCGATCACGTTTCCAATGCCTAGGGCGTAGGCATATCGCTGATCTTTTGCGGCGCCGGTCGGAAAATCTGCCGCAGCCTTATCGTGTTTTGCCTTCGCCCATTGCTTGGCGCTGAATGGTGATGCCGTTACTGGTCCGTACGACATTGACGGGATAGAATTTCTGCACGGCGCGAACGAAGGTGTCGGTTTGTCCGGCGATGAACATTCCGGAGATGGGGATATCGTTCGCGCTGCCACTAACGGAAATTTTGAGCTTCGAATAATCGTTCATGCGGTCGGCGACGCTGCTCAGCGGCTCTTCCTCGAAAAACAGCTGACTGTCGCGCCACGCCAAGGCCCGGTGCTCGTCGACCTGACTATATTGCGGCGACGCCGGCTTGGCCTCGTTGATGACGATTTGCTGCCCCGGCGCGACCTCCGGGAAGAACGCCGTGTCCTTGGTTTCACCGGTCTTGGCGTTCGCCACCGTGATCCGGCCTTCGAAAAGTGTGACGGAGACAATTTGTTTGCGGACCTCGACGGTGAAGGCCGTACCGACGGCCGTCACCGTGTTGTCGAGCGCCCGGACCCGGAACGGCCGCGCCGCATCCTTGGCGACGTCGAAATGGACGCGCCCCTTGGCCAGGGTCAGCCGGCGCAGTTCTCCGTCGAAATTCACCTCGAGCCGGGAATTCGCATCCATGGTGACGCGAGAGCCGTCGGAAAGCACGAGCACGCGCTGCTCGCCCAGGCCAGTCACTATCGAGCGAATGTCGCGGTGTCCGAAGAACAGAACGACCGGAACGACGATGGCGGCGCCGACGGCCGCCGCCGCCAGGGCGCTGGCGCCGCGTCGCGTCGGCGAACCGGCACCCAGCCGGTCGCGCCACTTCTTTTCGGCGCGGGAAAGGTATTGCGTGCGCATGCGCAGGATTTCCGGCGCGACGTGGAACTCCGAAAGACTTTCCCATGACGTACGAACATGCTCGAAGGCGATCCGGTGTCGGTCATCTTCCTCGAGCCATTGGTTCAACGCGATGAGATCTTCCGGCGTGCCCTCACGTACGCGCTGCCACCAGTCGGCGGCGACGTCGTACACATCGCGGGTAGATTCGGAAGGTTCGGGCACTCACTCGTCTCGTAGTTCGGCGGCGCACCGGGCCAGGTGGGCGATCGCCTTGCTGATGTCTTTTTCCACGGTGCTGACGGACATACCATGAATCAGGGCAATTTCCGCGTATTTCATGCCTTCCAACCTGTGCAAAAAGAAGACCTCCCGGGCGCGCGGATTGAGCGAATCCAGGTGTTTCAGCAGCCGCTCCAACGACTGCTTGTCCACTAAGACGCGTTCAGGCGACAAAACCTCCACACTTTTGACGAGATGATCCAGCTGATCGCCGAATTTCGCGTGCCTTTGCCATTCCCGGCCCCGGCTGCGCAGCAGGTTGGCGGCAACCTTGAACACGAAGGCGTCGGGATTTTCGATCTCCTCCCGGTCGACCTGGCGGGTCACCCTGACCAGCAGTTCCTGGGTCAGATCATCGGCCTCGGCATGGTTCTGGACACGCCTCAGGAAATACCCTTTCAGGGCCGTTTTGTAGCGCGTGTAAAAGGCCTCGATAACCTTTTGCTTTTCGCGGGTTCTTTGCCCGTTTGGGGTATCTGGCATTGTCTCGCTTCCCGGTGATGACGATGCGGTTTTCTGAGGGTACGCGGATACATGCCTCATGTAAGGCCAATTCTTCTGGTCGTCGACCTTATAGGCGGTTGCCGGGAAATTCCATCCCATCATTTGGGCTTTCACAGCTCCGTCGTTAGCTCTAGAAATCCGTGGTGTGGTCGTATTATCGCTGCAAAATAACGGAATCAGCTCTGGACGGATAGTTTTTACTCGCGCGTTCACAGGCCATAATGCGGTTCCCAAAAGGTCAGACCAATGGCAATTGCGAATATTGTGTGACAATTTCGGCACTATGGGCGGGAACGGCAAAAAAACTTTGGAGGGATTCGCCGGGTCCGGGGTCTTTTGTTGAGTTGGCTGGATAGCGAACGCGACAAAAAAAGAGGAAACAAGGATGAACAAGGCTAAGTCTCGCAACGTATTGCGATTGATGACGGGGGCAGGAATTGCGGCTGTACTGTTCGGCGCTTTTCCGGCGGGCGCCCAGACCGGCGCGCACGCTTACAACATTCCATCCCAGAACCTGGCGAAGGCGCTGAAAAGCTACAGCGCCACGTCGAATGTCCAGGTCCTGTACGACGGCTCGCTGGCCCGGCAGAAGAAGAGTCATTCCCTGGTCGGCAGCTACGCCGACACCGACGCGCTCGGCATCCTGCTTCAGGACACCGGTCTGACGTTCGATACCTCGAGCCCCGGCGTGATCCTGATCTCGGGCCAGGCCCGCGCCGCCGATGCGGCATCCGGCCGACCCGCCGCTGCCGAAGTGGCCACTCCGGCCGCCGCCACCGATCAGCAGGTCGTCGTTGTCACCGGTTCGCGCCTGGCCACAAAAGGCTACAAGGCGCCGTCGCCGGTCACGGTCGTCGACTCGCAGGAGTTGAAGCTGTCGGGCGGTCAGAACGTCGAAACCACCCTGGTGCAAAGCCCGCAATTCCTTGGCAATCTCTATAACTCCGCCGGCAATGGGCAGGCCCAGGGTATAGCCGCGCTGAACCTGCGCGGGCTCGGCGAACGCCGCAGCCTGACCCTGGTCAACGGTCGCCGTTTCACCATCACCAGCACCGCCAACCTGACCGATTTGAACACCATTCCGTCGGCGCTGGTGAAGCGCGTCGAAATCGTCACCGGCGGGTCCTCGGCGGTCTACGGCTCGGATGCGCTCGCCGGTGTGGTCAACTTCATTCTGCGCGACGATTTCGAAGGCGCAGAAATCAACGCCCAGACCAAGTGGGATGAGCATACCGGCACGCCGACCAGCTCGGTCGATTTCACCATGGGCGGCAATTTCGGCGAGGGGAGGGGCAATGCCGTGCTGTCCCTGGACTACGAGGACCGGGGGGCCATCTATCGTAGTCAGTTTCCGTGGGCGGCAGTGGGCTTGAGCGACAGCTGTGTGACCGCGGCGTCGTTCAATGCCCAGGGACCGAGCACGGCCCTGGCTGTGCCGTCCGGCCAAACCTGCACGGGCATTGGCGGCGTGCCGGGCTTCATCGCCACTAATTCGGCGACGATTCCTGGTGGCCGTTTCACCGGAGTGCCGCTTTATAACGCCGCCGGCAACAGCGCCGGCATGAATGCGGCCATACTGGCGGCGGGCCTGCAAAACATGACCACCTTCGGTTTCACCTTTGACCCCAACAGCACGTCGGCCCGTCCGGCCCTGGACCCCGCCGATCGCTACAACAACACACCACTGAACCTGATGCAGCTGCCGTTGCGCCGCTGGATGCTCAACGGCTTCGCGCACTACGACCTGAACGATCATGCGACGGCCTATCTCGAGGGCCACTATTCGAACTACTTCACCAACGTGCAGATCGCCCCGTTGGCGCTGACGACCAATCTCCTGATCAATATCAATAACCCCTACCTGTCGGCGGCCGATCAGGAGGTCCTGCATCAGCTCGACCTTTCCGAAACGGGAACCACCACCGTTTCCGCCGGCCTGACCAACTACACCAACGCCCCTAACGATGGTAAGGCCCTCATCACCGCCAATCGCCGCTTCGCCGAAGGCGGCCCCGGTATCGCCGTAACGGAACGCAACGTTTTCCGCACGGTCATGGGCCTGAAGGGCGGACTCACCGACACCCTGAACTACGACATCTATTACAGCTACGCCCATACCCAGCAGACCGACAGCCAGACCGCCGCCATTTCGCGCAGCAAGTTGCAGGCTGCCGTCCTGTCGCAAGGCAGCGCGGCGCCGGTGATGAACATCTTCGGGCCGAACATTACGTCGGCCGCCTACGCTGCGATCACGGTGCCGTCGACCAATGTCACCATCAACGAACAGCAGATCCTGGCCGGAAACCT
Source organism: uncultured Caulobacteraceae bacterium (assembly GCA_964445605.1). GTDB lineage: Bacteria > Pseudomonadota > Alphaproteobacteria > Caulobacterales > Caulobacteraceae > Asticcacaulis. Next base: position 24,043 of record CAYULN010000202.1, on the reverse strand, counting down.
GACCGGTTCGATCTTCCACCTGCCGGCCGGCGCCATCGACTTCAACACCGGCTTCGAATGGCGCTACAACAAGCTGGACGTGAAGCCGGACGCCATGGGGACCATCGGCGAATCGGTCAACCCCAACGGCATTCCGCCGGCGGTTACCGGCAGCACCACGGTCAAGGAAGCCTATGTCGAAGTTCGGGTACCGATCCTCGCCGACCTGCCGTTCGCCGAACGCCTCGCCATCAACGGCGCCGCCCGCTATTCGGAGTATAATACCTCCGGTGTCGGCGGCGTCTGGACCCACTCCCTGGGCATCCAGTGGCAACCCCAGCACGACCTGAGCATTCGCGCGCAGTCGCAGAGGGCGATCCGGGCGCCGGGCGTCGACGAACTCTTCTCCCCACAGGCCCAGCCGACGCCGGTCGTCAACGATCCCTGCTCCAACCGCGTCTCCGTGTCCCTACAAACGGCCGATGTCCGGGCGCTGTGTATCGCCACCGGCGTGCCGACGGCGAACGTCTTCGGCGGCGCGGTTCAGCCGAACGCCCAGATCGGCACGCTGACCGGCGGCAACCCGAACGTCGGTCCGGAAACCGCCGATACCCTGACTATCGGCGCGGTCTATACGCCGTCGCAGGTACCTGGCCTGGCGCTCAGCGTCGACTGGTACAAGATCAAGCTCGATGGCGCCATTTCCTCCTTGGGCGGCAACCTCTCCAATACCTTCAACCTGTGCTACTACATCATCAAGGACGTCAACAGCCCGTACTGCAAGGCGATCCACCGCGATCCGTCGTCGGGTGAGCTGACACCCAGCAACATCGTCGATCCCTACTATGTCGACCAGTTCTTCGCCAACACCGGCGGCATCAAGACCTCGGGCATTGACTTCAATGGCCAATATGGCTGGAACCTGACCTACTCGCCCTTCGGCGGACCCAGCCGCCTCGATTTGAGCACGAGCTGGAGCTACACCAGCGAATATACCTTTATTCCGGTGCAGGCCCTGCCGCTGGAACAGGAATGCGTCGGCTCCTACGGCATCACGTGCGGTCAGCCGGCGCCCAAATGGAAGGGCGTGACGCGGGTGACCTGGCGCAATGGCCCCGTGACCCTGTCGGTGCATGACCGTTATACCGGCCAGGTGATCAAGGACGTCTATCTGCTGCCGCTGCGCCAGGGCCTGACGCCTCCGGCCCTGCAGGACGTGTCCGCCGGCAAGGTCGACGGCATCCACTATATCGATCTGTCCTTCTCGGTCAGCCTGCCGGCCAAGACCGAGATCTATGGCGGCATCACCAACCTGTTCGACAAGGACCCGCCGATCCTCGGCTCGGGCGCCCAAACCTGGGGCCTCGGCACCGCGCCTGGCGTCTACGAAATCTATGGCCGCAGCTACTTCGTCGGCGTGAAGAAGCTGTTCTAAGGTTTTGGCCGGTCCGGTCTCGGACCGGCCAACAAACGCCTCCAATCATCTCCTGGTGGCGTTCTCTCTAACTGGAAGTCTGGCGAGGACATCGCCAGACTTCCCTTTTTTGTTGCGTCAGCCGGTGGGTTGGCAGCCAATGCGGAAAACCCAATCAATCAGGTGAGGATATGACCAATCGCAGAGAGCTGTTCGCTTCGTTTTCAATGGGCGTGCTGGCCTTGGGCGCGCCGAATGCCGCAAGCGCCACATCCCGGAATGAGGTGGGCCCGAAGGATTGGAAAAGGGGTGTCGAGGGCCAGAGAAAGGCCGATCTGAGCGACGGAACCTTCCTTAATCCCATCCTGTCGGGCGATCATCCCGACCCGTCCATCCTGAAGGATGGTGACGACTACTACATGACCTTTTCCTCGTTCGACGCCTATCCGGGGCTTGTCATATGGCACAGCCGGGACCTGGTGAACTGGCAGCCCGTCGGTCCGGCGCTGACGCGCAATATCGGCTCGGTCTGGGCGCCGGAACTATGTAAACACGAGGGGCGGTATTTCATCTATATCCCGACCATGCCAACCCAGGCGCCCGGCTCGAAAAGAACCTCCTGGGTGATCTGGGCCGACAATATCAAGGGACCATGGTCCGACCCCGTCGATCTTGACCTGCCGGACCAGATCGATCCTGGTCATGCCGTGGGCGAGGACGGTTCCCGCTGGCTCTTCCTGTCCAAGGGCGACCGCGTTCGGTTGTCGGACGACGGCCTGCGCACCGTCGGCAAGACGGAGCACGTCTACGATCCCTGGCGGTTTCCGGACGAGTGGGACGCGGAAGGTTTCGCGCCGGAAGGCCCCAAGATCACCCGCCACGGCGACTATTACTACATGATCCTGGCGGCGGGCGGCACGGCCGGACCGCCGACCGGCCACATGGTCATCGCCGCACGATCGAAGTCGATCGACGGTCCATGGGAGCACCACCCGCGCAATCCGCTGGTTCACACGCGATCCAAGGCCGAAAAGTGGTGGTCGCGCGGCCATGCCACCCTGGTGGAAGGCCCGGCCGGCGACTGGTGGAGCGTCTATCACGGTTATGAAAACGGCTTCTGGACGCTTGGCCGCCAGACGCTGCTGGCGCCGGTCACCTGGTCGGCGGACGGCTGGTTCGATTTTGGCGGCGGAGACCTGTCGAAGCCGTTGCCGAAGCCCAGAGGCGGTGTGGCGGGCCCGCACGGCATGCCGTTGTCGGACGATTTCAGCACGGACAAGTACGGCCTGCAGTGGGCCTTCTTCAATCCTTCGCCTGAGGAGGGCAAGCGCCTGCGCCGCGATAACGGCGTACTGCATCTGACCGCTTCGGGAGATGCGCCTTCCTCTTCATCACCCCTGTTGTTTGTCGCAGGCGAGCCGGACTATGAATTCGCGTGCGAGGTCGAGGTGGACGAAGGCGCCCGCGCCGGTCTTATCCTGTTTTACGATTCGCAGCTCTATGCGGGCGTAAGCTTCGATTCCGCGCAATTTATCGGTCACAAATACGGCATCGAACACAGCCGGTATCCCAATCCGTTCGGCCGGCGGATGTATTTGCGGCTCAGGAACATGGAGCACATCGTCCGCGTCCATACCTCGGTGGACGGCATCAACTGGAAACGGTTCGAACGGACATTCGAGGTTTCCGGGTACCACCACAACGTCCGCGGCGGATTCATGGCATTGAAGCCCGGCCTCTTCGCCTCGGGCGAGGGCGAGGCGCGTTTCCGGAATGTCCGTTTCAAGGTCTATGCATGAAAGCAGCCCAGATCCGATCATGCCGTCGGTGAAACCCGCCGACGGTCTGGTGCGTTTTAAATTGTGTGATAATTTCGCCGCGTCGGAAGAATCGCAAATTTTCTGGAGGAAAACGCCCGCGAAGGCGTCCTATCAGGCACCGATGCCTGAGAAAGTGTCTCGTAAGTCGCTCAATAGCGCTTTGTTTTTATTAGTGAAATAAGCGCTAATTTGGGCATTCGCTCACATAAACCTGATTAGACCTTGGTAGGCCATTCAAATATCATCGCTTTATGAAAAAAGCTGAGCGGCATGCTTACATTTGGCGGCGGGCAGATGAGCTTGCTGAAACTGGCCGATTCTCGCGCTGGATCGAGATAGAATTTGAACTGAGATATCGCGAGGGCTATCCGGAAGCTCGATCTGTTTTGGACGATAGTTTCAAACGGAAGTGGCTCACTGACCTTTGTAAGCGCCACTTCAAAACACTTACATAGCGCACAGACTCTTTACGCTTTTGCGAAATGTAACCGCTTGAGTTATGATTAAAAATCTGTAAATATCCCCTTTTCGGCGAGCGCATTATCGGCTATTCTGACCGGTGACCCTGAAAAGCGAAAGGCCCCGCCTTTTACAGCAGGGCCTTTGTGGGGCGTGACATAGTGTTGGGCCGGGCTTTCCATCCGAGGTCCAGGGGGTGCAAGTCCCCTCACGTCCACACCCACTCTTAGAAACACAGAAAATCGATGCGACGTATCGCTTCGACGAATTGTCATGCGTAGAAAATTGCGAGTCCCGTTGACTCTCCTTGGTCATTTCGGTGAACATCGTTGATGTGTTTTGTAACGCTTATTAGGCGCTACTGTCAACGATATAAATTTTTAATCAATTTTTAACCGACAAATTTGCTAAAAATTTAGCAAATTAATTTGCTAAAAACATTGCTTGGAAATTGAAATTCCCGCTGCAAAATTTGCGCAATTAGATACGTAGCGTAACGATCAAACTTTACACAATTTACAAACTCGACAAATTTCGAAGCATGAACGAGATCATAGCGAGGCGTATGAACGCCGTGCTGTGTGAGATTTTACGTTCTTGATCCTTGTCGAGACTGCGATAATTACCTAGCCAAGAGAAGGCCCGATCAACGACCCAGCGCTTTGCCACAGCTATGAATCTTTTGGCTATCATTGCAGGGTTCTTTGATGTCTCAACACGAGCACCAATGATCTTTTTGACCCAATTTGCGAACGGTGAACCTTGATAGCCTTTGTCAGCGAAAATGACCTTGGGCAGTTTATCGATCCATTTCTTCATCTTTTTTATAACGAGCTTGGCACCTTTCGTGTCGTGCACATTCGCTGGCGTCACATGTACGTCGACCATCAGTCCTAATGTATCAGTTATTAGGTGACGCTTACGGCCGTTCGTGTGCTTGCCGCCATCGTAACCGCGGGGTCCACCAGCTTTGCCAGTTTTCACGGATTGTGAGTCGATGACAATTGCACTGGGTGCCATCGTTCGTTCAAGAACCATGCGCGTAAATTCATACAAATCACGTTGGATCCTGCGAACGACACCCTTCTTTTGCCAGGCTGTGAAATATCGATAAACCGTTTGCCAAACTGGAAAGTCCTTGGGCAATTGCCGCCATTGGCAGCCCGTACTCGTTACATACAGGATTGCGTCTAGCACACGACGAACGTTCGTCGTTCTGGGTCTGCCTCCACGTTTCGCTTTCGGTATATACCCGCTAATTAATTCCCACTGGTCGTCATTTAAATCCGTCGAATACCCACTCATTTTCATCGCTAAGCCCCTGATTGCAAATGCTATTTATTATAGCACAAGTTGACGTTAACGTCAAAAACAACGCTGGTGCAAAGCGTCATCTTTCGTGCTACTGTTCAAATGTCGTGGAGAGCGTCGTAACTCGATACGATACGCAATGACGCGTTTGAACAAGGGTTGCCCCGCTAGGTCGGGCGGCCCATCCAATACAATACCCTTTTGCTTTTCTGCTCTTTCGAGTGCAGAGCGCATGGGAAATAAATGGGGCGTGCTTACCCTTGTTCGCGCGTTACGAACCGCCCGACGCCAGGAGCGTTTCGGGCCGTATGAACATGGGTGAATGAAATGAAAAAGCAGTTTGTTGGCGTGAAGCCGCATTTCAAAAACGTATCGACAAAGCAGGGCGTGAAGAAGGTTCTGATTAGCGGAACCATTCGTAATAACGCTCCCAATCCCTTCAAAAAGCGCTGAACGAAAAAAGCTAGCAGGATGACCTGCTAGCTTTCAGTTTGATGGGGGCTTCCATGAAAATTTATCACGCTGCGTTGGCAGTGATTTTGTTGTGCGCGTCCGGCTGCAATAGCTATCAAACGGCACTCGCTCCCAAAAGCGTTTGTGCGTCGAAAGAGACTGCGAGAAATTTAGCGGGGCTGATATTTACACAATTGCTGAATCAAGAGACCGAACAGGAAATCGCTAACAACAGTGATTTTTCGTTGAATGACGTGCTGTTGAATCACAGCGATTCATCAAATGGTAAAGTGACATGTTCGGCTATTTTTACCGCCACATTCAACGACGCGTTTGTCGAAAAATACCATATCGATGGAAATTCGATTTCGACGCAGCGTGTGGGCTATAGCGTACAGCCCACGGCTGACGGCCAGATGCATTATGAGATTCAAAATCCAGAGGACTGTTGTCGCGCTTTATTGATGACGATGCAGAGCCACGTCATGGCTCAAATTTTTGGCACTATGGATATGAACGATGAAAAGCCCCAACAATCGGAGGTGAATTTGACGTCTGTTGAGACGTCTCAGAAACAACCTGAAGATGTTCAATCTGCCGATGAATCATCGAACCAATGACCTCCATTTTGGAGAAAATTGCCCTTTCTTTTTGTAGGGCTTTGAGCGATAATGGTGGGGATATAAGGTGCTCACAGAACCTTATATCCCCTATCTGCACAGCAAGATAGGTGTCCTTTCAACCCGTCATGAGGAGATCCTATGACAACACACCTTACTGACACAGAATTGAAGCTAGAGCAGTTACAATTAATGTACAAAATTGAGTTATTGACTAAACCTAAGGTTGAGCATTTAGGCATCACTTTAAAATACGGCCAAATGCATTCCGAGTTAGTTCGACGACGTTGATGTTGTAACGATTTAGCCCACGAGATTGGGCAAACAGATTAAATTTCGACTGTCAGTGACTATTTTCTGACGTACAGTATTACCAGATCGAAATTCAAAGACCGCTAGTTTTCGCTAGCGGTCTTTTTCACATCAATATATTGTTTTTATTGATAAAATTTCAATTTAGAGGCTTTCGAGACACCCTCTTAGAAGGCGATCAAACTGAAATGAGTTCGATGACAATCTCATCAGTAGAATCCCAATCTTCTCTGTAAGGATAGAAAACGCAGGCCTATTAATATCCGAGCTAGGCGTCTGGATATAGCTTATGCTGCTGATCTAGCCAAATTACATAAAAAGTATCGCCAATTATCAAACCATGAACACGACCATGCTCATTAGCAGTCAAACAAAATTGCCATCCCGGATACGCTTGAAATTGCTCATTAAGGTGTTCATATCCCTTAGGTCTGGAAGTTTTACTCCAAATATGCATATGTGCTCGAAGTGATTTTCCACTATTTATAAATTCTTTCATCTTCATACTGGAAATATCCTTGAGTCTTCCCATTAAAGTTTGCGTATAACCATCTGGAAAAGTGCCAGGGCAAATCTCTGCGTCTGAAGAATCGAACAACTCAAAAGAGAAGCGTAATCTCGGATTGTCTTCCGAGATTTGCTTAATTTTACCCTTAGGAGGATTGTCTGTCTTCTTCATAAAGAAGCGTAAAATTTTTCCATAGTTTGCTTCTTTACAATGTTATTGCATGGTTCTGTTGGTGGAAGTCCGCCTCTGGCCTCAATCCATGGCAATTCATTATGCGTCATTATTTCTAAACCCACAGCTGTCTCTGGGCCAAATACATCAATGACCTCTTCAACATGACCCAGGACTTTTTTGTTATTAATAACAGGAGATTTTATGTCCAGAATAATGGGTTGCCATTTGAATTCTGCGAAGCGCTTATATTGAGTGGGAAGCACAGGGCCATGTATCCAAGCTTCAAAATCTTCAGCAAATAATGGCTGATGATTCAAAGCCAAGTACCATGCTTGAGTATAGTAGAGAAGTTTTTGAAGTTTAAGATTGGTGAGAATTTCTCCACGCTCGGCAAATTCTACCAGCAAAAAATCAGAAAGAACGCGCGGAACTACGATATCTGGCATTGTAATTCTCCTTCCTTACGTTGATTCGTCAATTGAGGAGCAACTTATGCGCGTTAGAACGTTACGCATAAGCTAACGATGTGGAAAATCAAATTCGTTCACAATATGTTTCATCCTCTATTAGAAACAACACCGCGTAAGCCATCTTGGCGCTGATCTACGATAGCGAGGATTATTCAGATCGAAATTCAAGGACAGCTAGCGCAAACTAGCTGTCTTTTTCACATCAATATATTGTTTTTATTGATAAAATTGCGATTTAGAGGCTTTCGAAACGGCCTCTGAATGTCATCCATAACGAACTCGAGGAGCCCATGCCTAATCGCATTCTCAGCTTTCTTCTGTCCGTAGCCCTTATCGGTCTGCCAGTCGTGGCCAGGGCACAGTCTGTCCAGACAATCGAGTTGCGCGGCGATGTCGGCGGAAAACGTTTTGACGGCATCGGCGTGGTCGACGGCGGCGGGGCGACCTCGGTGCTGCTGAAGGACTATCCCGAACCGCAACGCGGTCAGATCCTCGACCTGGTGTTCAAACCGAAATTCGGCGCTTCGGTCAGCGCGCTCTATTTCGAAATTCCCGGCGACGGCAATTCCACCCAGGGCGCGATGCCGAGCCATAAACACACGCGCGACGACCTGGATTACTGGCGCGGCTACATGTGGTGGGACCTGAAGGCGGCCAAGGCGCGCAATCCAGCCCTGACGCTGGATGGGGCGGCGTGGAGCGCGCCCGGCTGGATCGGCAGCCGGGGACCGCTGTTCACCCAGAGCACCGGCAAGGACTACAGCGGCGACAAGGCGTTCTTTTCTCAGGACGCCATCGACTATTACGTCAGCTGGCTGAAAGGCCTGCGCGAGGTCCACGGCTTGGAGATGGACGCCATCGGCATCCGCAACGAAAAGGGCGCCAGCTACGATTTCGCCAAGGCCCTGCGCAAGACGTTGAACGCCAGCGGCTTCGCGGACGTGAAGCTGCACGGCTTCGACAACTGGCCTGATCCGTGGAAGTTCAAGTTCGTCAAGGACATGGCGGCCGACAAGGACCTGCGTGACGCCCTCGACGTCATCAGCGCCCACAACAACCCGCCCAAATCGGTGACGCCGCCGGAAGTCAGGCAACTGGCGGCCGTGATGGACAAGCCGCTGTGGAACACCGAACAGCACATCTACAAGCCTGGGTTCGACGGCCTGATCAGCACGGTGCAAACCATCAACCTCAACTATATAGACAGCTGCTACACCAAGATCACCGACTGGTACGGCATCGCGGCGCTGTACACGATGGAGCCCTATTCCGGCGAAAAGGAAGCCACGGTCCGCGCCAACTGGCCGTGGAGCGGACATTACGAAATCAATGAAAAACTGTGGGCCTATGCCCACTACGGCCAGTTTTCCCAAATCGGCTGGACCTATCTCAATGGCGGCAGCGGACATCTGACCGGCGGCGGCTCGTTCGTGATGCTGAAGTCGCCGAAAACGGATTACAGCCTTATCATAGAAACCAAGGACGCCAAGGGACCGCAAACAATCAGCCTGCATATCGGCGCCGGCCTGTCCAAGCAGTCCCTGGCCGTCTGGCGCAGCAACGAGGCCGAACAGTTCGTCCGCCAGGCCGATATCAAGCCGGTCAAGGGCATGGTGACGCTGAGCCTGGACGCCAATTCGGTCTATTCGCTGACCACGACCCGCGGCCAGCGGAAAGGCCATTTCGATGCTGTACCAGAAAGGGCCGCGTTTCCCTTCCCCTATGCTGATAGTTTCGACGAATACGCCGATCCGAAGGCGTATGGCTACTTGCCGCGCTATTTCGCCGACATTGCCGGCGCGTTCGAACTGGCAGCCTGTCCGGGTCGTCCGGGGCAGTGTCTGCATCAGGCGGTGCCCGTGCCGACCATTTCCTGGGCGCCGGACTGGATGCCCTACACCATCGTCGGCGACGACCAATGGCAGGACTATGAGGTGGGCGCCGATATCTATCTGAACCCGGGCGATTCCGCCGCCGTCATGGGGCGGATCAGCGATGTCGGCACCGGTTACGGCTTCATCCCGAAAGGCTATGTCCTGCTGCTGTCCGACACCGGCGCGCTCAAACTATCCGTCTGGCGGGGCAAGAGCGATAAGAAGAAGCTGGTCGGCGACGCCGAACAGCAGGCGGCGATCAAGGCGGCTAACGACGACAGCGCCGGCGGTGAAAAGGGGCTCGCCACCGTCCAGCTCGACGGCATAGCGTCCGGCCAATGGCACCGCCTCAAGCTGCAATTCAGCGGCAGCACGATCACCGGCCTGGTCGACGGCAAGCCGGTGCTGACCGTGACCGACACGCTTTATGGCCGCGGCATGGCGGGCCTGCTGGCGACGCAGGGTGACGGCAAGACCAGCCGGCCTTGGTTCGACAACCTGGTCGTAAGCGCGGTCGGCGGTGCCACACCGACCATGACCGGGCCGCGGCCGGAGCCGATCTATCCCGTAAGTCATCCGTAGAAGTGGTAGCGCTTGATCCGTCTGTTCGACCGGCCGGACATGGATGGTGACACCGGGTGTGGCAGCCGTCCGGGCTGCTGAGGCGCCCGAAGTCGCGAAGTTTATTTCGCCGGGGCCGGCCTGGCGGCGGCCGGTCCGCCCAACGCGTAGGACAGGCCGAAATAAACCGTTTGGCCCTGCTGGCTGCCGACTCTTTCGCTGTGCACCGCGGCGGTGTCGGTCACCAGCCGGATCTTGGCCTGGCGGAATGGGTCGCTGACCGTCAGTACGAACGACGCCTTGGGCGTCAGCACGTGGCGATAGGCCAGGGCGGCCACGGAGAAGGCCGAGCGGTAGCCTTGGCCGGTAAGCTGCTTGCCCGACATGATATACTGCAGCTGCAGCTGGTCTTTTGCCGAGGGAATGTAAACCAGCGCCGCCTGACCGCTCAGCGAAGTCGCCGACTGCGTCCCGCTGACGGTGGGCGTCTTCAACTGGGTGTTGGCCAGGTTGCCGTTGGCGCTGAGGGTGAACTTCGGCGAAAGTCTGCCGCTGATGTTGAACTCGACGCCGCCGGCATTGCTGGTGCCCAGGTTCTGGCGCGTGGTTTCGAGCACCTGGTTGCCGGCATTCTGCGGGTCGGCGATGAAGACGCTGGTTGAGGTGATGACGTGGTCGTTGGCCCGGTAATAGCCGCGCAGCTGATAGTTCAGCGTCGGCGCCGTGTACTCGTAACCCAGCTCGAAGGAGTCGGTTTCCTGTGGTTTCAGGTTCGGATTGCCGGCCGTATAGTTCTGCGCGTCCTGATAGATCAGCGACGGATTGAGGTCCTGCGGGCTTGGCCGCTGCAAGCGATGCGAATAGCTGAAACGCAGCTTCGCTTTTGCCGACAACTGGTAGGTGGCGAAAGCGCTCGGCGATAGTTTGGTGTAGTTGGTGTGACTGGTCGTATGCGTCGTGACCTGGTCCGTACTGAGATCCAGGGTTTCGGAGCGCAGGCCGCCCAGGACCGTCCATTTGTCGCCGAACTGCTTCTGGTAGGTGACATAGGCGGCGCTGACCGTTTTCTGGTAGGTGAAATCACTGGTCAGCAGGGTGTTGGCCGTATCGGCGGCGCCGACCGGGTCGGGCCCGGTCGCCGTATTGACGAATTCATTGTCGTCATAGGTGATCTGCAGGCCCGCCGACAGCATGTCCGGGCCGACGAAACGGTTGTAGTCGACGCTGAGGACGCCCGTCTTCAGGTCGTTGCTCTGGTGCTGGCTGTCCTTCAGGTGACTGACGGCGGGCAGGGTGTAGTCGCTGATGTCGTTGGTCAGGTTGGCGCCGTCGGAACGGCTGAGGCGCAGGTCCGTCTTCAGGGCTTCGCCGGCGGCGTCGCCCGTATGGCTCCAGTTGAGGTCGAGCATCGCGTCTTCGTGCGGCAGCTTGACGATCGTGTTGCGCAGGTAGCGGCCGACGGGGGCATTGGCGGCGTTGTAGGCGGCGTAGATCGTGTCGCTGTCCAGCTTGATGTCGCGATTCGAATAGGCGAGCTGCGTGCTCAGCGTGTCCTTGGCGCCGGGGTAATAGTCGATCCCGCCGGTCAGGGAGGCCATGTCGAGGGTGAAGTGCGAGAGACCGCCCTGCTGGGTCGACGCGACGACGTGGCCGCTGGAATCGAGCTGGTCGAGCACCGAGCCGGAATTGCTGTCGCGGCCGTCGTGGCGATAGGTCAGCCCGCCGCTGTACCCCCATTTGCCCATGTGGTACGAGCCGCTGAACGCGCCGTTGTAATTGCCGCCGGGACCGGCCGCCAGGGTCAGCGCGCCGGAGCCGCCCGGCCGGCGGTTCTTGTTGGTGACCAGGTTGATGATGCCGCCCGAACCTTCCGAGCTGAACTGGGCGCCGGGATTGGTCATCACCTCGACCGAGGCGATGTCGCCCGACGACATGGCTCTCAGCGCCGCCGCTCGGTTATCGCCGGACAGCATGGCCGAGGGCTTGCCGTCGACATAGACCTGGACATTGCTGTTTCCGCGCAACGAAACGTTGCCGTTCGGATCGACATTGACCGACGGCACCTTGTTGAGCGCGTCGGCCGCCGTGCCGGTCTTGCTGTCGATATTCTTGGTGTTGTCATAGGTCTGGCGATCAATCTGGTTTTGCGGCTTGGTGCCGGTCACCGTGATCGTCGTCGTGTCTCCGGATTTCGTGTCCGGTTGCGTGGGGGTTGGCTTTTGCGGCGCCGCCGTCGTCTGGGCCAGGGCCGGCCCAGCGGCGATCGCCAGGGCCAGGGCGCAGATGCCGAACTTAGAGCACCGTGACGGGTATTTGACGCTGCGATTATGGGCGGCGGTCATGGCGCCGTTTGCAAGGCTCGGGATGGACATGGTTTTTCCCCTTACTGAGGCGTTTGTGCTCAGCTTATACAGTTAGTCTCCCCCCGAATACGGTTCTTACAAACCGCAGAAAAAAAGACGTCGAGCGTTGCGGAGACAATCGCCGCGCCCGTGATCGCCGAGTTGAGCCATACGAAAGATGCGGATTATTTAATGAAAGCCGGACCTTCTGTCAAAACGTCGGGATGTGTCCGCTTGCGACGACGCTCCTTATCGAATTTTCACAATGGACGGCGAGTTAATATTGGTACCCATATATGTGGCGGCCTAGGATCGTTTCTGGTGGTTTCGAAGACGAGGCAGGTCGATGCTTGCAAGCCGACGCAACATTGTCATCACGGGAGCGGAGTCGGGGATTGGGGCGGCCTGTGCGCGCGCCTTCGGTGAAATCGGCGACCACGTCACCGTTTTCTACTTCCACGACCGCGATGCCGCCGAAGCCAGCGTGACGGCCGTCCGCGACGCGGGCGGCGAAGCCGTTGCCATCCAATGCGTTGTCAATGAGCCGGAGTCCGTCGACGCCGCCTTTGCCGACATGGAGGAACAGCGCGGCCCGGCTCAGGTGCTGATCAATTCGGCCGGTATCAACATGTCAGGTATCATGGCCCGCGACCTGCCGCTTGAGGTGTGGTTCCGCATGATCGCCACCGACCTGACGGGGGCTTTCCTGACTTCGCAGCGCTTTCTCAAGGCATGCCATCAGGGACCGGCATCGATTGTCCATATCTCGTCCATCCATGCCGAAGCCGTACGCGCCGGCGGCGCCGACTATTGTTCGGCCAAGGGCGGATTGACCAATCTGGTCAAAACCCTCGCGGTGGAGGAGGCCGCTCATGGCATTCGCGTCAACGCCATCGAACCCGGCATGATCCTGACGCCGATGAATCAGCGTGCGCTTGATGACCCGGCCTATCGCCAGGGGCTGGTAAGCAACATCCCGATGCAGCGGGCGGGCCGGCCGGAGGAGGTGGCGCGCCTGGCGCGCTGGCTGGCCTCTGAGGAGGCGGCCTATGTGACGGGAGCGAGCATCGTGATCGATGGCGGCCTGTCGCTGCTGCAGGCGGTGGGCGCATGAGCGACGATCGTTCCCATATGGCGAAGCCGGCCTCGAAGCCAGATCCGGTGACCGGCGACCGCAAGGAAAAGGTCGCCGTTGGCGGCAGCGATCTCGATTTCAATGTCGAGGAGCTCCAGGAGGTCAAGCTGAAGGGACCGGAAGGGTTGTGCAAGCGCGACCTGATGAGCCCTTATGTCTGGATGGCGGAGGACGGGCGCTTCGGCATCATGGTGCGGGCCGTGCCGCCGCTCGGCAAGCCGTGGTCCGATACCGGCCAGATCTGGGCCGGCTGGAGCCAGGACGGCATCACCTTCGACATGCTCGACAAACCTTCGCTGACCGGCGGGCCGGATCAGAAGGACATCGGCGGCGTCGAGGATCCCACGGTCCTGTATCGCAAGGATGGTCCTTATGTGGTCTATTATACCGGCGTCGGGCCGGACATGACCCACGGCGAGATGTTCTACGCCAAGGGCCCGGCGCTCGACAGGCTGGCCAAGACTGGCGTTGCCCTGGCATCGACCAAGTCGATGGGCAACACCAAGGAAGCCACCATCGGCCAGACCGCCGACGGCCACTGGCGGCTCTTCTACGAATATGCGTCGGAGGATGCCTCGCGCATCGGCCTGGCCATCGGCCCCGACATCGACGGGCCGTGGCAGGAGCAGCCGACGCCGTTCATGCCGCGCGAAGACGGTTGGGACAACTGGCACCTGTCGCCCGGGCCGATGCTGATGGACCGGCCGGACCAGCCAGTGATGTTCTATAACGGCGCCACGCGCGACGCCCGCTGGCGCATCGGTTGGGTCGCCTTCGACCGCCGCTGCCGCACCGTCGTCGACCGCTGCATCCAGCCGCTGCTTGTCCCGCCGCCGGTCGACGATCGCACCGCCACCGACATCGCCTTTGCCGCCTCGGTCGTCGTCGAGGAAGGCGATATCTGGCTCTACTACTCGCTCGAGGACCGCCGTCTGGCGCGGGCGCGAATCCGGCGTTGTGAAAGGAAATAGCCATGCACGGACATACCCGCTGGACGATCCCCGAAGGCTATCTGCCACCCGACGACGCGGCGAAACCACGCCCGCTGATCAGCCATGAAGCCTTCTGCGTTCTCAATCCTGGTGATGCGGACGCCGATGTTTCGGTGATGATCTATTACGGCGATCGCGAGCCGGTCGGGCCCTACCGCATGTAGGTTCAGGCGCGACGCACCGTCCATTTCCGCTTCAATGATCTGAACGACCCCGAACCCATTCCCGTCAGCACCGACTATGCCAGCGTCATCACCTCGTCGGTGCCGATCCTGGTGCAGCATAGCCGGCTCGACAGCCGCGGCGGCCCGATCGCCCTGATGACCACCATGGCCTTGCCGGGATAGCGGCGATGACCGCCTATCGCGAACAGGGCGCCCCGCCCAGACGAACAGCAATCCGGTGCGCGCTTACTACACCGGTGGCGACCCGGCCCTGGCCGTCGACATCGACGACCTGCGAGCGCGGACTCACCTGCGGATGCCGCGCCGCGCCCTCGAAATCCTCCATGATGCGGCAAAAGAGGGGAACCGAGTGACAGAAGGTTAAATCTTCCGGCGAAAATCATGCTGGAAAATGGCGGAGAGGGTGGGATTCGAACCCACGATAGAGTTGCCCCTATGCCGCATTTCGAGTGCGGTGCTTTCGACCACTCAGCCACCTCTCCGTGATTCCAGGGGGGGAGCCCGGCCTGGCTCCGGCGCATGGCCGGGCGTAAAGCCGAAGTCCGGCGGGCTATGGAAAAACCCGCGGGTCGTCGCAAGGCGCGTTACCTACAAATAGCAAACGGATTTCGCAAGCCTTTTTCTTGTCTTTATTGTTTTTTTATTCGCATTTTCCGGGCGGGCATGGATTTTTTACCGGCCTCGACGGCCATTATCACGAATGCGTGCGCCGCTATCCCGCCAAGCGTGTCTTTCAGGTGTCAGTTCGCGCCAAAGCGGATAAAAGCGTATACATTTTTAACCGAAGTCGCATTTGGGTGCTATGCAAAGTGACTTCAGAAAGTTATGAAGCTCTGTGATTGTTTCAGCTGGGGCGACTCGGCTGTTCGTTCGATGGCCAAGAGAGGGCAATAAAATGAAACTCAATTTGCTGGCGGGCGTCGCTCTCGCTGCATTGGCAGTGGCGACCGGCGCTGCTGCTGAACAACCGACGGGCTGGTACGGGGCGCTTGACCTCGGCGCCAACCAGATGGGCGATTACAAAGCCCATTCGACCTTTTCGGCGATGCCCGACGGCAGCCGCTGGTCGTACAACATCGGCACCGAAGACAGCTGGGCCGGCTTCGCGCGCCTTGGCTATCGCTATAGCCCCAACTGGCGTGTTGAATTCGAAGGCGGCTATCGTCCGGGTGACGTAGACACCGCGATCGGTTTCCCGCGTGTCTACACCGCCGGTGGTTCGCCGCTGGCCACTGCGCTCTGCACGCCGGGCCTGATTCGCGGCCCGTCGACGCCGTGCGGCGGTCCGAGCGGTTCGCTGACTCGTACCGATCTCATGGTCAATATGTACTATGACATCCTGCCGGATTCGACCTTCCATCCGTTCATCGGTGTCGGCGCTGGTCTTGACCACGTCAAGGCGAAGATGATCGGTCAATTCTCGGTCAACCCGGCCGGTCGTGTCGACCACCTGAGCATCATTGGTGACGACACCGTCCCGGCCTATCAGGTCCTGGCTGGTATGGCTTGGGCGCTCTCGGATACCTTGAGCCTCGATGTTACCTACCGTTATCTCGGCACGGAAAAGATCACCCTCGACTCGATCTCCTCCGCGCCGTCGACCCTGACGGCCTGGCAGCCGGGTCAATTCCAAGGCAAGCTGAACGAACAAACCCTGTCGGTCGGCCTGCGCTGGGCGTTTGGTGCGCCTCCGCCCCCGCCGCCTCCCCCGCCGCCTCCGCCTCCGCCGCCCCCTCCGCCGCCTCCGCCTCCGCCGCCTCCCCCGCCGCCGCCTCCGCCGGTGCAGTATGAGGCCCGCGAATTCATCGTCTACTTTGAATTCGACAAGTCGGACCTGACGGCAGACGCTCAAGCCGTGGTTCAAGCGGCTGCTGATTACGCCAAGGCCGGCAACGCCGCCCGTATCGTGGTCGTCGGTCACACCGATACCTCGGGCTCGGCCGCTTACAACATCAAGCTGTCGGAACGTCGCGCCAAGACCGTGGCTGACGCTCTGGCTGGCCTGGGTGTCGATGGCTCCAAGCTCGCCGTTGACTGGAAGGGTGAATCCGAACCGGCAGTCGCCACCGGCGACGGCGTGAAGGAACCCCTGAACCGTCGTTCGACGATCGACATCACGTTCTAATTCTTTAGAACGCGAAACGAATGCGAAGCCCGGCCTGAGTGATCAGGTCGGGTTTTTCATTTCTTCAGTTTCCTTTGTAACAATCGGTTGAGTCCGACGGCATGATTTGTTGTGCGCCGCAATAAAATGTGTTCGTCGTGGAATTTATTTTTTTGAACCGGCACTTTTTTAACCGCGGATTTGCAATCAATTGCGTGCAGAAATGGGCATAAATATGGGGCTATGCGCGCCCAACCGGCCATATATGTAGTGGAAACGCTATTTCGCGGGCCAAACAATGCGGCAGATGGCATCGAATTTTGTGGCCAAAATGTGTGGCAATAAGGCGTCAGCCAGTTGCGGATGTCACAATCGTCATAAAAGTTTCGTAGTTTTCGCCCAAAAAACCCTGCAAAACCTGCCAAAGGATTAAACTGCTAATCCTTCGAACATCGCAAATTTAGGCGGGCCGCCACCGTGTGGCTTCACCATGACATGCGCAATGTCATGGCAGGAATGTTGTTGTTTTTTTGAACCTGGAGAGGGGATACTCCGAATGACGAAGTTTTCAAAATTTGCTGTTGCCGCGTCCGTCCTGGCGCTCATGTCGGCCGCTGCGGGAGCGGTCCATGCGCAGGAAACGACAGGCGGCATCAAGGGCGTTGTGACCAACGACCAGGGCACGCCGGTTGCCGGCGCCAAGGTGACCATCGTTCACGAACCGACCGGCGTTACAGTAACCACCAAGACGGATTCGTCAGGTTATTTCATCGCAACGTCGCTGCGCGTCGGTGGGCCTTACAAGGTGTCTATCGCTGCCTCGGGTTACGCCGGCGCCGACACGGAAGTGCCTTTCGTTAACCTCGGTGAGCCCACCGAAGCGGACGTCAACCTGCACGCCCAAGCTACGGAAGTGGTGATCAAGGGCCGTCGTCGTGAAGTGGTCGCGGGTCGTACCAAGATTGCTCAGGAAGAAGTGCAAACCTTCCCGACGCTGAACCGCGATATCCGCGATTACGCGCTGAAGTCGCCGTCGGCGTACGAAGACCCCACAAACCAGGGCGCGCTGATCTTCAGTGGCTTCAACAATCGTTCCAACGCCATCCTCGTTGACGGCGTTCGTCAGGGCGACGACTTCGGCCTCAACGCCAATGGTCTGCCGACCAACCGTTCGCCGATTTCGGTGGACTCGGTCGAAGCGGTCAATGTCGATACCGCGCCGTATGACGTGCAGTATTCGTACTTCCAGGGCGGCGTCCTGAATTTTGTCACCAAGTCGGGCGGCAATCAGTTCCACGGCTCGATTTTCGAGGACAAGACCGGCAACAACATGCGCGGTCACCACGTTTCCTATAACGACGTGTTCACAGGCACGCCGCAGTTCAAGCCGATCACCGGCAATTTCAGCGAAAAGACCTGGGGCGCCAATCTCTCTGGTCCGATCATCAAGGACAAGCTGTTCTTCTTCGCCCTGTATGAAAACTTCGAAGGCTCGAAGCCGAACCTGTTCGGCGCCTCCGATTCCGGTAAGGCTTCACCGGTTCCGAACGTGACCAACGCGCAGGTGGCGCAGGTCGTCAATGACATCAAGACGCTCTATGGTTACGATCCGCTGGGCGTGGTCGACAGCATTCCCTACACCGACACCAAAGTCCAACTGAAGATCGACTGGCAGATCAAGGATGGTCAACGCGCGGTCTTCTCGTACATCGATACGAAGAGCGGCTCCGCCAACGAAGTCGGCGACAGCACCAGCACGACTTCGGGGACCCTGGCCCTCGGCTCCAAGTTCTATACCCTTGAAAACGATCTGAAGGTCTACAAGGGCCAGTTGCTCTCCAACTGGACGGACAACTTCAGCACCGAATTCAACCTGTCGCGCAAGGAAGTCGTCAACAAGTCGGTCCCGCTGGCGGGTAACGCCTTCGCTCAGTTCAAGGTTCTGGTCAACGGTACGGCGGGTTCGCTGTCGACGTCGGGCCAGGCCATCCTGCTTGGGCCGGATATCTCGCGCCACGAAAACGTCTTGACCAACAACGTCGATCACATCGACCTGAAGGGCAAGTACCGCTGGAACAAGCACAACTTCCTGTTCGGCGTCGAGCATGAACACGTCAGCATCTTTAACGCATTTGTGCAGAACGCCAACGGTCAGTATGTCTTCGGTTCGATCGCCGACCTGGAAGCCAAGAAGGCGCTCAGCATCACCTACGCCAACGCCGCCGACAACATCAAGGAACACGGCGCGGCGAACTTCACCTACGGCACCACGACCTTCTACGTTCAGGACACCTGGCGCGTCACGCCGCGCCTGACGGTCACGCCGGGCCTGCGTTACGACACCTATACGTCGAAGATTCTGCCGGGCGCCAACGCGACCTTCCTGGCTAACTACGGCTTCACCAACGCCAAGGGCCTCGACGGCCTGCACGCGCTGCAGCCGCGCATCAACTTCAACTGGCACCCGTCGTTCGACAACTCGCTGATCATTTACGGTGGTTACGGCGTGTTCCAAGGCGGCAACCCGAACGTCTGGATTTCCAACAGCTACACCAATACGGGCAGCCTGCTTGGGACCTTCAGCTGTACGCGTGTCGCGACTCCGACCACGACGGCGCAGACCAACTGCAACAACGCCTTGACCGGCATCGACGGTTTCAACGTTGCTCAGTTCTTCAAGGATCAGAACACTGCTTCGGCCGTCGCCGGTACGGGTAACACCAACGCCATCGCGCCGGGCTTCAAGATGCCGAGCGTTTGGAAGGCGTCTCTGGGCGTGCAGAAGAATTTCGATTTTGGCAGCCTGGGTGACAACTACACCTTCGTCGCCGAATACTCGGTCTCGAAGTTCCTGTCGGCGCCGTTCTGGCAGGATCTGTACCAGGAGAAGGCCCTGTCGGGCACGGCTCCGGACGGCCGCCCGGAATATTTCGGCCTGGTCAACGGCGGAATTAAGAAGAACCGCACCGACGTCGTGCTGACGGAAGCGGCCCTGGGCAAGGCGCGGTCCTTGTCTCTCCAGATGAGCAAGACCTACCACAGCGGTTGGGCCGACGGCCTCAGCTTCGACGCGGCGGTCACCTTCTCGAAGGCGACGGATATCAACTCGGGCACCAGCTCGGTGGCGACGTCCAGCTATCGTCAGTCGACCTGGTCCGATCCGAACCATCCGGGTGCGGCGACCTCGAACTATCAGATCGACACCATCGCCAAGCTGACGCTGGGTTACGAACACAAATTCTTCGGCGACAACCGCACCAGCTTCCGCCTGTACAACCAGTTCCGTACAGGTCAGCGCTTCAGCTTCGTCTTCTCGGATGCCGTCACATCTTCGCCTGCGACCGCGAATGCCGAAGCAAACGCTTCGACCGGCGCTTTCGGCATGAACTCGCTGTATTCGACCTCAAACGTCGAACTGCTCTACGTGCCGAAGCTTGACTCGTCGGGCAACGTCACTCTGACGTCCGACCCGCTGGTCAAGTTCAAGAGCCAGGCCGACGCCGATACCTTTAACGCGTTCATCCACAACTTCGGCTTGACCAAGTACGCCGGTACGATTGCTCCGCGGAACGCTTTCAAATCGCCGGACAACTTCTTCTCCAACCTGCGCATCATGCAGGAGCTCCCGGCGATCAACCCGAACTGGGGCAAGCTTGAGGCCTGGATGGACATCACCAACCTGGGCAACATGATCAACGACCACTACGGCGTCCTGACTCAAGTTGGCTTCCCGTACAACCGCTTCGGCGCATCCGTCCTGAACTGTCAGGCGGTGGCTCAGACGGCAAACGGTGCATCGGGCACCTGCGCGGTCGGTACCGGCAACTTCTACCAATACACGCCGGTTACCCAATCCGCTCTGAACCCCGACGTCTCGTCGGTCTATCAGGTCAAGTTCGGTCTGCGTTACAAGTTCTAATCGAACCGTTTAACGGACAAAATCCGCGGCTCCCGGGAACCTCCGGGAGCCGTTTTTTTCACCTGCCATTTTTTGCACTTACCAGACGCAGGCCATGGTCAAATCATCCGGCCGTATGATAAGACCCCGGCAACGGCTGCGGGGCTCGAAGGGCCTCTTAAAAAGGCTCAAAGTACGGGACACTCAATGACACGTATCGTGCCGGCGGAATGGGAAACGCATAAGGCGATCTGGCTGGGGTTCCCCAGCCATGAGAAGTTGTGGCAGGAAGACCTGATCCCGGCCCAGGCCGAGGTCGCGGCATTGGCGCGCGTGCTGGCCGAAATGGGCGACGAACGTGTCCGGCTGATGGTCATGGGCGACGCGGCGCATAAGGCGGCGCAAGGCCTGCTTGGCGACGTCAAGCGCGTCGAAATCGTTGACGGTCGTTTCGGCGACATCTGGTTCCGTGATACCGGACCGATCTATGTCGCCGACGATCCCGATAATGATGATCTGCACCAACCCAAACCGATTGGCTTCCGTAACAATGGTTGGGGCGGCAAATATCACCTGCAACATGACGACGAAGTGGCCCGCCAGATTAGCGAAGCCGACGGCTTTCCGGGCGATATCCAGGACTTTATCCTCGAAGGCGGCGCGCTCGATCATGACGGCCACGGCACGGTCCTGACCACCCGGCAATGCCTGCTCAATCCCAACCGCAACCCGGGCTGGACGCAGGCTTTGGCCGAAGACTTTCTGTTGCAGACCCTGGGCGTCCGCAAAGTCGTCTGGCTCGACGACGGCCTGATGAACGACCATACCGACGGCCATGTCGACAACCTGGCGCGTTTTGTGGCGCCGGGTGTCGTGGCTTGTCCGGTCGCCTACGGCCGCGACGATCCCAACGCCGATGTGTACGACGCCACCACGCGCCTGCTGCTGTCGCAAACCGACGCGCGTGGACAGCCGCTGCAGGTGGTGCGCATCCCGTCGCCGGGCCTGGTCACTGACGACGACGGCGAAGTCATCCCGGCCTCGCATATGAATTTCCTGATCGCCAATGACTGCGTCGTGGTGCCGATCTACAAGGAACGGCCGGGTGAACTGGTGGTCGAGGCGCTGCAAAGCCTGTTCCCGGAACGCCAGGTTCTGGGTCTGTCGTCGCGGGCGATTCTGACCGGCGGTGGATCGTTCCATTGCATTAGCCAGCAGGTGCCCCTAATTAAGGCCTGACGCGAACGCGTCTGCTTTCCTTGGAGATTGGAACAATGGCGAGAACGGTGAAAGTCGCCGCTCTGCAAACGGCTTATGGCCCTGATATGGCGGCCAATATCGCCCGCACCGAGGTTCTGGTGCGCGAGGCGGCGCAAAAAGGCGCCCAGATCATCCTGCCGTCCGAACTGTTCCAGGGCGAATATTTCTGCGTCAGCCAGGAAGAGCGCTGGTTCGCCACCGCTTTTCCGTGGCGCGAACACCCGTGCGTGCTGGCCATGCAAAAACTGGCCAAAGAGCTCAATGTCGCCATTCCGACCTCGATCTACGAGAAGGAAGGCCCGCATTATTTCAATAGCCTGGTCATGATCGACGCCGGCGGCGAATTGCTCGGCGTCTATCGCAAGAGCCATATTCCCGACGGGCCGGGCTATCAGGAAAAGTACTATTTCCGCCCGGGTGACACTGGCTTCAAGGCGTGGGACACCAAGTTCGCTAAAGTCGGCGTCGGCATCTGCTGGGACCAGTGGTATCCGGAAGCGGCGCGCGCCATGGCGTTACAAGGCGCCGAAGTCCTGTTCTATCCGACCGCCATCGGCTCGGAGCCGCACGACGCCGAACTCGATACCGCCGCGCCATGGCAACGCATCATGCAAGGCCACGCGGTGGCCAATGTCATCCCGGTGGTGGCGTCGAATCGCGTCGGCACCGAAAGCCTGATCTCGCCGCAAAACGGAGCTGGCCAGACCTTCTACGGCCATAGCTTCATCGCCAATCACCGTGGCGACAAGGTCGCTGAATTCGGCGCCAAAGAGCAGGGCGTCCTGGTCGCCGAATTCGACCTCGACTACCTCAACACGCATCGCGCCGCCTGGGGCTTCTTCCGCGACCGCCGGCCGGAGCTATATACGGCTCTGGCTACTCCGCGTCCGGCGTAACGCGGCAAATCTTAAAGATACCGCCCTATCACCATGCAGATCAGCGTCACCGCCAGGAACAGGCCGGCGATACCTTGCACACGCGCCGCCTGTTTCTGCGCATCCGGTGCTGCCAACACGCCGCTTTTCAACTTGCGGATCACCGGCCCGACACCGATACCTTGGATGCCCGCCGCGACAATCGCGCAGCCAATGCCGACCGCCAGGCACATTTCCCATGTGCCGAACCCGCCCGTGTGGAGAAGGCTCCACAAATACCCACCTGTCAGCAAGGCAACCAGGGCCGCTCCCATTTGCGGCCGGAACAGTCTGTCGAACCCGAAACCGCCGCTGCGGGCGATCGACATGGTCGTCCCCATCCAGAAGAACGCGGACAGGACGTGCACGGAAAGCGCTAGGATGACCGGGATTTGCATAACAAAACCTCTTTGGGCAAAATCCGTTTCGGGTTTGATGATTCAGATATACACGCTGTTCACTGAATTGTGGTATACACTATGTATATCGAATTGCAAGCCTCAAAAATGAAGGATCGTAATGCCGCCACGCCCCTATTCCAGCACCTCACGTGATGCCGCCGCCGCCGCCACCCGGCAACGCGTGGTCGAAGCCGCGGCGAAACTGCTGCGGGAGGTGGAAAGTTCGGCGCAGTTCACCATGGACAGCGCCGCCAAGGCGGCGGGCGTGACGCGGTTGACGGTCTATAAACAGTTTGGTTCGCGGCGGGGGTTGCTGGAGGCGGTATTCGACGAAAACGCCCGCAGCGGCGGCATCATGCGCATCCTGGAGGCCATGCAGAACGAAAATCCGCGCCAAGGCCTTGATCAAGCTATTGATATATTGTGCGAATTCTGGGGGCGTGACTCGTCCTTTGCCCGGCTGCATGACGCCGCCGCCACCGATCCGGAATTCGGCGAGGCGATCGCCGAACGCAATAATCGCCGCCGGATCGCGCTGAATGCTTTGGTTAGCCGTATGAAGGGGCCGGCGAACGACCGCGAAGCCGTGGTCGATCTGCTGTTCGGCCTGACCACCATGGCGATGTTCCGCACCCTGATGGCCGGACGGACCTGGGAGCAGGTGGCCGAGACCATGAAATTCGGCTGCAACGCCATTCTGGACGCGCGCGGCCTGAATTGACCTGATTTTGGCCACAGGCGTGTGGGATTATTCCGGAAAGCAGGAGATATGTGATGCGCCGGATCGCCGTTTTTCTTTGTCTGGGCTTGGGATTATCGGCTTGTTCGACGGCGGGCATCAGCACCGCCGGCACGGG
>CAYULN010000201.1:0-3808 GCA_964445605.1 uncultured Caulobacteraceae bacterium | reverse complement strand
TCGGCTGGCCATTGTTGAGGACCTCGCCCGCAAAGGCGGAGGCGGACAGCGCCAGTCCCGCAAGTCCTGTCGCCAGGCCCGACATGGCTTTTGACAGCCTCCGACCGAACAGCCCACTCATGCCCATTCGCAAAATCCTCTAAATTGGCCGCGCCCGCATGCGCCCCGCGGCCTGACTTTATAAACTGCGCTCCGGCCCTACGGCGACGCACGAACACCGGGCGTCTGTCCCACCCGGTTCGAAACGATCCCATAATGCGTTCGCAGCCAAATGCAAAGGGCAAAAAACGCCGCTTCGGCCTTTCTCAAAGGCATAAGCGGGTTACGCGCAAAAAATGCGTTCTTTTGTCGCAGCCTTCCGGCTTTTTTATGGGCCGCAGCCGGGCGGGACGGGCCTTGGCCGGTTATTGGGCCTAGCCATCGCCACCGGACGTGCCTAAATAGAAAGTCCGTTCCGCCTCCTGTTGCCGAGATTCCGCATGGCTCTTTCCGCTACCGATTCGCTTGCTCCCTCCGCCGATTGGGGCGACTTCGATCTGTCCGCCGCCCAGGGCGTACTGGAAGAGGCCCTGAAAGGCGCCGACGACGGCGAAATCTTTATCGAGAAGCGCGAGACCGAATCGCTGCTGTTCGACGATGGGCGCCTGAAATCCTCGGCCTACGGCGCCGACCAGGGGTTCGGTTTCCGCGTCGTGGCCGGTGAGACCATCGGTTTCACCAACAGCGCCGAACTGTCGCTCGATGCCATCCACCGCGCCGCCGAGGCTGCAGTTCTGGCCAAGCAAGGTAAAACGATTGATATAACGCTGAAAGGCGACAATCCACCGCGTTCCAATCAAAGTTATTACAAGGCGCACGATCCCTTGGGGGAAATGCCTTTCGGCGATAAGATCGCCCTGCTCCAGGCCATCAATGAATTCGCCCGGGCCCGCCATCCAGGCGTGGTGCAGGTGTCGGCGTCGCTAGCCGCCGACAAGCGCGACATCACCATCCTGCGCTCAAGCGGCGAGATTTATCACGACTATCGGCCGCTGGTGCGCATCAATGTCAGCGTGTCGATCGAAAAGGACGGCCACCGCGAAACCGCCTCGTCGGGCGGCGGCGGTCGCATTTCGTGGTTCGACGTCACCTCGCCGGACAAGTGGCAGGCGCAGGTCGACGAAGCGATCCGCCAGGCCCTGGTCAATCTTGACGCCATCCCGGCACCGGCCGGCGAAATGGACGTGGTGCTCGGGCCCGGCTGGCCCGGCGTACTGATCCACGAAGCGGTCGGTCACGGCCTGGAGGGCGACTTCAACCGCAAGGGCACGTCGGCGTTTTCAGGCAAGATGGGCAAACAGGTCGCCGCCAAGGGCGTGACCATCGTCGATGACGGCACCATCATGGACGCGCGCGGCTCGCTCAACATTGACGACGAAGGCACTCCGACCTCGTGCACCACCTTGATCGAGGACGGCGTCCTGGTCGGCTACATGCACGACCGGCTGTCGGCGCGGCAGATGGGCGCCAAGCCGACCGGCAATGGCCGCCGGCAATCCTATGCCCACCAGCCCTATCCGCGCATGACCAACACCTTCATGCGCGGAGGCCAGGACAAGCTGGCCGATATGATCGCCAATACGAAAAAGGGCCTGTACGCCGTCAATTTCGGCGGCGGCCAGGTCGACATCACCAACGGCAAGTTCGTCTTCCAATGCACCGAGGCCTATCTGATCGAGGACGGCAAGGTCGGCGCGCCGGTCAAGGGCGCCACCCTGATCGGCGACGGCCCGGCGGCGATGAGCCAGGTCGACATGGTCGGCGACGATTTCAAGTTCGATCCCGGCGTCGGCACCTGCGGCAAGGCCGGACAGAGCGTGCCGGTTGGCATCGGCCAGCCAAGTCTGCGGATCAGGGGACTAACCGTCGGTGGGACGTCCTAAAGCCTGTTACGCCAAAGCGGGCGAGATTTTGGCGATCAGATTACATCCTTTTAACTTGAATAATTTCGGTTGAAACGAAATGACTAGGCCGTGGGCGGCGCCGGGCTGTCCGCCTGTTCGTCGCCACGGCCCCGTTGATGCGCTTCGCCCCCCTGCCCTGCCTGCTGTCTGTCTGCGCTGCCGCCCTGCCCGCCGTGGCGCAGCCGCAGGTGCCCGCGAGCGGCACGGTCGTTCGCTATGACGCCGCCTTCTTCAGACAGTTCCAGGTCAACTCCGCCTATGACATGGTCCTGCACGTGCCTGGCTTTGTCTTCGACGCCGGCGAGAGCGCGCGCGGCTTTTCCGGCACCGCCGGCAATGTGCTGATCGACGGCCAGCGCCCAGCCAGCAAGACCGATCTCGGCACCACCCTGTCCAATATCAATGCCGCCCAGGTGGACTATGTCGAGCTAATCACCGGAGGCGCGCCCGGCATCGACATGCATGGCCAGCGCCAGGTGGTCAATGTGGTGCGCAAGACCGACGCGCGCCCCAGCCTGTCGGTCATGGGCATCTGGCGCAACATGGGCGGCCGCAACGCCAAGGGCGTGCTGCTGGTCAGCTTCAACAGCAACCGCAACGGCCGCAGTACCGATATCACGGCCGACATGTACACCTTCTTCGACAACGAGGCCAACCACGCCGACCGCATCACCCGCCATGCCGACGGGACGGTCGAAACGCTCGGTATTCCGCGCATCGGCGGCGGTTCGGGCCAGGAATCCCAGGCCGCCCATTCGCGGCCGCTGTGGGGCGGCAAGCTGTCGTTCAACGGCAGCTACAATCCATCGGTCTACCGGTCGCATACGGCCTACGAAGGCACCGACACCGCCCGGGAAACCTATATCGAGAAGGATATGCCGAGCGAGATCGGCGGCCAGTACGAACGCAAGTTCGGCCATGGCCTGGGGCTCGACATCAACCTGCTGCGGCGGCATGAGCGCGACCATATCTTCGATAATTATACCGACAGCAGCGGCCCGGCCAATTTCCTGGCGCTGACCCTGACCGATGAACGCATCATCAACGGCCGCCTGAGCTGGGAAAAACGCGACGGCCTGACCTTCAGCGCCGGGTCGGAACAGGCGTTCAATAGCCGTGATGAAATTTCGTCCTACGCGTCGCCGACCTCCAGCCTGACGACCAGCCAGGTCCGCGTCGAGGAAGACCGGACGGAATCGTTCGCCACGGCCAACTGGCAGGCGAAGCCGAAACTCGGCTTCGAGGCGGAGCTGAAGGTGGAAAACTCGACCATTTCGGTGCCGCAGGACGGCCGCGCCGACAGTTTCGTCTATTACAAGCCGCGCTTCCAGGCGGTCTATGCCCTCGGCGACCATACCAAGCTGAGTTGGAAAGCCGTCCGTCAGGTCGATCAACTGAGTTTTTCGAGTTTCGCGTCGTCGGTCGAATTGCAGACCAACAAGGTGACGCTCGGCAATACCGCCCTGGTGCCTCAGAAGATGTGGCTGAACACGCTGATCCTGGAGCGGTCGTTCTGGGACAAGGGCGCCCTGACCCTGGCCTACGAGCATTACGACGTTGAGGATACATCGGACTATATCGCCGTGTTCGACGGGGCGGATGTGTTTACAGCCAGCGGCAATATCGGCCGGTCGAAATGGGACTATCTGAAGCTCAAGCTCGACCTGCCGCTCGACCGACTGCACGTCAAGGGCGGCAGCCTGAGCGTCGACTGGACCGACCGGCAGACCGTGGTCAAGGACCCTGTCACCGGCGATCTGCGGCGCGTTTCCGGCGTCGAGCCGCACAAGTACGCGGTCAGCTTCAGCCAGGATTTCCCGGAACGGCGCACCAGTTGGGGCATCGACGTGCAGGACCGCAACAAC
>CAYULN010000200.1:0-12572 GCA_964445605.1 uncultured Caulobacteraceae bacterium | reverse complement strand
ATTGAAGGCGCCCAGCGGCGTCGACGAATCGAGGATCGGCTCGGCGAAGGCCAGGCCGTTGATGGTGGTGCGGGCATAGGTGCCTGGAAGGCCACGCAGGTTGATGGTGGCGTCGCGCGAGCCGGCTTCGCGATTGATCTGCACGCCCGGAATGCGCTGGACGGCTTCACCGACGTTCAGGTCGGGGAAGCGGCCGAGGCCGTCCGACGAAATCGAATCGGTGATGCCCACGGCGTTGCGCTTCATGCGCACGGCGTCGGCATAGGATTTCTTGAAGCCGGTGACGACCACGATCGTATCGTCGGCCGGCGGCGTGGCCGCTACGGTCGCGGCGGCCGGCGTGCCGGTGGCCGCCTGAGCCTGGGCGTTGACGATCAGGGCGACGCCGTTGGCATTGACGCGCATGGCCAGACCGCTGCCGTTGATCAGGCGCTGCAGGGCTTCTTCCGGCGCGAAGGTGCCGTTGACGTCATTGGTGACGATACCGTTGAGATCGGCACTGTTGGCCAGTACCTGCATACCTGACTGCTTGGCAAAGACCTGTAAAGAGGTCTTGGCGGGCTGAGACGGTATGTTGAAGCTTCTTTCGACTCCGGCCGCGTAAACCGGCCCGGCGGTCATAGCAATGGCGCTCACACTCGCGAGCATGGCAAGGCTGACCTTGCGGTAATTCCCCAGCTTCATTCGACGTTTCCTTTGTCCGTTCTATCGGTTTGTATTTTTATTACTTGAGGGCGTCGTGTACTCGCCCCTGCTTACGGAAACGAACGCGCGGATTTTTTCCGCCAGGAATTCGAAAAAAATTAACCAATCGGGCCTGAGGACGGCGAACCGATGACGATGCCGCGCGCATCCGTCGCCGTTGGCACGTTGAGCAGGCTGTGAACCGCGTCGGCGAACTGCTCCGGCTGGTCGATCCGGTACTGGCCGACAAAGCGTGTCTGATTAAGGCGCGGATCGGCGATGACGATCTTCTGAGTGTTGTAACGGTTGAACTCGGTGACCGCGTCGGCCAGGGTGTCGTTGTCGAGGATGATATTGCCTTCGCGCCAGGCCAGCTTGCGCTCGACCTCCTCGGGCGTACCGGAAACCTTGATAACCTTGGCGTCGTCAGCGACGAAGGCTTCCTCACCGGCGGAAATCTGGCGGCGGTCGGCATTGCCGCCGTCGCTCCAGGCCTCGACCACGCCTTCGGTGACCAGGACGTCGGCGCCATTGTCGCGGCGGCGGACGCTGAAGGCCGTGCCGACGGCGCGGACGCGGATATTGCCGGCTTCGACGACAAACGGCGCATCGGGATTCTTGGCGACTTCGAACCAGGCCTCGCCCTCGCGCAGCACCACGCGGCGCAGGTGCGGCGTCATGTTGACCTCGACATGGCTGCCGCTATTCAGGCTGGCCAAGGACCGGTCGGCCAGCGGCACCTTGCGGAATTCGCCGACGGCGGTCGTCAGGACTTGCCGATCGCGCAGGCTTTTGGCGACGTAGCCGCCCACCACCAAGGCGGCAACGCTGGCGGCCATCCCCCCCATCAGGAAATTGCGTCGGTTGGTCGCACGACGGACGGACTTCGGCGCGGGAACGAGGTTAGGCTGGATGGCCGCCTTATCGAGGCTGTGCCAGATGGCTTGAGCGCGCAGATAGGCGCCCTGGTGACGCGGATGGGCGGCGTACCAGGTCGCAAAGGCCTCCTGATCGATGGCGCTTAAGGGGCCGGCGGATTGCTTCGCCACCCAGGTCAGCGCGACGTCGTCAATCTTTGGCATTGGCAACCTTCAACCGCGCTCGCGCCTTGCGCGCCGCTTCGTAACCGGAAACGCCGACCTTGGCCACCATGTCCGAAATCAGGGCCAGGCCGCGCACCGTTTCCTTTTCGACGATATTCTCGCTTATACGCAGATTGCGCGCCGTTTCCGCCTGCGACAAACCGTAGATCTTACGCAGCTTGAATACTTCCTTGCAGCGTTCCGGCAAGTTGGCGATCAGGCCCAGCACCCATTTCAGCTCGGCGCGCGCCAAGGCGACACGCTCCGGCGACGGGCTCGTGTCGAAGCCCGCGAGGTCATCCAGAGACTGAACGGTGTCGATGCGCACGACGGCCTTTCTTCGCATCTGGTCGATGATGATGTTGCGCGCGATCTGATAGAGATAGGCGCGCGGTTCACCGATATGGTCGACGGATGGCAGCTTGAGCAAGCGGTAATAGATGTCCTGTATGAGGTCATCGACTTCGAAGGCGCCCTTTGAGACACCGCGCAGCCAATGACGCAGTTCGGCTTCGAACGGCACGATCTGGGCGCTCACCCAGGCGACGATTTCAGGGTCGGCCCCTAAGGGTGGCCCGGCCGTCATCGCACCGCTCCTGCAAGAAGACGAGCGACGCGGCTTTTTCCTCCGAAAAATCGGACTCTCATGTGATTTTCCCCGGCCTGGCGTTTCCTAGTCCGGCTTTATCCTGCTGAATATGCCGGTTTTTTGTCTGTTTGCTGCGTGCCGCAACGCGTCATTCGGCCGGGCACGCCGCACCGACCGGAAAAAATTAATACAATTTCGTGAAGGCGTCCATATATGTGGAATGACCGCCGAATATGTAGAACGGCGATGCGATCAAATTATCACATCGCCGTTCTTCCCTCCCCCTCAGGCCGATTTCAGCGTCACCGTGCCGGACTTCAAGCCGTCCGCAGAGGCGGTGATACTGATCAAACCGTTGGATTTACTGGTCTGGACGATGGCGCAGCACAGGCCGTTGAAGGCTGAGCGTTTCGACGCCGTGTCGGCTTCCAGGCAGTTGGGATCGCCGTTGCCGACGCCGATGACCGCGCCCGGACCCGCAGCCGCGAAGGTGACCAGGTTGCCAGCTTTCGGCACCGTGCGCCCCTTGGCATCGACCACTTCGGCGCGCAGAACGGCACAGTCGCGGCCGTCGGCGGCAAGCGTCGCGCGGTCGGCGGTCAGGACGATTCTCGCCGCCGGGCCGGCGGTTTCGCGCGCGTCCTTGAGGATGACCTTGCCGGCCTTGTAGGCGAAGGCTTCGATCTTGCCCGGCGCGTAGGGCACGCTCCATTCGACGTGCATGTCTTTCGTCATCGCCTTCTTGCCCGCCGACTTGCCGTTGACGAACAGCTCGACTTCATCTGCGTTGGAATAGGCCCAAACCGAAACCGTCTGCCCTTCCTTGCCTTCCCAGTTCCAGTGCGGGAACAGGTGCAGCAGCGGTTCCGGCCGCCACCAGGCGCGGTAATAGTAGTAGACGTCCTTGGGGAAGCCGCAGGTGTCCATGATGCCGAATTGCGAAGAGATCGATGGATAGGTCGAGAACGGCGTCGGCTCGCCGCGATAGTCGAAGCCAGTCCAGACGAAGCCGCCGCCGATATACGGCTTGGCGTCGAAATGCGGCCACCACTGCTCGGCAGTGGCTGCCCACCACGGCGCGTCGGTATCGTAGGCCGGGACGATATGTTTGGCCTCATCGCGGGCATATTCGCCGCGTGTCGACACTGTCGAGGCGGTTTCCGTGCCGATGATCGGTTTTTTGGGAAAGTCTTTGTGGAAGTCGTCGATCTTGTTGTCGCGGTAGTTGAAGCCCATGACGTCGACGACTTCGGTGATGCCCAGGCCGTAGCCACCGTCCATGGCAGCGGTGATCAGCCGGGTCGGATCGAGTTGATTGACCAGGCGTTTCATGGTCCAGGCAATGACGGCGCCGCGCGGCGTACCCTGCTGCGACTGTTCCTCGTTGCCGATCGACCACAGGATGACCGACGGGTGGTTGCGGTCGCGGCGGATCATGGTCGACAGCTGCTCAAGACCGACGTCAGACGAGGTCATCATGCGGGTCTCGTCGAGGACCAGAATGCCCATTTCGTCGCAGGCATCGAGCAATTCCGGCGTCGGCGGATTGTGCGAGGTGCGGATGGCGTTGCAGCCCAGCTCCTTGAGCAAGGTCAGACGATACCGTTGCAGGGCATCCGGCAGGGCCGAACCGACACCGGCATGGTCCTGGTGGTTGCAGGTACCCTTAAGCTTAATGGATTTGCCGTTGAGGAAGAAGCCCGTGTCGGCGTCGAACTTGATGTCGCGGAAACCGAAGCGGGTGGTGACGCGGTCGATCTCGGTCTTGTTTTCGTCCAGAAGCACGGTTTGCAGCACATAGAGATGCGGGTCTTCGAGCGACCAGGCGCGGCGCTTGCCTGCGGTCCATAGCTGCGTGACTTCGAGGGTATCGTCGGCCGCAACAGACTTGGTAACGGTATTGGCAGCGATGTCGGCATCGAAAGTCTGCGACACCGTGATCAGGCGCGAGGCCGCCGTGGTGTTGCGAATAGTGGTGCGGATTTCGAGCGAGCCGTCGGCATTCGGCCGTATCCAGACACCATATTGAGGGATATGCACGGCCTCCGTCTTGGTCAACCAGACGTGGCGGTAGATGCCCGCCCCTTCGTAGAACCAGCCTTCGCCCAGCGAGGCGTCGACGCGTATGGCTATAATGTTCGGCTTGCCGTCGGTATTGAGGAAATCCGTTACGTCGACTGAAAACGGCGTGTAGCCACCATCATGCTGCCTGACGATATAGCCGTTGAACAGGACGATGGCATTGCGGAAGATGCCGTCGAATTCCAAGTTGATGCGCTTGCCCTTGTCAGCAGCGTCGAGCGTCAAGGTCTTGCGGTACCAGCCGACGCTCGTTTCCGGAAAATCGCGACCGAGCGGCTTGAAGCCATGGTCGGCGGCGGCGTCCCACTTCATGCCGTGGTCGTCGGCTTTCAGGCTCTTGGCGCGGCCGCTGTCGACAAACGGCAACTCGACCGCCCAGTCGTGCGGCAGGCTCAGTTCCCGCCATTTGGAATCGTCGAAGCCGGCCTTGGAAGCGTCACCGCCGTCCGGGCCCTGCTTGGCGAAGGTGCGCAGATTCTTGCCGAAACCAAAGTCCTTGTCCTGATCCCACAGGTGACCAAAGGCAAAGCGCCAGCCGTCGTCGAACAGGGTACGGCCGGCCCGAGCCAGTGCTGGAGTAGCGGCCTTGGCAGCCGTCTGCGCCGAGGCGGCGCCTGACACCAGCAAAGCCAAGGCGGAAGCGGAGACGAGAATATCGCGGCGGGCGGGATGGGTCATGGCAATGTCCTTCGGGCGTTTCCGTTTTGATTATTATCATACAATGACGGCCGGACTCCTCACTGGTCAAGGGGTCCGGCCGCAGTTTGCCATCAAGGAGAAAAAAACCTCCCCGCGGGAGACGGGGAGGTAAGGCTTGAGACTAGTACCTGTATGTCAGGTCGAGCAGGTAGCGGTGACCGTAGTAGTCGGTGCGCTCGATTTCCGACGGATTGTTGTTGGTATAGCTCCGCAGCGGTGTGTTCAGCAGGTTGCCCGCCTGGAAGCGGACCTGCAGGTGGTCGCTGATCTTGTACGACGCGCTGAAGTCCGCCGTCAGTTCGGAGCGCAGGGCCGTCAGGGCGCCGGAATCCCAGCCATAGAGGATGGTGAACGGCGTGTGGTACTTGAAGCCCAGACGCGTCTCGAACTTGTCGTCAGCATACCACAGGTCCAAGGTCGCCGTGGTCTTGGCGACGCCGTTCATCGGGTACGGGTTGCCGGTCGGGTTGTTCTCCTTGATATTCGAGGCCGTGAAGGCGGCGTTCGAATAGATGCCGAACTTCTCGAAACCCGGAATAAAGTAGAAGGGCGTCTGATAGGTGAATTCGATGCCGCTCAGGGTGCCGTTCTTGTCGCGGTTATGTGGCGAGTTGAAGCTGATTTGCTGCGTGATGCCCGGCAGGGTTTCGAGAACCGTATTGATACCAATGAAGTTCGAGATGTTCTTGGCGTAGGCCGAGACCGCGAACAAGCCGTCCTTGCGGAAGTAGTTTTCATACGAAACGTCGATCTGATCGGCCAGGTAAGGCTTCAGGTACGGGTTGCCGCCGCCACCGCTAAAGGGTGGCGTGGGGCTCTGGCTGTAAGCCCGATCAACGCGCAGGTCGTTGAGCGGCGGCCGCGACAAAGCTTGCGAAATACCGATCTTCAGATAGGTGCCGTCGCCGACCGTGAAGCGCGCCAGGGCGCTGGGCAGGACCTTGGTGTAGTTCTGGCCGAGCGTGACGACCGTGGTTACCGACGGGCCGGAAACCGGCGTTACCGTCTGCGGACCTGTGCTCTTGCTGTCGACATTGACGACGCGGACGCCGATATTGCCGTCGACAGGCACGCCCATGAAGGTCGAGTTGTAGTTACCTTCGAGGTAGGTTTCGGCGACGTTTTCATCGACTTCCGATCCGAACGGCAGATGCTTGAAGTCCGGATTGATATTGTTGTACCCGGTCGCACCATAAAGGGCCGTGGCCACGGTCGCGAAGTCACCGGCGATGAAGGTCGGCACACTGAAGTTTTTGTAGTTCCATGGGATGAACAGTTGCTGCGCCAGGGTGCCGCTGACGGTCGATATGACCGGTGTCGCGGTCTTATACCCGCTGGCGAAACCGCTTTGGGAGGTCAAATCGAACTTGGCGCGATCGGAAAGGCGCGCGCCGAACTTCAGAGAAGTCCAGAAGTTGCCGTTCAGATGACGCTCAAAGTCGAGATTGGCGGTGGTCAGTTGATCCTTGGTGTGGCTGACATCGGCCTGGCCGTTATTGACCTGGAGCCCACCGGCCTTGGCGGCATCCCAGGCGTTGATCTGCACCTTAATCGACGGATGCGAGCCGCGATAGTCGTAGGAGGCCGGGCCGGCGTTGTTCTGCATTTCCGCCGCCTGCCACATGCCGTAGCGTTCGGCCTGGCTGTAGGCGATGTCGGCAACGACCGTCCAGTCGTCATAGCGCCACTTGCCATTGGCGCCGGTGGCGAACAACTTCATGTCCTGACGATAGCGCGCGACATACGGATGATAGGTCGACCAGAAGGTCATGTCGGTCTTGACCAAGGCGCCGTTCTCGATGACGTTGTTGGTGTAGCCAGTCGCGTTGCCGCCGTCCCAATTGCCCCAGTCGCTGTACCAGCCGCCATTGTCCTGTTCGTCGATCTTGATGTCGCTTTCCAGGACGTCGAAACGGCCTTCGAAGTGATCGCTCGGCTTCCATTGCAGCGACGACGACAGGCTGTCGCGGTCGGTGGTGATGGCCTTTTCCTCGAACGAAGCGCCCCACGGCGTATCGATCTTCGGGCCAGTCGTCGAGCCGACAGGCCCCGTATGGCCGCCGTCAAAAGTATTCCAGCCGCCGCCCATGATGTTTTCATAGCCGTTCTTCTGGCGTTGCACCGACGCGGCGACGACCCAACCCAGATCGGGGGTCAGCTTGGTTACCCAGGCGCCTGACGCGCGGTAGCCCATCCCGTCATAGTTTGGCAGGCTGGTGCCGCCGTCATAATAGACCGGACCCGCGCGAACCGTCAGGGCCGGGCCTTTGTAGTCAAGCGGACGGATGGTCTGGATGTCGACCGTACCGGAAATGCCACCGGAAACCAGCTTGGCTTCGGAGGACTTGTAGACTTCGACGCCGGAAACGACTTCCGACGGGAAGATTTCCCAGCGAACGTTGCGATCCGGTTCGGAAGATGCCATTTCGCGGCCGTTGATCAGGCCCAGCACCATGCGCGGACCCAAGCCGCGGATAGCCGCCTGGCTGTCATTGCCGCGGTCGCGGGTGACGTTCAAACCGGGCAGGCGATCAAGCGTTTCGGCAATGGTCACGTCGGGCAGGACGCCGATATCCTTCGACGACACGACTTCGACGACGCCGGGTTCGGCGCGCTTGATGCCGAGCGCGTCGCGCATCGACTTGCGCATGCCGACGACGACGACTTCCTGTGTGTCGGTGGGCGCCACGGCGGCGGCTTCAGTGGCCTTCGATTCGGCGGTGGCGACGCGGCCGAGCACGGCGGAGGCGCCGTCGCGCGACTTGACGGTCAGGCCGGTATTGCTGATCAAGGCGGCAAGCGCGGCGTCGGCGCTCATATTGCCCTGAACCGCGTTGGTCTTGATGCCTTTCAGGTCGCTGGCGGCGGCCAGGACCTGAAGGCCCGACTGCTGCACGAAGCTCGGCACGGCCGTGACGGCGTCCTGGGCGGGAATGTTGAAACTCTTGTCCTGGGCGGCGGCCGGTTGCGCCAGGACGGCGACAGCGGCGACGGAGCCCATCAGTGCAGCGCGGAACGCCGCATCGTATTTGTGAAACATAGTGATCTTCCCTGGCTTATTCGGTTTCGAGGAGCACTCGCGGCCCCTTCAAAATAACAGATGCACAGGGAACGGACTTCCGCCGGAAATTATCGTATGATTTAGGCGGCGATTATCCGGCGTCCGAACCTGTGCCAATTATGATACGGTCGTTATGGATGACGACAGGCACGTTAAGGGCTGCGCGAACGGCACGGGCAAAGCTTTCCGGTTGATCGACCTGGAAGCCGCCGACCAGTTTCATCTCACGCAGGGCCGGGTCGGCAATGACGATCTGCTGGTCGTTATAGCGATTGAACTCGGCGGCGGCGACGGCCAGGTCTTCCTCCTTCAGAATGATCTCGCGCTCACGCCAGGCCAGCTTGCGCGTTACTTCCTGCGGCCGGAAGACGACGTCCACCTGAGCCGGAGCGAAAGGCACAAAGGCTTCATTGCCGGCGGTCAGGGTCAGGCGCTTGTCCGTATCGCGCACGTTCCAGGTTTCGACCACGCCTTCGGTCACCAACACGTCGGCGCCCGTGTCACGGCGGCGAACGCTGAAGGCCGTACCGACAGCGCGGACACGGACATCGCCCGCCGAAACGACGAACGGCGCGTCCTTGTTCTTGGCGACCTGGAACCAGGCCTCCCCCTTGACCACCTGGATATGGCGCAGATGGCTGGTCATGTCGACGTCGATATGACTGTC
This sequence comes from uncultured Caulobacteraceae bacterium, assembly GCA_964445605.1. Classification (GTDB taxonomy): domain Bacteria; phylum Pseudomonadota; class Alphaproteobacteria; order Caulobacterales; family Caulobacteraceae; genus Asticcacaulis. Next base: position 3,708 of record CAYULN010000200.1, on the reverse strand, counting down.
GGTATTGATGGCGGCGACGGACTTGTCGGACAGCGGCACGTTACGCAGTTCGCCCCGCCGCGTTTCCAGACTGAGACGATCCTTCAACACATAGCCGAGGCCGGCCGCAGCGGCCAGTGAGGCGGCAATGGCTCCTCCCAAGACGGTGCGACGTGTGTGCCGACGCGCGGCGGCCCTGCGTTGGGCAGCCATCCGGGCGGAACGCTGATCGTCATCCTGGCCGTGGTTCAACACTTGCGAACGATCGAGCAGAGTCCAGGCGGCTTCGGCGCGCAGATAGGCGCCGGCATGACGCGGATCAGCGTCATGCCAGGCTCGGAATTCGACCTCGCTTTCCGCAACGTCACTGGAATGCCGCCGGGCCACCCAGGCCGCGGCTTCGTCATCAATCCGCGACATCGAGCGCTCCCAACGCATTTCGAGTCTCCTGACGCGGCAAGCGCCTCGGACGGACCATCTGCAAACCCGCCGACTGTTCGGCCAGGGTGCGCAGGATCAGGGTCAGCCCCTTGGCGGTTTCCTTCTCGACGATATTTTCACTGATGCGCAAGGCCTTGGCGGTCTCGGCCTGCGACAGGCCGTGCACCTTGCGCAATTCGAACACCTGGCGGCACCGTTCAGGCAAACCGCCGATCAGGCCCAGCACCTGGGTCAATTCGTGGCGCGCCGAGGTTTGTGTCTCGGGGCTGGGGCGGCGATCGGCGACACCGAGTTCATCGAGGTTCTGCACAGTCATGATCGACACCACCCGATTGCGGCGGACCTGCTGGAGCACGATGTTGCGCGCCGAATGGAACAGATAGGCGCGCGGGTCTTCGATATGATCGAAGCGCTCCAACCGCAGCAGGCGGCAGTAGACTTCCTGAATGATATCGTCGCGTTCATCCGTTTTCACACCCAGTCGCGTCAGCCATTGGCGCAGCCCAGCCTCATGCGGCAGGATCTGCGTGCCCACAAAGGCCAGCAGCGCGGCGCGATTAGCGACAGCGCCCGTCATGACCGTTCCCCCCTGATAAGATGTACGGCATCGGAATTTCCGCCTGTGTTACGGTATTTTTCTTTTTCGGCGACCGTTTTCCGGCCGGCGCGACTCGTTTATGGCGGATTTATAACATTGTTTGCGGTCGTGACCACCGCTATTATAGTATAATTGATCCCGTTATCTGGGACTGTGGCATGGTTAACACATTTACGCCAGGTTACACGGTAGCCTACCACCCGAGCATTACTCAGACAAAACGGCATGACAGGCCGCTTATTTGATGCTCATGCTTTCCTGGGTGTCGCGCAAGGCCAGGCGCACCAGGGTTTCCATGCACCAGCGGGCGTCGCTGGCGTCGCCGCGTGCGATGGCTTCGAAAACGGCCCGATGCTCCGGCACAGGGTCGCGCGGAAGGGCTTCGACCCGTTGCTTGTAACGGGTTGACCAGGCCACGGCGGCGCCGATCGAACTGCTTAAGGAAGCCAGGGCTTCGTTGCCCGTCGCCTGCAAAAGGGCATAGTGGAAATCGAGATCGGCCTGCCGTCCGGCTTCAGTGGCTAGTGTCTCCTTGGCCATCACCTTTAGCGCCTCATCCATAGCGTCGATATGGCCCTGGTCGCGGCGTTGCGCGGCCAGGGCGGCAGCGGCCGGTTCCGTAATCAAGCGCAGTTCGAACAGATTGATAATGAAGGATTCGCTCGGCTCCGCCTCGAACATCCAGCCCAATACCTCTGGATCAAGGACATTCCAGCGGGCGCGTTCGGTGACGCGCGTTCCGGTTTTCGGGCGGCTTTCGACCATGCCCTTGGCAGCCAGGATGCGGATGGCTTCGCGATAAGCCGAACGCGAAATTTCCAGAGACGAGGAAGCTTCGATTTCATTCGGTAACACATCACCGGGCGCATGGATGCCGCGCAGGATGCGAACCCCCAGGCTATGGGCCAGTTCGCCATGCAGACGGCCTTGTGACAAAAGGTTGCGAAAGGGGGTATCCAGGCGGTCGCGACTGAGCGCCGAAGGGCCACCCTGCCCTTCCGCTGCGAATACGGCCTCTTGCGCCTTTTTTATCCCCGTTCGCATAATCGCTGCCATGGTAAAAACGCTAGCATTTCCTCAGACATTTGACAATTGTAAAGCCACATCCTAAACCCGTTAATTGTCAGACTATATAAGACGAACGCACAAAGGGAACGAAACGGCCATGTCCAAAACCTTCACTCGCAACATCATGCGTTTTTGGGCCGCCAGTGCGCTGGCGCTCGTTCTCGCTGCCCCAGCCATCGCCAAGGACGCACCGGCCGCCATCGCTGTGACCGTCAAGGCCGATCAGCCGGGCGCCAGGATCGACCGGCACATTTTCGGCCAGTTTGCCGAGCATCTCGGCACCGGTATCTATGACGGCATCTGGGTCGGCAAGGACTCGAAAATCGCCAATGTGCGCGGCATCCGCAGCGATGTGGTGACGGCGCTGAAGGCGATCCATGTGCCGGACGTGCGCTGGCCGGGCGGCTGCTATGCCGATGATTATCACTGGCGCAAGGGCATCGGCGATCCCACCAAGCGGCCGACAACCGTCAACTATCTGTGGGGCCGGGTGCCGGAATCGAACCAGTTCGGCACGCATGAATATATGGATTTTATCGACCAGATCGGCTCGGAAGCCTATGTGTCGGGCAATGTCGGCTCGGGCTCGCCGCAGGAGATGTCGGACTGGCTGGAATACATGACGGCCGATCCGGCGATCTCGTCGCTGGCGCAGGAACGCGCCGCCAATGGCCACCGGGCGCCGTTCAAGGTGCCGTTCTTCGGCGTCGGCAACGAAAGCTGGGGCTGCGGCGGATCGATGACCGCCGAGCACTACGCTGATGTCTACAAAACCTATGCGACGTTCGCGCGCAATTATGACCTGGCGCAGCAGATCAATAATGGCGACTACGATCCCAATGGCATGAAGCGCATCTCGTCGGGTCCGAACGTTGACGACTATCACTGGACCGAAGTGATGATGGAAGCGTCGACGCATCAGATCTTCAGTTGGTCGATCGACGGGCTGTCGTTGCACTTCTATTCCGGCTTCGACAACTGGCCGCCGTCGAACACGGCCGACAGTTTCGACGAAAATGCCTACGCCCACGTCATCAAGTCGGCCTACAAGATGGAAGAGCTTGTGACCAAGCATTCCGCCATCATGGACAAATACGATCCGAAGAAGCAGGTCGCCCTGGTGGTCGACGAATGGGGCGCCTGGTATCTGCCGGCGCCAGGGTCCAACCCGCGCTACCTGCAGCAACAGAATTCGCAGCGCGACGCCGTGCTGGCGGCGGTGACGCTCAATATCTTCACCCGTCACGCCGACCGGGTGCGCATGGCCAATATCGCCCAGATGATCAACGTCCTACAGTCTATGATCCTTACCAAGGGCGACAAGATGGTGCTGACGCCGACCTATTATCTGTTCAAGCTATACGTGCCGTTCCAGGACGCGACTTTCCTGCCGGTGGCCTATGACGGCGGCAGCTATGTCCATGGCGACATTACATTGCCGCGCTTGGACGTGACGGCCGCGAAGGGTAAGGACGGCAAGACCTATGTGTCGCTGACCAATCTCGACCCGACGCAACCGCTGGAAGTCGACTTGACGGCGATGGGGCTGAAAGCCAAGGCGGCGAAGGGCGAAACCTTGGCGGCGCCTAAGATGGACAGCACCAATACGTTCGAACATCCGG
>CAYULN010000199.1:0-10209 GCA_964445605.1 uncultured Caulobacteraceae bacterium | reverse complement strand
CCGAACATCCCGTCGGCCGAGGAAGCCCTGACCTTCATTATGAAGGCCGGCGAACAGGCGGGTTACAAGGCCGGTTCCGACTTCTGGCTGGCCATGGATGTCGCCTCGACCGAGTTCTTCAAGGACGGCAAGTACAACATGACCGGCGAAAAGAAGGTGCTCGATCAATCGGGCATGGTCAACTACCTGGTCAATCTGGCCAACAACTTCCCGATCTGCTCGATCGAGGACGGCATGGCCGAGGACGATTACGAAGGCTGGAAGGGCCTGACCGAGGCCCTGGGCGACCGCATCCAGCTGGTCGGCGACGACCTGTTCGTCACCAACCCGGACCGCCTGGAAACCGGCATCGTCGAAGGCATGGCCAACTCGATCCTGGTCAAGGTCAACCAGATCGGCACCCTGTCCGAGACCATGGACGCCGTCGATATGGCGCACCGCGCCGGCTACACCTCGGTCATGTCGCACCGGTCGGGCGAAACCGAGGATTCAACCATCGCCGACCTGTCGGTGGCCATGAACTGCGGTCAGATCAAGACCGGCTCACTGGCCCGTTCGGATCGGCTGGCCAAGTACAACCAGCTGCTGCGCATCGAATCGATGCTGGACGATGAAGCCGTCTATGCCGGCGTCGGTGTCATCCGCTGCTGATCGGCGGAACAGGCTAATAGGTGAGGGCGCCTGCGGCATCGCAGGCGCCTTTTTTCTTTTCTGTTTGAACGAGTTAAGAAAAATTTTTACCACGAACCACACGAACAGACACGAACGCCGTCATTCCTTTAATAGCGTTCGTGTCTGTTCGTGTGGTTCGTGGTTTAAAACACATCCAACACATGCATTTAAACTCCATCTGTTCGCCATTTTGACGAATCCCGCTTTCCGCGCGGGGCAGATTTTTGACGCACATGATAAAAACGCCGTGATTTTGCCGCGATCATTGCCGGCTTTTCCGAACAATTTTTTGCGCTGCAAAGACATGTTTAGCAACAGTTTGTTAACCGCGATGGCCGAAAACTGGCGGAAAGTCGGTCAACGCAGTCCAGAAAGGGCGCAAGTCGTGTTATTCCGTTTGAGGCCCTACTTGCCTACTGCACTTATCGCACTTGTTCTGACCTATGTTTGCGTACAGTATTTAACCGGCGAAAAGGGATTCTTTTCTCAAGAAGCCCGCGATCGTGACTTGGCCGCCAAGGAGCAGCAGCTCGCGCAACTGAAAGCCGAGCATGCCGACTTGGAGGCGCGCGCCAAATACTTGCGTGCCGACAATCTTTCCAAGGATCTACTCGAAGAACGGGCCCGGCTGCTGCTGGGCCTTACCGAGCCGAAAGCCTATGTGATCCGCTATTCCAGCGACACCCAGGCTAATTCCTGACCCTTCTTTAGCTCTTTACGCGAAGGCACGGTTCTCATAAAGGGAACTGATCCTTGACGTGCGCGCCGCACGTCTTCGCCACGCCCTTCATAAGCGTGTGCGACGCTGGGCCACCGGCGCACGATCCGGCCGGAACTCCCCTCCGGCTGCGGCTTTTTAAATGGAGGTGTCCATGGCGCGTGCCGCCAAGACCAACGACAGTGGAACCAAACCGGCCGCTGCGCTTCGCAATACGTCCAAGGACGATCTTCTCAAATATTATCGCGAAATGGTTCTGATCCGCCGCTTTGAAGAGCGCGCCGGTCAGTTGTACGGCATGGGCCTGATCGGCGGCTTCTGCCACCTCTATATCGGCCAGGAAGCCGTCGCCGTCGGCATGTACGCCGCCGCCAACAAGGGCGACCAGGTCATCACCGGCTACCGCGACCACGGCCATATGCTGGCCGCTGGCATGGACCCCAAGGCCGTCATGGCCGAACTGACCGGCCGTTCGGGCGGCTCGTCCAAGGGCAAGGGCGGTTCGATGCACATGTTCGACATCGAGGCCGGCTTCTTCGGCGGCCACGGCATCGTTGGCGCGCAGGTAAGCTTAGGCACCGGCCTGGCCTTCGCCGACTTTTATCAGAAGAACGGCAATGTCTCCTTCACCTATTTCGGTGACGGCGCCGCCAACCAGGGCCAGGTCTACGAAAGCTTCAACATGGCCCAGCTGTGGAAGCTGCCGGTCGTGTACGTTATCGAGAACAACGAATACGCCATGGGCACGTCGCTGGCCCGCGCTTCGTCGACCACCGAACTGTACAAGCGCGGCATTTCGTTCGGCATCCCGGGCGAAGTGGTTGACGGCATGGATGTTTTCGCCGTCGAGGCCTCCGCCAAGAAGGCCGCCGAGCATGCGCGCACGGGCAAGGGCCCCTATATATTGGAAATGAAGACCTACCGGTATCGCGGTCACTCCATGTCCGATCCGGCCAAGTACCGCTCCAAGGAAGAGGTCGACGAGGTCAAGACGACCCGCGACCCGATCGACCATATCAAGACCATGCTGGAGCAGGCCGGCGTCAAGGAAGACGAGATCAAGGCCCTCGACAACGAGGTTAAGGCGATCGTCCTGGAAGCGGTCGAATTCGCCCAGACGAGCCCGGAGCCGGATCCGTCCGAGCTCTACACCGAAGTTTATACAGAAGCTTAAGTACGAGGGCAAAATCCTATGACAGATATACTCATGCCCGCGCTTTCTCCGACGATGGAAGAAGGCACCCTCGCCAAGTGGCTCATCAAGGTCGGCGACGAAGTCTCCGCCGGCCAGGTGATCGCCGAAATCGAAACCGACAAGGCGACGATGGAAGTCGAAGCGGTCGACGAAGGCAAGGTCGAGGCCATCCTGATCGACGCCGGCACCGAAGGCGTCAAGGTCAACACGCCGATCGCCCGTCTCGAAGGCGGCGCCAGCGCTTCGCCGGCGCCTGCCACGGCCGCGCCGGAAACCAAGACGGAAGCGCCCGCCGCTGCCGCACCGGCAGCCGCCAAGCCGGTCGCCGCGCCGGTCGAGTCCAAACCCGACTGGCCCGAAGGCACGCCGACCGTCAAGATTACGGTCCGCGACGCCCTGCGCGATGCCATTGCCGAAGAAATGCGCCGCGACGACAAGGTCTTTCTGATGGGCGAAGAGGTCGCGCAATACCAGGGCGCCTACAAGGTGTCGCGCAACCTGCTCGAGGAATTCGGCGACCGCCGCGTCATCGACACGCCGATCACCGAAATGGGCTTTGCCGGCATCGGGTCGGGCGCCGCCATGGCGGGCCTGAAGCCGATCATCGAGTTCATGACGTTCAACTTCGCCATGCAGGCCATTGACCACATTATCAATTCGTCGGCCAAGACGCTCTACATGTCCGGCGGTCAGATCAAGTCGTCGATCGTCTTCCGCGGTCCAAACGGCGCGGCCGCCCGCGTCGGCGCCCAGCACAGCCAGGACTATTCGGCCTGGTACGCCAATGTGCCGGGCCTGAAGGTCATCGCGCCGTACGACGCCGCCGATGCCAAGGGCCTGCTCAAGGCGGCCATCCGCGATCCGAACCCGGTCGTCTTCCTCGAACACGAGATGATGTACGGCCTGGAGTTCGACATCCCGGAGACCGACGATTTCGTCCTGCCGATCGGCAAGGCCAAGATCCAGCGCGAAGGCGTCGACGTCACCATCGTCGCGCACTCGCGCATGGTCGGTTTCGCCCTCAAGGCCGCCGAACAGTTGGCCAATGAAGGCATCGACGCCGAAGTCGTCAATCTGCGCACCCTGCGTCCGCTCGATACCGATACCGTCGTCGCCAGCGTCCGCAAGACCAACCGCCTGGTCACGGTCGAAGAAGGCTGGGGCCCGTGCGGCGTCGGCGCCGAAGTCGCCGCCCGCGTCATGGCCGAAGCCTTCGACGATCTCGACGCACCGCCGGCCCGCGTCCACCAGGAAGATGTCCCCATGCCGTACGCGGCCAACCTCGAAGCCCTGACCGTGCCCAGCGTTGAGAAGATCATCGCCGCCGTCAAGGCCGTGACATACCGTTAAGAGATACAGGGAAGAAGCTGAAATGACTGACATTTTAATGCCCGCCCTGTCTCCGACCATGGAGGAGGGCATTCTCGCCAAATGGCACGTCAAGGTGGGAGACGAAATCACCGCCGGGCAGGTCATCGCCGAGATCGAAACCGACAAGGCGACCATGGAAGTCGAGGCTGTCGACGAAGGCAAGGTGACGGAAATCCTCATCCCGGCCGGCACCGAAGGCGTCAAGGTCAACACGCCCATCGCCCGCCTGGCGGGTGAGGGTGCGGCACCGGCTCCGAAAGCCGCAGCCGCTCCCGCCGCTGCGGCTCCGGCCCCGGCGGCAAAGGCTGAACCGGCCAAGGCCGCTCCGGCGCCCGCCGCCGCAGCCTCTGCACCGGCGGCCTCTGGTGGCACCCGCATCGCCGCGTCGCCTCTGGCCCGCCGCCTGGCGTCGCTCAGCAATATCGACCTGAAGGCGATCAAGGGCACCGGCCCGCACGGTCGCATCATCAAGCGCGACATCGAAGCCGCCCAGCAATCCGGTGCTGGCAAGACCGCTCCGTCCGGTGCCGCGCCCACTGCCGAGCCACGCAAGGTGCAGTCGTTGGAACAACAAGGCATCCTGCCAGGCTCCTATGACCTGGTTCCGCTCAACAATATGCGCAAGGTCATCGCGCGCCGTCTGACCGACAGCTTCCGCGATGTTCCGCACTTCCCGCTGACCGTCGACATCGAAATCGACAATCTGCTGGCGGCGCGCGCCAAGATCAACACGGCGCTCGAAGCCAAGGGCATCAAGGTTTCGGTCAACGACCTGGTCATCAAGGCGGTCGCCAACGCCCTGGCCCAGGTGCCGGAAGCCAATGCCAGCTTCACGCCCGAAGGCATCGCCATGCACCACCACGCCGATATCGCGGTGGCCGTGGCCATCGATGGCGGCCTGATCACGCCGATCGTCCGTTCGGCCGAGCTCAAGACCGTGTCGCAGATCGCCAAGGAAATGAAAGACCTGGCGGCCCGCGCGCGCGACATGAAGCTGAAGCCGGAAGAGTTCCAAGGCGGCACCTTCTCGGTGTCCAACCTGGGCATGTTCGGCATCAAGCAGTTCGCATCGATCATCAACGAGCCGCAGGGCTGTATCCTCAGCGTCGGCACCGGCGACCAACGCGCCGTCGTCAAGAACGGCGCCCTAGCCGTCGCGACCGTCATGACCGTGACCCTGACTTGCGATCACCGCGTCGTCGATGGCTCCGTCGGGGCAAAATTCATCACGGCGTTCAAGACCCTGGTCGAAGACCCGATCAAGATGCTTGCGTAAGGGACTGATATCACATGGCTTATGATCTCGTTGTTATCGGTTCGGGCCCCGGCGGCTACGAAGGCGCTATCCGCGCGGCGCAAAACGGCCTCAAGGTCGCGATTGTCGAGCGGGAATTGCTGGGCGGCATCTGCCTCAACTGGGGCTGCATCCCGACCAAGGCGCTGCTCAAGTCGGCCGAAGTCTTCGACAAAATCAATCATCTGGGCGATTACGGCCTGACCGGTGAAAAGCCGGGCTTCGACTTTGAGAAGGTCATCGCCCGGTCGCGTGCCGTGGCCAAGCAGCTCAACGGCGGCGTCGGCTACCTGATGAAGAAGAACAAGATCGATGTGATCGAGGGCTTCGCCACTCTGGAACCCGGCAAGGACGCCCCCAAGGTCAAAGTCAAGCTGAACGCCGGCGGCGAGCAGGTGGTCGAGGCGAAGAACGTCATGCTGGCGGTCGGTGCCCGCGCCCGGGAAATCCCGGCCATCGGCGCCGTGTCGGATGGCGAAACCATCTGGACGTACCGCAACGCCTTGTCGCCCAAGAAGATGCCGAAGTCGCTGGTCGTCATCGGCTCGGGCGCCATCGGTATCGAATTCGCCAGCTTCTACAAGAGCTTGGGTGCGGATGTTACCGTCGTGGAAGCGCTCGACCGCATCTTGCCGGTCGAGGACAAGGAAGTCTCGGCCGAGGCGCATAAGGCGTTCGAAAAGCGTGGCATCAAGTTCCGCGTCGGCGCCAAGGTGACCAAAGTCGAGAAAGCCGGTTCGGGCGTCAAGGTGTCGGTCGAGGCCGGCGGCAAGGCGGAAGTGCTCGAGGCCGAAGGTTGCATCGTCGCCGTCGGCATCGTCGCCAATACGGACGGCATTGGCCTGGAAAAGCTCGGCGTCGAGCTGGACCGCGGCCACATCAAGAACGACAGCCATGGCAAGACCAACGTCAAGGGCCTGTTCGCCATCGGCGACTGTGCCGGGCCGCCGTGGTTGGCGCACAAGGCGTCGCACGAAGCCATTCACGCGGTCGACTATATAGCCGGCAAAAAGCTGTCGAACCTCAATCCACCGATTCCGGGCTGTACCTATGCGACGCCGGAAGTCGCTTCTGTCGGGATCACCGAACAGGGCGCCAAGGAGAAGGGGCTCGACGTCAAGATCGGCCGCTTCCCGTTCAAGGCCAACGGCAAGGCGATTGCCGCCGGTGAACCTGGCGGCTTCTGCAAGGTCATCTTCGATAAGAAGACCGGCGCTTTGCTGGGCGCGCACCTGATTGGCGCCAATGTGACCGAGATGGTGCAGGGCTTCTGCCTGGCGATCACCATGGAAGCGACCGAGGAAGATCTGCAGGGGACGGTGTTCCCGCACCCGACCATGTCGGAGGCTATCCTTGAGGCTTCGCTTGACGCCGATGGACGGATGATCAACCTTTAACTTATGGGGTTTGGGGCCTGCGGCCCCACTCTTCCTTGTTTCAATAAAGAAGCCCCGCCCCACTTCAGGCGAGGGCTTTTTTATTGAATTGAGGGCAGGGCCACGGGCTTCCACATCGCGTTTTTACCGGGCTGCGCCGAGACTCCCCATGGGGGTCATTCTCAGGAGACATCCCATGCCTAAGACATCCAAAGGTCAGGACGAAGTGATGGACCGCGTCATGCACGAATACAAGCACGGCGAGCTGGAAAACGGCTCCGGCGCCAAGGTGAAGAGCCGCAAGCAGGCCGTCGCCATCGCGCTCAAGGAGGCCGGCGAGTCCAAGTACGAGAGCAAGTCAGAGAACCGCAAGAACCTGGCGCACACCAAGTCGAAGGAGCGTCACGGCAAGACCGCCAAGCAGCAGAAGGAAGGCCACCTTTAGATCAGTGCGAGTGGTCCATCCCCGGCATGGCCATATCCATTCCCCCCATGCCGTGCGGCGCCAGGTCGATCACCGGCGCCGGATGGGCGGACTTGGCCTGTCCGGCGGCAGGAATATCGGTCCAGGCCGCCGAGCCTTTTTCGCAGGTCTGCATCGCCGGGAAGTAGACCGGCTTTGCATCCTTGGGCAGGGCCAGCATGACGGCAAAATCATCGAACTCGTCGTCCGGTAACTGCCCTGTCCAGGTGATGGCGCTGACCCGGTCGGTGACCGTCTTGCCGCCTTCACCCTTGATGGGGGTTTTCAGCGCAGTATGTTCGACAGTGATCGTCCAGCCGGGCTTGGCCTGCGGCTTGGCGACCGTGACGCTTTCCGGGATTTCGACGCGCAAGGCGGTCGTCGCCGAACCGTCGCAACCATGGCTGACGCGTAAGGCTTCGACCGCCCGAGCGCCCGGCTGCACGTCGGTGGCAACAAAAGAGATGTGGGCCGAAGCGGCCATGGGGACGGCCAGCAAGGCCAAGGTAAAGGGCAGGGCTTTCATGAGGACATCCTTTACAGCACGTATTTCAGGTCGACCAGCACCGTCCGCTGGGTGAACGGATGGAACAGGAAGTAGGACCGGTTGTTGAGATTGTTGACGCCGGCATCCAGAGTCCAGTGTGGCGTCAGCTTGTAGCGGGCATGGATATCGGCGACGAAATAGCCGCTGAAACCCTGATAGGTATTGGCGTAGCTGTCGGAATTGTCGAGCGTGGCGAACATCCGGTCGCTGTAACGGCCGGCCAGGCTGAGGTCGAACTTCGGCGTCGGCGACCAGGTGGCAACCAGGGCGCCGCGCAGACGCGGCACCTGCGGCAACTGCTTATCCTGGGCGGCCGGAAAAGCGGCGTCGCGGGCGGTGCGGGCAGCGGTATTGGTCAGCCAACCGGACTGTTGGAACGTCTTGATGGTCTGTTCGGCGACCAGTTCGATCCCGTTGGCGTGGGTGCGGTCGACGTTCTGCACATAGGTGAACAGCATCGACGATCCGGCCACCAAAGGCGCACTTTGCGACAGTAGAGCGTTGCGGACGGTCTCATCGAACAGCGAAACGCGAAAACGTCCATCTTTCCAGGTCTTTTCGGTGGAAAGCTCAGACGACACTGCACGTTCCGGCCGTAAGTTCGGATCCGGTACGGACAGCGTCGTTCCCGTGGTCACCGTCTGATAAAGCTCCGTCACGGTCGGGAAACGATAAGCAACACCGACCGAGCCCTTGAACGTCCAGGCATCGAGCGGCGTCCAGGCGATCACCAGTTTCGGCGACGTGCCGGTCCGTTTCAGGACCGGCTGGGCGGTGTCGAGCGCGGGCGTGGCGGAATAATTACGCCCGTTGGACGTCCACCAGTCCTCGAACCGCACACCGGTCGTGGCCTTCAAGGTCGGGCTCAGCGCCCAGACATCCTGTACCCAGATCGCCTGCGTGCGGGTGCGGCCCTGGCTTAAGGTCTGCAACGCGCCGTCGTCGCCGTTGCGCCAGTCGGACAGCGCATATTTTGGATTAGACAAATGGAATTTATCCTCATGGAATCCAAAACTTATGCGATGGTCGGCCTGCAGCCGCCACAGTCCCTTGGCGTCAAACGTCGACCAACCTGTGCCGTCGAGTTCGTTGCTCGAACCTCCGCCGCTTAGGCCGGCCGGCAGAGCACCGGTTGGTGTGCGTTGGCGGCTGCCCAAATAATCGAACCGGGTGGCGACGATCTCATAATCGAAGGCGCCGCCATTGTGCGATTTCAGCGAAAGACCCTGCGCCAGTTGGGTTTCGTCCACGCGGTAAACGCTGTTGGAAAAGGCGCTGGCGGCGACGGTATAGGCCTTGCCGCCGATATTCAGCGAACCGGCATAAACCGGCGCACCACTGCCGTCACGCAGGTAGCTATTGACCGTGGCGTCGTCAACGTTCCTGAACAGGCCGAAGGTGTAGGCCGCTGTCAAACCGGGCGTCAGGTCGTAGGTCAGGCGACCGGACAGATTGTCCTGCACCTGGTGCTCCAAACCGGTCGCGCCCAGCACCTTTATCGCCGCGCCCGTGCGATTGGCGTCATCGAAGGCGCCGCTGACCACCACGCCGCTACTGCTGTTGGCCGCCGGAACCGTGGCCGTGGCGTAGCCGAGCGGCTGCGAGCGGCTGTCGAGGTGGTTGAAGCTCAGCCGGAACGCCGCCTTGCCGAAGCGGTCGCCGACCGAACCGGCCCAGCGCGCCGTGCCGTAATCGGCATCGTCGCCGTATTTGGCGAAGGCCTGCGAGCCGCCCTGAACCTCGAACGCACCTTCCAGCCGGGTCGGCGCGCGTGTGGTGAATTCGATGACCGCGCCCAGCGAATTGCCGGCGTAGGCCGCCGAAAACGGCCCGTACAGGACGTCGACCCGTTCGATGGCCTCCGGCGCCACCAGGCCCCACTTCGGCGAGGCGCTGGTATTGTTGTTGCCGATCAGCGACGACAGCAGGATGCCGTCGGCATAGATCAGGCTGCGGGCCGAAGCACCGACACCGGAGGTGCGGGTGCTGACTGGCGATTGCGTGTCGCCGATATGGCGCTGCCGGACCAACAGGTTGGGCATGTAACGCAGGGAATCTTCAGGAGTCGCCGCATTGGTGGTCCGGCCGATGTCGTCGGCCGTGACGCTTTCGGTCGTGGCGACTTCGCGGCCGGTGGCGTGGCCGGTTATGACGATCTCGCCGCCGTCATCGGCATGGGCGAGGGCGGGCAGGGCTGCGCCGCTGATGAGCGCTATCAAAAGCGCTCGATAAGATATGGATTTCACGGGAAAAGTCCGCTTCGGAGAAACGACAGGCGCCACCGATCACGCGGCGACGCGATTCAGTCAGGCCGAAAGCGAAACGGGAGGACCGCAGGAGAACGGCCGCGGCGGGGCGCGCGCCTTGACCGGCGAAGCGGCGATGGAAGGCGCGTGGGCGACGTGCATCACCGTGTAGACGACCGGAATGGCTGCCGGCTTGGAAGCCTGAACGGCGGTGAGGGACGCCAAGACGCAATCGGCGCATTTGAGGCCGTTGACGCCCTGCTTGTGTTTCAAGGTGATCTTGCCGCTGGCATCGATGACCGGCGTGTCGTTGCCCGTACAGAAGAC
>CAYULN010000198.1:0-7654 GCA_964445605.1 uncultured Caulobacteraceae bacterium | reverse complement strand
GTTGTTGCGCTGGGCCAATGCGATTGAAACCGTGGTGCCGCATATCTGGCCGCTGACCGGCGGGTTGATTTTGATGGAAGCGGCAAGGCGGCCGTTCGTCGCGACGACGGTCAAGCCGCAGAAGTCGCTGCTGCCGGAACTGCGCGGTGTGCTGACGGGGGGCGGTGCGCCCATCCCGACGGGACGGGTCAGGGAAACGGTTTAGGTTTAAGTAAGACGGTGCCTAGCAAGTATTCTATACCTCCCCGCCACGCGGGGAGGGGGACCGCACGACGACGCGAAGCGGCTAGATGCGGTGGTGGGGGCCTTCCTTCTCGCACCCTCAAACAAACCTGACTTCACCGCCGCAAATCTGAGGTAAAATACCCCCGAACCCAGCCACCGGAAAGCCCGCCATGCTCCACGCCAAGCCCCTCATCACCCCACCTGTAACCCGCAAAGCCGCCACGGGCGCGCTGGCGGTCGGCGCGCTGGCGCTGGGCGCGACGGCGATTGGCGCCATAGCCATCGGCGCCCTGGCGATCGGACGGCTGCGCATTCTGGAAGCGCGCATCGAAAAGCTCTCCGTGGGCACACTGACCGTCGACCGGCTGACCGTGCGCAGCCAGACCCCCGCGCCTTGAGCAACGCAGCATCTCCTACGCCATCCAGCGTAGGGCGTCTGAGAAGGATAGGGTCGCCTCCGGCAGAAAAAGATATCTCCGTCTTCAACGGTGGAATCTGAATAATATTTAATCAATTAATTTTTTCAGCTTACTTTCAAGAGTATAAACTAACGAATCGATGACACCCTCTGAATGACTTGCGATCGCTGTTTCAGGCGCTTCTGCGACACATCCAGCTACGAGTGACTTCAGTCTCATTTTTGTAAAATCGTTGAATGGTTTCCCCGCTTGCCTAAAGCAATCGGCCATTCGTTGGCTCCATTTTTGCTTGCGATCTCTAGACTTTGTCACTGAGAGGTTTACAGAAAATACTGTGTTAACCGAAGCCTCGTATGTGCTTGGATTTAATAAATCTTCGAATTCAGATTCACGCTTTCCACCTAACAGGGCCAAATTGTAATCGCTTTCACTGATTAGGTTTGCAGCCAAAGCTTTCGATATGGCATTGTTTCCAGCAGAATCATTGTCAAGAAAGCAATGTACGTCACACAGTATTCCTCTATATAGTCCTATTTTTGCCCCAAGGAAGCTTGCCCCATCAAGCGAGTCAATAATGAGGTGATTTTCGGCAAACGCACGCTTAAGGTATTTACTTTTATTTTCAAGAATTGGTTTTAGGGATATTTTATCGTCATCTCCCTCGACCAAAAGAATAAGTTCTGCATTTAGCAGATTGTCATGGGATCTAATCCCTAGAGCTTTTCTAATGTCTGCTAAATTTTTTGCTGTAGATGCGACGGATTTTCTGACAATGATGTTACTTTCTAGGTGTGCTTTATTTGTTAGCAAGCCGCTATGAGTTGTGATAATAAGCTGATCTGTTTCTGAAATTTCGTTTAAAACTTTCTTTAATTCGTATATGGCGTCAGAATGTAAATGCGACTCTGGTTCTTCTATAGCAAATATATAGGCTTGATGTGTTCGAGATTCTTCAAGAATATGTCGACGAAGGCCAAGTGCAACTAAGCTTTGAATGCCATCTCCTTTAGCTTCTAAGCTCGTTACAACTCCGTCATCGACATTTATGTCCATGTTCCTTCTGAAAAGGCGAACGTTCTGTTTTCGCTAAATTTAAAATCAACTGATTTCATATTCGGCATGAACGCTTTCAATGTTTGAGTGGTTTTTTGCGAAAACGCGTCTAATACTGGCCTTTGTATGTCTCGTATAGTTTTGATCGCGTTTTGAAATTCTGGTTTTAACTCCAGACGACGTAATTCTGAGCCTATAATGTCTTCCACAATTTGAACTGCCTGGTCGGCCGTTCTAACCGCTGGTATATACTGAAACTGTATCTTGTCGGCCAAGAATTTTGCAATTCGATCACTTTTTTCATTTAAGCTCTTACTTCCTCTTCCCTGCTTGACAATGTTAACTGCAAAGCCACGCTCTTCAAAGGTTACGCATACTGGAAGCGCGCCATTCAAATTACTCTTAATTTCCGCTTTGAATTCGTCTATTTCTTCTGTGGAAAGTAAGAAATTTAAAGTAATTTTTGTCTGCTTATCCACTTTAGAGTTCTGCAAAGAAATGGGGAAATCTCTTTTCCATACATATGCTTGGGATATGTCTTCGCTTCTATTCGCCAATTGCGAGTAACGACCAGGAGTTTTGAAAACAGAATATTGACTCAAAGCGTACATTGCAGCGTTTAGAGCGCGCAATATATTTGATTTGCCCTCGTTGTTAGGGCCAACTAATATTGTGTTAGAAGTTAAGGGAATGCTGCGGGCCTGAGTAATGCTGCGGTAGTTTTTTACGGAGAACGATTCTAATTTCATATTCGCTCCAGTTCGTTAGCACCATTTTTAGGCGAATATCTCGCCAGTTCGCCAATTTGTGGTTAACGGCCACGCCTAGATAGGTTCCCCTCTCGCACCCGCGAAACTAAATTCGCCGGTGCACTAGCCTTTTGGCCTCGAATCCGGTATACGCACCGCAAATCAAACAATTGACCCATCTGTCCGGCGCCTCGGCATGTGCGAAATGAGGCGCTTTTGTTGTACCCAAAAAGGCTCACATGAACCTGCGTAATATCGCCATCATCGCTCACGTCGACCACGGCAAGACCACCCTTGTCGACGCTCTGCTCGCGCAATCCGGCGTCTTCCGTGCCAACGAAGCCACCGTCGAGCGCGCCATGGACTCCAACGACCAGGAGCGCGAGCGCGGCATCACCATCCTGGCCAAGTGCACCTCCGTGCTGTGGAACGGCAAGGCCGGCGAGACCCGCATCAACATCATCGACACCCCGGGCCACGCCGACTTCGGCGGTGAGGTCGAACGCATCCTCGGCATGGTCGATGGCTGCGTCATCCTGATCGACGCCGAGGAAGGCGTCATGCCGCAGACCAAGTTCGTGCTCGGCAAGGCGCTGAAGCTGGGCCTGCGTCCGATCCTGTGCATCAACAAGGTCGACCGCGCCCACGCCGATCCCGACCGCGTGCACAACGAAGCCTTCGATCTGTTCGCCGCCATGGGCGCTTCGGACGAGCAGCTCGACTTCCCGCACATCTATGCCTCGGGCAAGAACGGCTGGGCGACGCTGGACCTGAAGCAGCCGTCCGAGACGCTGGCGCCGCTGTTCGACCTGATCGTCGACCATGTGCCGCCGCCCGCCGCGCAACAGAAGGTCAATGAGCCGTTCCAGATGCTGAGCGTGCTGATCGAAAGCGATCCGTTCCTGGGCCGCATCCTGACCGGCCGCATCGCTTCGGGCAAGGCCGTGCCGGGCCTGGCCATCAAGGCGCTGGACCGCAACGGCGTCGAAATCGAACGCGGCCGCATCACTAAGGTCCTGGCGTTCCGCGGCCTGAAGCGCCAGCCGATCGACGAAGGCGCCGAAGCCGGGGATATCGTCGCCATCGCCGGCCTCAGCAAGGCGACCGTCGCCGACACGCTGTGCGACATGAGCCTGGCCGACGCCCTGCCGGCGCAACCGATCGATCCGCCGACCATTTCGATGACCGTATCGGTCAACGACAGCCCGCTGGCCGGCCGCGAAGGCGACAAGGTGCAGTCCCGCGTCATCGCCGCCCGCCTCCTGAAGGAAGCGGAATCCAACGTCGCCATCCGCGTCACCGAAACGGAAGAAAAGGACGCCTACGAAGTCGCCGGCCGCGGCGAACTGCAACTGGGCGTGCTGATCGAAAACATGCGCCGCGAAGGCTTCGAAGTCGCCATCTCGCGCCCGCGCGTCGTCTTCCAGCAGGACCCGGACACCGGTGAGCGCCTGGAGCCGATCGAGGACGTGGTCATCGACGTCGACGACGAATTCTCCGGCGTGGTCATCGAAAAGCTCAGCGCCCGCAAGGCCGAGCTCAAGGACATGGGCCCGTCGGGCGCCGGCAAGACGCGGATTACGTTAAAATGCCCGTCGCGGTCGCTGATCGGCTATCAGGGCGAGTTCTTGACCGATACGCGCGGTTCGGGCGTGCTCAACCGCGTGTTCTCGCACTATGAGGGCTACAAGGGCGTGATCGACCAGAACCGCAAGGGCGTGCTGGTGTCGAACTCGGACGGCGAAACGGCGGCCTACGCGCTGTGGAACCTGGAAGAGCGCGGTGTCATGTTCGTCGGCGCCGGCGAGAAGACCTATATGGGCATGATCATCGGCGAGAACTCGCGGTCGGACGACCTCGACGTCAACCCGATGAAGGCCAAGCAGCTGACCAACGTCCGCGCCTCGGGCAAGGACGAAGCGGTGCGCCTGACGCCGCCGCGCCGCCCGACCCTGGAACAGGCGATCGCCTACATCCTGGACGACGAGCTGGTCGAAGTGACGCCGAAGTCGATCCGCCTGCGCAAGGCGGTGCTCAACCCGAGCTTCCGCAAGAAGCGGGTGAAGGAAGAGGCTTAGGCCACCCTTTTTGACGAAACCAAACGGCTCCGGAAACGGAGCCGTTTTTTATTTCAATTTCCGGACGCGGTCGATGCGATCGCGCAGGTCGGTCAGTTCGCGGTTGCGGATGTGATAGCCGGCTTCGGCGATCAGGACGCCGGCCTTGTGGGTGTGGTCGATGGCTTGTTCGAGGCGCGGCCTTTCGGCCTGGGTGAGTGGCGCGGTGCGCGGCTTCGGATCGGGCGGCGGTTGGGTTTCGGGCGGCGGATCGAGGGGAATAAGCGCTTCGGCCGGCGCGTCCGGGATATGGGCCAGGGCCAGCCGGGCGGATTCGAGGTGGTAGTCGGTCAGATAGAGCTTCATGCTGCCGCGCCGGGCGAGGTCCGAGACCTGGGCCAAGTCGTCGGCGGCGTCCTCAAGGCGGCCCGCACGGCGCAGGTAGGCGGCGCGGGCCAGGTAGCCGCTTGGGATATGATCGTTGGCGCCGGATTCGAGCAGGGCGGCGACGGCTCTGTCGAACAGCTCCAGACCGGCCGCTTCGTCATGCGGCTCAAGGCGGGCGGCGCGGGCCAGCGACAAGGCGTCGAGGCCGATACTGAGCAGCTGGTGATGATAGGTCGAAAGTTCGAGGGCATAGGCGGCGCGGGCCTGGGCTTCCGCGGCCCGGCCCAGTTCAAACAACAGATTGCAGTACTGATAGCCCGGCACGGAATAAAGGAACGGAACTTCGGGGCGCGCTTCGGTTTGGAGCGCCTCCGCGGCGACGAACAGATCGGCCGCCGAGGAAATATCGCCGGACTGGGTCAGGGTGTGAGCCAAGGCCGCGCGTCTGCCGACCATTTGGAACGCGTCGCCCGCGCGATCGGCCAGATCGACGGATCGCTTTCCTATCGCGATCGCGTCGGCGATACGGCCAAGCGTCAGGCGCATTTGCGAAACGTTCGATGAGGAGATGGCGGCGTTTATCCAGTCCTCGCTGGCCATGTCCATTTCGAAGCCCGCCATTTCCGCGCGCTCGGCTTCGATATGGCGGTTCAAACCGCGCAGCGCCGACGCCGCGCAGTTCAGCAACCAGTTGCGCACCTGAGGCGGGAGGTCCGCTTGCGGCTGATCCCAGGGGCGATCGAAGAAATGCGCCAAGACGACGAGATTGGCGGCATAGGCGCCCAGTATCTTGTTGATGAACGATTCATCTCCGCGGCGGATGCGGCGGAAATATATTTTCATCAGGGTCTCTTCGTACAGGCCCGCGGCGCAGCCGTGTCCGACGGCATAGAAGAGCGGACGCATCTCGTCCAGCGTATCGGGAAGCTCTTTGGCCTCGTCTTCGTAGTGGCGCATGAGCCGTTCATGCGCGACGCGGTGGACTTCGGGCTGCGCTTCCTTGAGGGCGGCGGCGAAATGCGCGCGGATAATGGGATGGGCGTCGAGCGCTTCGGGCTCGGTCGGGTCTTCGGCGGAGAGAAGCCTGAGATCGCGCAGGCGGGTCTTGGCCCCGTTGAGCCGTTGCTGGGGGTGCGTATCCGGCGTGTGCCAGGCATCGGTCAGGCCGGGAATGAGCGGAGTTTCGAGCAGGGCGCGGATGGCGCCGGTGTCGGCCGGCCGGTCGAACAGGCCGACGATGTTCAGCAGCATCCGTTCCAAGGCGCCGGCCTTCGGATTGGCTATGGTTTGCGCCTCGAAGGCGGCAATGAATCCCTTGATGATGGCCGCGGCGCGGCGGGCGTAGCGCACGGTCTTGTCCGGTGCGCCGATATCCTCGGCTTCGTCGATGATCCCCTTTAATCCCAAATGGTCGCGCCGCGCGATGTGGCCGCCTTCCATGCTGTGGATATAGGTGCCGAGGAGGGCGACCGACAGCGCGTGGTTCTTGACTTCGGTAACGGCGGCCTCAAGGTCTTCCAGCGTGCCGTCACACTTCAGATGGACCAGAAGTTCGGCCCCGGCATGGGTCGGCAGATGGTCCAGTTCGCGATTGATCACGGCCGGCGGCAGGTGGTCCTCCAACTCCGGAAGGGGCTGGCGCGATGTAATGATCACCAGTCCGGGGTGGCCCATCGTCAACAAGGTCTTGAGCAGGCTGACGAGGGCCGGGTCGCGCAGGCGGCCGCCGTCGATATTGACGGGGTTCTGCACCGGTTCGATGCCGTCGAGCAGGAGCAGGGTGCGCGCCGTTTTCATATAGCGCGCCAGCAACTTGCCCCGGTCGCTGGGCGAGGCGGGCAGGTCGCCGGTGTGCCCCATGAACTTCAGGGCGTCGGCGATGAAGGTGTCGGTGTCGGCGCCGCGATTTTCGCCGGAGCCTTGCGAATAGGCGCTCCAGCCCAGGACGCGATCCGCGCCGGCGAAATCCGTGGCGGCCAGTAGATCGACCAGCCGGCGTAGAAGTATGGTCTTGCCGGCCCCGCCGATGGCGTGCAGCACGACGATATGCGTCTTCTTGCCGGCAGGGGCTCCGGGATCGCCGGAATGCCAGGCGTCGAGCAGCAGCTTTTCCTCGTTGTCCCGGCCGACGATCATCCCGGAACCGGACGTCAGGGCGGGGGCGAGTTCGATACGCGTCTCGGCCAGTTGCGCCGGGGTGGGCATGGCGGGAACCTGGGCCTCGCGGCTTTCGAGGATGGCCCGGATGGCC
This sequence comes from uncultured Caulobacteraceae bacterium, assembly GCA_964445605.1. Lineage (GTDB taxonomy): Bacteria > Pseudomonadota > Alphaproteobacteria > Caulobacterales > Caulobacteraceae > Asticcacaulis. The sequence goes on along the minus strand of CAYULN010000198.1, from coordinate 513 downwards.
TTCACATCGCCTGACGTGTCTTCGACCACCACCAAGGTGCGTTCCGTCGTCTTCCGTACGGCCGTGATGCCGGCCAAAACGTCCGCCAGGCAGGCTTCCATGGCGGCCAGTCGTTCGGCGCTCCCGGCGATGGCGACCGCGGCGGCGTCGCGGCCGGCTTGGTCGGCGCCAGAAATCCTGAGCTCCGCTTCGATCCTGGCCAGCGAGTCGTTTGTGGCCTGTTGGCGCAGGACGAGCCAGATGCGGAAAAAATGATCCCACTTCGGGTCTTTGAACAAGGCCGCCATCGATGCGTCGTAGGCGGCGGAGAAGCCGTCTTCGGGGTCTTCGAAACGGGTACGCAATGCGGCGGGCGGCGCGCCCCATTCGCCGGCGCGGGTGGCTTCCGTCAAGGCTTCGGCCGTCCGGTGGCTGGCGAGGGTCGGGTGATGGCGTTCGGCCGCGAGCAGGTTTTTGACCGATTCTTCCACGGCGAGATAACCGCCGGGCAACACCTTGATGCCGGCGTCGCGC
>CAYULN010000197.1:0-15881 GCA_964445605.1 uncultured Caulobacteraceae bacterium | reverse complement strand
ATATGTCAATACTGTTGCAAAGAGCACCGGCATGTATATTGCTAGATTGCCCTGAAAATCTGGGATTTAGAATGATTTACGCCTTCCGCTTGCCGACGATCAACCCCCATATGTCCGGCGCGCGCATTGAATGTCTGTATGCGCAGCCCGGCGACACCCTGAAAATGGGCTCGAAACTGCTCGATCTCGGCGTCGATCTATCCAGCGCCTTTGCCCAGGAATGCCCGCCGATCTCGTTCTTTCGCGTAGTGCTGCGGGAACCGGTTACCTTACGCGCTTTTAAGGTCGAACCTGGCGACTATTGCGATCTCGGTCATCTGATCGCCTTGTTCAGCACCACACCGGAGGAGGATCTGAACGTCGAACCGGCGCGCGACATCCGCTTTGCCACGGCGGCCATCATTCACCACGACGGCTTATGGACGGGGAGCAAGGGATGACGGCAGTCCCGCTGCGCCTGGGGCCGCTAAGCGCCGATGGCTACAATATTTTCCGCTCTGGCTTGCGCTGGCTGTTGCCGCCGGGGTCCTATTGCCGCGCCAATCAGCCCTTTGCCTATTGTAATATCAGCCTTGAAGCCACCGGCATGCGCATGCAGGGCCCGCCGCCGTTCGCCGAGGAGATGGAGCTTCAGGTCGCGTTCGCGCCGCGGGTCGGCGGTATTGTTCGCGCTGGGACGGGCGCGGAGCGCGGCGGCTATCTGAGCATTCGCGGCGTCGATGGTTGGGAAGCGGACACCGTGGTGGCGCATCTCGAAACCGAAGCGAAACAGGTGGTCGAAGCGGGCCAGTTGCGTCTTCTCATGTTGGCTGGCCGACGCTTTACCGGCCTGGCCGACGTCCATTCCGGCCTGCTGCCGGGCTGGCATGGCAGAAGCAGGGGGTGGTGGGGCGATGCCGGCGAAACGCCGGTGACCCTGCTGAGCCTCGGCATTTGCGATGCCACTGGCGTGGTTCTCGGCGAGCATTGCGCATTCTTGGAAATGTTCGAAGCAGCCGCTGATGCCGCCCAGATGGTGTTCGTCCCGGATCATCCCTTGGCGCCATCCGCGCCGGTCCTGCTCGACCAGATCGAGCGGACGCCGGCGCAATATCAGGCCCTTGCCGACGACCTGCGTCGCTATCTGTCCGACTCCAGCATCGCGCCGACCGGGGACGACTGGATGGTGGCGGGAGCCTTGTTGTCGGTCATGCAAAAATCGCCGATCCAAGACTCCTATAGCCTGTTTACACCGTCGGGTCCGGTGCGCGCGGCACCGGCGGAGACCGTGCTGCTGTCGCTCAGCACGGAACCGCAATCGATCCTGCGCCATAAGCGCCTCGGTTACCACGTCCAGATCATGCGCCACCATCAGCAGGCGGCGGGTCCGGCCTTCCGCGCCTGGCTAAGCAGCGCCTTCGAGCCGGTAAAGCGCGGCATCGACGATATCCGTCGCGACTATGAGCGGCTGCTGGACACTATGCACGCCCGGACCGGCGCGCGAGCTTTGGTCATAAACCGCATGTCGACCTCGGGCTATGAGGATATTTCCAGCTATGCGCCGTTCGATGCGCCGATGAGCGACACCTTGTCGAGCATCGCCGCCAAGGAGCTCAACCTGATGCTCCACGACCTGACCGACAGCCACGACCTGGCGATCATCGACGTCGATGCCCTGGCCGCTGACATGGGCGGCGCCGAGCACCTGCCCGACGGCATCCACCAGAGCGGCCCGATCCAGGCGGCCCTGCGCAACGAAATCCTGCACGTGCTGCAGGAAGTCAGAATGGATCAGGTGACTTCGAATTCAACGGCCAGGTCACCGGCTTCGCCGTCAGTGGCTTCGTCGGGCTGATCGCTGAACACGGCCAAGGCCAGGCCGATGCCGCGCCAGTCGCCCGGTTCGGCTTTCACTTCGCGTAAGATTCCCGGCTGGCCGGCACGGACTTCCACCACCGCCTTGTGCGTTTCCAGCTCGACGATCAGGTCGCCCGTTTCAAACGCCGCGCCCGGCGTCCCGTGCCACTCGAGGATGCGGATTTCCTCGACACCCGGCACAGCGGCCGGAACGGACAGTTGATAGATCATAAGCACTCCACTCAATACAGACGGTCCGCAACTTGCGCAGGCTACGCCATTGTTTCATGCCCAGCTTTTTTCGCACTTGGCCATGTCTGTCAAGGATTACGGGGGCGCCGAGCCGGCCTTTAGGCCGCGCTTCGCGTCCTTGACAGACATGGCCAAGTGCGAGATCGTTTCATCATGAAAACAATGCCGTGATATCAATGGGTTAGGAATGGAGAAGGCCCTGAACGGCGCTGACGACCCGTTCGGCATCCGGCACCACGGTCTTTTCCAGCACGGGGTTGGATGATACCGGCGCTGGTAAGGCGCCGACCCGAGCCCAGGGTAAGGCGCCTTTATGTTCGTACAGGCGTGCGAACACTTCCGTACCGACGCCCGTTATAACCTGTCCTTCTTCGAGCGTGACCAGAGCACCTGTCTTGGCCACCGAAGTGGTCACCGTGTCCATGTCGAGCGGCGCCAGGCTGCGCAGATCGACCACTTCGGCGCTTACCCCTAAGGCTTCCAATTTCTGCGCCGCTTCCATCGCGATTCGCACCATGAAGCCGTGCGACACGATGGTCACGTCAGCGCCCTCGCGTCTGACCAGGGCTTTGCCGAACGGAACGACCGTCTCGGCCACCGGCACGTCGCCGGGGATCGGAAACAGCCGCTTGTGGTCGATATAGACCACCGGTCCGTCGGCTCGCAAAGCCGCTTTCATCAGGCCATAGGCGTCGGCCGGCGTCGACGGCGCCACCACTTTCAGGCCCGGCACGCTCATCAGCCAGGCCTCGATGCATTGCGAATGCGCCACGCCCTGGCCCAAGGCCCCGGCCGTAGTCTTGACCATCACGGGCGCATTCAGCAAGCCACCCGTTTTATAACGCAGCTTGGCGCCGTAATTGATGAGCGGGTCGAAGCCCAACATCAGGAAATCCATATAAGTGATGCTGACCAGCGGCCGGTATCCGGCTGCCGCCGCGCCGACCCCGATGCCGATAGAAGCGTTTTCCGCCACCGGCGTGTCACGCACCCGTTCCGGCCCGAACTCGGGATAAAGCCCATCGAATTCGCGATAAGAGCCGCCGAAGGCGCCGACATCCTGCCCCAGGATCAGCACGCGCGGATTGGTGCGCATTTCTTCGCGCAGGGCGCGGATGATCGCCTCGCGGAAATAGATTTTAACGGTTGTGGAAGCCTGGTCAGCCGACATGGTCGAGCGCCTCCGCAGGATCGGGATAGGGCGAAGCGTCGGCGAACGCCAGGGCTTCCACCACGCGGGCGGCCGCTTCGGCTTCCAGGGCTTCGACTGATGCTGTTTCGAGTCCCAGGGCCCGTACCTGTTTCTGGATCGGGCAATGCGTTCGCAGTTCCGCCAGTACGTCCTTGCCGCGCGTCTCGCGCGCCGTGGTCGAATGCGACAGGAAGCGGATCGACACGCACTCCAGGAAAGCCGGCCCCTTGCCGGACCGCACATGTTCGGCGGCCTCGGTCGCAGCGGCGGTCACGACGTCGACGTCCATGCCGTCGACCGTCCGCGCCCACAGGCGGAAGGCCTTGCCGAGATCGGACAGCCTGGCCGGTGCCAGCGCCGCCGTGCGTTCTGTCGACACCGACAACTGGTTGTTATTGCAGACAAACAGCAAGGGCAGCTTCCACACCGCCGCCATGTTCAGCGTTTCATGCAACGCCCCCTGACCGCAGGCCCCATCGCCGAACAGGATGGCGACAATGCCCCAATCCTTTTTTGCTAAAAGGCCCTTGTCCATCTGCTTGGCCAGGGCGACACCGGCCGCGATGCTGATATTGCCGCCGACCACGGCATGCGCCCCGAAGAAGCCAGCCGACGGATCGGCCATGTGGCCGCGTCCGCCGCGTCCGCGATTCATGCCCGCCGTCTTGCCGAGCAGTTCGGCCATCACCCGACCGGGCTCGACGCCACGCGCCAGGGCCGGGCCGATCGATCGCCCGCCGGTCAACAGCTGATCCTTGTCCGTCAAGGCCGCGCTCAAACCGACCGCCACGGCTTCCTCGCCGGTCGACAGCAACTGGAAGCCATGGTCACGCCGCTTGGCCAAAGCAGTCTCGAATGCCCGAATCAGCATCATGCTCTTCAAGGCCTGCGTCATGCCCGCTTACCCAGCTTCAACACAGCATTGGCCAGCATGGTGAAGCTCTCCTTAGCACCCCGCCGCCGCACCGCCTGGATGAGCTTGCCGAACGCCTCGGTCGGGCCGATCTTGCCTTTCAACACCTGCTGGATCAGCCAGCCGACATGGCCTTGCTGATCGTTGTCGGTGATGGTCGCCACGATCTGCTTGCGGCGGCCCTGGCCAAGCGCCATCAGGTTGTGCGGCTTGATATCGGCAGGCAAGGTGACCACAGTCTGGTGCTGCGCCAGATAGGCCCGGGCGGCATCCTGTACGTCGAAACCGGCGAAGGCATCCAGTCCATTGACGACGATATCCGTGGCCATCGCCTTGCCGGCGAGGTCGGCCGCCGCTGCGCCGTTCAGCCGGTAATCGGTCCCGAGCCGCCGCGCGCCTATGTCCGCCAGCGCCCGGTCGATGTCGATGACGAAGGCGCCGAATTCGCGCGACAATTCCGTCGCCAGGGCGTTGAGCCGCCGGATGCGCACGCGCCGGTGCGCGGCTGCCTCGCGATCGCCGTCGCCGGCGTGCCGTAAAACGGTGCAGATGAACACAGGATCGCCGCGCTCGCTCAAGGCGGAATAAACGTCTCGCAGCCGGGCCTCGGTCTCGTCCCAGGCTTCATTCAGGTCAACGTCCGGCAGCAATGAGGCCAGCAACACCGTCCCTGCCGGCTCGGCGGTCAGATCACCAATCGTTTCCACATACTGGCAACCAACGGCCCAACCACCGCCGGTCGAGTCCAATGCCCGGACCAGATGACCGCGCGCCGCCTCGACCGCCGCAAGTTCCGACGGCGCCGCGAAGGCGGCCATACGAATGGAAGAGGTCATACCGAGCCGGTCTCCGCCCAACGCAGATGCGCCGCCCGCACGGCTTCGCGGCCTTCGATGCCACGACAGCGCGCCGCGGCTTCCGCCAGTTGCGGCAGCGACAGGATACGCGCCTTTTCCGGTACGTCAGGTGTGTCAGCCAGGCTGGCCCACAGCACTGGCAAAAGGGCGACTTCCGGCGTCGGATGGGCTTCGAAGAAAATCGCTTCCCAGTCGTTTTCGATCAGCGGATCACGCCAGCCGCTGCGATGGGTCATGTGATAGGTGCGTGCCGGAGTGCCCGCCATGCTGAAACCGAGATTGCACAGCCGCAGGGCCAGCTCGCGGTGCTCATTATTGTCGATTACCGCCAGAAAGCCGCCGGCCTCGAGGAACGCCTTGCGCTCCAGCGAGAAATTGGCGCCTGAGGATGCCGCCCACAGCACTGGGCAGTCAAGCGCGTCCGTCAGGGCGCCCATTTCCAGTTCGAACAGTTTTCGCGGCCCGAAACCGGGATAGACACCGGGCTGACCGCGCGCATCGACTTCGTGGAAAGCGTCGCGGATCTGCTGGCGCGTCACCGTGTTGCGCTTGAGCTCGTTCGGCGACATCTTGGCAACGCGCTGCACCTGGTCGGCCTGCGGCGTGCCGCTTTCCGGATCTAGGAACGGCCGCGTGCAGCGCAGGTGATAGGTCGAACCGCGCACCATGCGCTTCGTCTGTTCCCGGTGCAATGCCATGTGCTGCGCCACCAGGGTCGGGCAGGCGAGGGTATCGCCGTCGAGGAATAGGACGACATCGCCGCTGGCCGCCGCCGCGCCGGCGTTCGACGCCGCCGAACGGCCGATGGCCCTGGCATTGTGGACGGTGACGACCGGCATCTCGGCCTCGGCGATGACCTGGCGCGTATGGTCGGACGAACCGTCATTGACCACCACTACTTCGGGCGTCTCGCTCTGGTATGCCAGCGAGGTCAGGGTCAGACGCAGCCGGTCGGCCTCGTCCTTGGAACGGATGATTACGCTTGCCTTCATGCGGCCATGGCCTCCAAAACGCCGGTATCGGCCAGGACGCGCACCACTTCCTCGGCCAGCAGGGCATAGCCCTCGGCGGTCAGGTGCACAGCGTCGAGTTTCACCGTGTCGACTCCGCGCCGCGCCGTGAGAGCGTCGACATCGACAATCGATACGCCCGTTTCCTCCGACAACTCGGTAAGGGCGAGATTGAAGCGACGAATGCGCGTGGCGAAGGTTTCGCCCAGGCCCATGTAACAGTGGATCAGATCGCCCGGAATGACCGGCGACAGGTTGTAGATCAGGATCGGCACGTCGCGATGGGCGCGAATGCGCTCGATCATGGCCTTGAGATTGTCCATGACGATCTCGACCGGCAGCAGGCCGGCGGTCTCGAACTCGGCCTTCAGCCAGGCGCGATTTTCCGCCGTCCATGCCTGGGCATCATTGGCGTAGAACAGGTAGCCATCCCGCTTGTGTCGCATCAAGCTGTTGGTCACATCGGGCTGGAGGGTTAGGACGACCGCGTCGGCGGTCGTCGTGAAGACCGCGTCGCTGAACTGGCTTTGCAGTGGATAGGCGCCGAGATCGAGTTCGCGTGCCGCCAGGGCCTCCGACACGCTTCCATTGGCAGCCAACAAGGCATCCGACCGCGTCCAGGTCTCATGCTTGATACGCGCCAGGGTGCCGGGAAAGCGCGCCCGCAGCACCTCGTTGACGCCGTTCCACAGGACTTCGCCCCCGATCCGGCATGAATGCAGCGAATCGCGGACATCGACATTGCCTTTGATGAAAAGAGTTAGACGCTTCACCGCTCCCCCGTCGCATTTGGAAACACTTGGGCCATTCGAGGCGCGGGCCTGCAAGAAACCGGCCTGCTTTCGGATGGCTTTTTTATGCCGCGGCCCCTAGCCTCGTCACATGCGGGAGGGTGTAATGAAAAAACGTCACAAATCCAGTAAATTTCGCAAAAACAACACCCTTGTAGGTTCTCTGGCGGGTTGGACTGGCTTGGCGGTCAGGACGGCGGCCATGATGACCGCCTCGGCGGAGGTCATCGCCGTTCGCACCCAGCGCCTGGCCGTGGCTCCTTTGCCGCTGCCGGATAAGGATGCCCGCGAAGTCCGCCGCATGGTGCAGGAAAAGGCCGAAGCCGCCGTCGAATCGGTCCGCGCCGTGGCCATGCCCCTGGCCACGCAGACATTTGGCTTGCTCCCCGACATGCTGCGCGTCGCTGCCAGTCCCGACCTGTCCACGCTTGCCGCCCGCCAGGCCCGCCTGGGCCGCAAGCTTCAGCAGAAGGCGGTAGGTCTGAGCCATGCCGCCATGACCCCCTTCTTTAAGCGCGCTCGAGCCAATGCCCAGCGGCTGCGCCGAACCCCGAAATAAGCCATAGAAAAGGCAGATGATTTTCAGCCGGCGGCCGCAGTTACCGCTAACCTGCTTATTGCATATGTCGGGATGAAGGTTATAACATGGGACTCGTTTTTCGACGGATGACCCTGCCTCATGACACCGACGTCCAATAAGACCGTGAGACTGTACCGGCGCGTTGCCGACGACCTGGCCGACGACATTCGCAAGGGCGCCTATGCCACCGGCGAAAAGCTGCCGGCCGAACGCGAACTGGCCGACACTTTCGGAGTCAGCCGTCCAACGGTTCGCGAAGCGATGATCGCCCTGGAAATCTTCGGCCTGGTCGAGATCCGCCACGGCTCCGGCATCTATGTCATTCAGTCCGGCGGCGCCCGGCCGACGGATGCATCTGGCGAGGCCGATGGGGAGGTTGATGTCAGTGCCTTCGACCTGATCGAGGCGCGCATCATCATCGAGGGTGAAACCGCTGCCGTGGCTGCCGCCGCCGCCACTGAAGAGGACATCGAGACGCTTGAAGGCTTCGTCGCCCGGATGAAATCCGGTGACGAAGTTGAATTTGAAGTCGCCGACCAAGCCTTCCACCAGTACCTCGCCGGCATCACCCATAATGGCGCCCTTATCGACACGATCGAAAATCTGTGGGCTTTGCGCATGCGCTCGTCCCTGACCAAGCAGATCATGGCCAGGAGTGGTGATCGGCCTTCGCGCGTCGCCGAGCATAAGCGCATCGTTTCGGCCGTACGCACCCGCGATCCCGCGGCGGCCCGCGCCGCCATGCGCCAGCACCTCGAACAGGTGCGCGAATATCTGCTGATCGCCAGTGAGACGGCCGAACTGGAATCCTTGCGCGAAAATTTCCGCGCCAAGCGCGATGCCTTGTCGAAACGTACCGGCTATTCCACATAGGCCAGACCGACCTGTTAAAGTGGTAAAGCCACATTGACGGCCGTAAGTTCCTGCTTTACAAAGCTACTTGTCGTAAGACGTGACAGGTGCCTCGGCGCTTGCTTTCCCAATTTGCCTTCCCGCGGCGGCTACGGCCGCCGCTTTTTTTGACTGGCTTGGCCAGTTCGATCGTGAGGAAGGTTGCAAAAAACGACGCGAATTTAAGCGGATTCTAACCGTCTTGGCCTACACTGCCACTCAAATTTCGCTTGAGTAAGAGAGAGTATGCCCGTGACTTCCACCGCTGCCGTCCTGCATAAAAACGCCGTAACGATTCGCGATGGCTTGGACAGCGCCGCGCGCAAGACGGTGCAAGAGCGCCGGTGACCCAGCCCCAAGCAATGAACACACAGCCCGAACCGGTCGAAAAGGGGCTTTTCGACCTGGTGCCATGCGGCCTGGTCATCTGCGACGCCCAGTGCATGGTTTTGCACGCCAACCGGTTTTTTCTCGACATGATCGGCCACCCGGCGGATGTTCCGGTGGATACACGCCCGTTTCAGCAATTCCTGACACGCGCCTCGCGCTTCATCTTCAACGCCCAGGTCCTGCCGCGCCTGGATCTGGGCGGACAGGCGCGCGAAGTCGCCTTCGACCTGCAGATGTCGGACGGTCAGGGCGGTTTCACGACCGCCGCCATCTTGTTGAACGGCAACCATGACAAGGCAAGCGACCAGTTCCATTTTGCCTTGTTTCCCGCCCAGGACCGTCGCGAGCATGAACGCCAGCTCCTCAAGACGCAGAAGGAACTGACCAAGAGCAACGAGTTCCTGGAACTGGCGGAACGGCTGGCCCATCTCGGCCACTGGCACGTCGATCTGGGCAGTGGCGAGGCCTACTGGTCGCCCGAAATCTACAACATCATCGGCTGCGATCCGTCGCTTTATGTGCCGCGCTTCGGCCAGTCGGCGGCGCTGTATCACGAAGACGACCGCGACAGCGTTAACGCCATCATCAACCAGGCCATCACCGCGGGCGAACCGTTCACTTACGCTAAGCGGATGCGTCGCCAGGATACGGGCGAAATCCGCCATGTCCAGGTTTCCGGAATTTGCGAACGCGATCCGCGCGGTATCGTAACCGGCCTGTTCGGTGTCTTCCACGATATAACCGACCTCGTGGAGGCCAATCAAACCCGCGAAGCAACCGAAACGCGGTACCGCCTTCTGGCCGATCAGTCCAACGACATCATCACTGTATTCAATCTTTTCGGAAAGATTGAATACATTTCTCCGGCGGTAACCAAGCTTCTGGGCTACGATCCTGGCGAGTTGCTTGGTCGCAATGTCCGCGACATCATCCACCGCGACGATTATGTGGCTACCCAGGCAGCCTATCAGGCCTTTGTCACCAGCAAGGATTGGGATGAGTCGCCGCGCATCCAATACCGCGCCCGCCAGAAGAATGGCGACTATATCTGGGCTGAGGCCCACCCGACTCCGATTTTCGACGCTACCGGAAGCCGCGTCATCGCTTTCCAGGATGTGGTGCGCGACATTTCCGACCAGAAAGCCCTGGAAGAGGCCTTGGCCCAAGCCAGCCTGGAAGCCAATGCCGCCGCCGAGGCCAAGGCGCAGTTCCTCGCCACCATGAGCCACGAACTGCGCACGCCGCTGACCAGCATCATCGGCTTCCCCGGATTGTTGCGCGATTTGCTCGACGGCGACGAAGCCCTGCGCAGCCACAGCCATCGCATCCATACGGCTGGCCAAGGCCTGCTTAGCCTGATCAACGACATCCTCGACCATTCCAAGCTCGAGGCCGATCAGTTGGAACTCGACCTCGCGCCGGCCAATGTCGCCGAACTGGTCGAGGACGTCGCCGAACTGTTGTGTTTCCAGGCCGAGGCCAAGGGTCTGGATCTTGTTGTCGACTGCGCCGAAGATCTGCCAGCGGCCCTGATGGTCGACGAGGTCCGCCTGCGCCAGATCCTGCTCAATCTCGCCGGCAACGCCATCAAGTTCACTTCGGAAGGTTCGGTGACCCTCAGGCTGGCCATGCAGGCTCACGAACATGGCGATAGCCTGCATGTATCTGTGTGCGATACCGGCGTCGGTATCTCGGAAGAGGGCCAGCGGCTGTTGTTCAAGCGTTTTTCGCAGGTCGACCGCACCATCGAAAGCAATGCCGGCGGCACCGGGCTGGGCCTGTTGATCTGCAAGCAGCTGGTCGAATTGATGGGCGGTCATATCGGCGTCAAGAGCGTGATGGGTGAAGGCTCGGAATTCAGCTTCGACATCCCGGTTCGCAGCGCCACTGATGACGATGCCACCCCCGAGGTTCAGCACCTGACGGGTCATATCTTGGTGGCCGACGACCAGGAGGCCATCCGCGACCTGATGACCGGTCTGCTGGCGCCGGACGGCCATAGCGTCGATGTCGCCTGCGACGGGGCCGAAGCCATCCGCGCCTGCCTGGAAACGCCTTACGACCTGATCTTCATGGACCTCAACATGCCGGTCATGGACGGATTTCTGGCCGCCAAGGGCATTCGCGCCACCTGTGCGCCCAACAGCAAGACCCCGATCGTCGCCTTGACGGCCGGGGGGACCAGCCGCAAGCAAGCCTGCCTGGCCGCCGGCATGAACGACTTCCTGACCAAGCCGGTCAATCCGACCACTCTGGCGGCCTGTGTCGCCACATGGCTCGATCCGAAAACCTTGTCCCAGCCTCAGGATTCCGCCTTATGAGCACCAACAACCGCACCCGCATCCTTATTGTCGAGGACAATCCCGATATCTCCGAGCTGCTGGTCATTCGCCTCGGGCTCGCCGGCTATGCCACGTGCAAGGCAAAGGATTCCGAGCAGGCCTTCAACATGATGGCCAGTTTCAAGCCGCATGGCGTGCTGCTTGATATCGGCCTGCCTGGCCGCGACGGTTTTGCTGTGCTGCAGGCCATGCAGGACAATATCAAGTGGCGCGATATTCCGGTGCTGATGCTCACCGCCCGACAGGCCATGAATGACATCAAGTTGGCCATGTCGCTCGGCGCCAAGGATTATGTCGCCAAACCGTTCGACGACCAGAAACTGCTGCTGCGCATCGCTCGCATGCTTGGCGCCAGCGGCGCGTCGAAGATCAAGCCGGAACAGAAGCCCTACGTCTGGAAGAACTGATCGCCTCACGCGCATGCCAAAACGGAGTTTCGGCGAAGCCAAACGTCGATGCACCGCTCCGGCGTTCCGGTTTTTGGATAAGATGCGCGCCCAATAAGTATCAGGTGAATTTTTCTGATTTCTAGCCTGAGCATTTCTGGTGCGACAAATCTACATTAATTCGATATAGATTTGCGGGCAAACACGACCTAACGCCACCACGGCTACGTCCTTTCCCCGTTTCAGGAGACGTGCCCATGGCGATCTTCCGGCCCCAATCCCTTGATTCCGCTCTATCTAACGGCCCCGTGCCGCTAATCTGGTATGCCCGCTGCCCAACCCTAACGGCCATCGGCCTGGTCGCCAATCGCGGCGTTTTCCAGCGCGAGTTCCGCCGCGAAAACATCCGTCTGATCTCGGTGCGCGAAAGCGCCGCCGCCGCGATCCGGCAGGGTTATCTTGACCACAGCCTGCCCAGCCTAGTCCGCGAAGCCGACGCCGCCACCGCCATGTGGGCGCATGGCCTGAATGCGCAATCCCGCCTGCTGGCGGTCGGGCGCGCCTGGCATTCGGTCAGCTTAGTGACTCGCGGACGGCAAGGTGTTCGCCGGTTGTCCGATCTGGCTGGCCGTCGCTTATCGTTGCCGCGCGAGGCCGGCAGCTTTTCTCCCGCACAGGTCCGGGCTCTGCGCGTGTGGGAAACCGTCTTGAAGGTCGGTGGCGTCGCTCAGGCCGATATAGAATTCGTGCCGGTGGCGGCGGATCATCCTTCTGTGCCGTTCGGCGACATTGCCCGCCGGGAGATCGAGGCTTTGCTTGGCGGTCACACAGATGCGGCCCTGCTGTTTGGCGCCAAAGGCCTGGAACTGGCGCGCGCCGCCCATCTCACCGAGGCGCATCGCTTCACGGCCGAGGACCTCCGCCGCGATCCGGCTTTGTCGGGGTTGATCGAACTGCGCACCCTGACAGTCGATCATGCCTTGCTGGATGCCCATGAGGAGGTGGTGACGCGCATCGTCGCCATACTGCTCGAAGCCGGCCATTGGGCCGCCGCCTTTCCGAGAGAAGCGTTGCATCAGGTGGCGCTTGAAGGCCAGGTCGAGGAGGGAGACGCCGCCGAAGCCTATGGCGGCCTGATCGCGGATGGCGCAGTGCTTCGGCTTGGCGACGACCGGTTGGCCGCCTTGGCCGAAGTGCAGGCTTGGTTGAAAGCCCGCCACCTGGTACCGGAAGCGCACCACATCGGCCCGTGGTTGCGCCCTGAGGTGCTGCGGGACGCCGAAGTCCGCCTGCGCGCGGTGGCTTGAGGCGAGAGCGCGGAACGGCTAAGCAGGGCTGCCATGAACCCTGTCTTTTCCGGTCTGAAAACCAGCATCTTCGAAATCATGTCGCATGAAGCGCGGACGCGCGGCGCAGTCAATCTCGGCCAGGGATTCCCGGAAGCGGATGGTTTCGCCGACGTGCGCGAGGCGGCAGCCCATGCGCTGATGGATGAGTCCAACCAGTACGCGCCGATGCGCGGCCTGCCGGTCTTGCGTCAGGCGGTGGCCGATTTCTACCAGGCCCGGCAGGGTATTGTGCTCGATCCGAACCATGAGGTTATCGTCACTTCGGGAGCGACCGAAGCCCTGTGCGCGGCCATTGTCTCTCTGGTCTCGCCTGGCGATGAAGTGGTGGTGTTCGAACCGCTGTACGATGCCTATCTGCCGCTGATCCGCGCATCCGGCGGCGTGCCGCGCATTGTCCAGTTGCAGCCGCCACATTGGACTTTCAACGAGGAAGACCTGGCTGCCGTATTCAGCGACCGGACCCGCCTGGTCCTGATCACCACGCCCAACAATCCGACCACCCACGCCCTGACCCGCGCCGAGCTGGAGTTGCTCGAGAGCTACTGCGAACGCTTCGACGCCTATCTGGTCAGCGACGAGGTGTGGGAACAGATCGTCTTCGGCCGCGATCACCTGAGTGTTCTCCACCTCCCCGCCCTGGCCCGGCGCAGCGTCAAGATCGGCTCGGCGGGCAAGATCTTTTCCCTGACCGGCTGGAAGGTCGGTTTTGTCTGCGGGCCGGAAGCCCTGGTCGAACAGATCGGCCGCGCCCATCAGTTCATCACCTTCTCGACCCCGCCGGCGTTGCAGCACGCCGTCGCCTACGGGCTCGGCCTGCCGGTTGCTCGGTTCGGTGCGGCGCTCAGCGAGCTGACCAGACAGCGCGCCCACCTCATCGAGGGCCTGAGCGCCGCTGGATTCGCCGTACAACCCGCCGACGGGACCTATTTCGTCAATATCGATCTGCCGGCCTCGGGTATTCATAAGCCTGGCCTCGACTACGCCTTTGAGCTGGCCAAGCACCATGGCCTGGCCACCATCCCGCTGGCCGCCTTCTGCGACACGGATCGCGATCTCCCTGTATTGCGCCTCTGTTTTGCCAAATCCCTTGAAACCCTCGACAAAGGCCTCCAGGCCCTTATCGCAGCGCGCAATTGACAGCGCTGACATTCAGGCTATCCTCAGACTTAAGGGCGAAAACGCCCATACAAAAAGTTTGGGAGAGAACGCATGTCCAAGGGGTCCGCCAAAACGGCGGTTAATCGCCGCTCGCTGCTGGCCGCCAGCCTGGCCACCGGCCTGGCGGGCACGCAGGCCAGGGCGCAGGTGGCCAAATCTGTTGCCTATGACTGGCAGACCATTCCATTCGGCGGTGGTGGTTTCGTTCCGGGTTTCGTTTTCCATCCCAAGGAAAAAGACCTGCTTTACGCCCGCACCGATGTCGGCGGCGCCTATCGCTTCGATTCGGCGGTCGGTCGCTGGTTGCCCTTGCTGGATTTCCTCGGCCATGACGACGCCGAATTGATGGGCGTGTTGAGCGTGGCGCTCGACGCCGGCAATCCCGACAAGGTCTATCTGGCCTGCGGTCTGCGCCTCGATGCCTATGGCCGCGACGGCGCGGTGCTGTGCTCGTCCGACCGGGGCGCCACCTGGTCGATGACCGCCCTGGGCAACGGGGTCAAGCTGGGCGGCAATGCTCCGGGGCGTGGCACCGGCGAACGGCTCCAGGTCGATCCCAACCAGGGTGATATCCTGTTTCTCGGCACCAATCAGAACGGTCTGATGAAAAGCAGCAATAGCGGCAAGTCGTTTTCCGCCCTCGGCTTTCCGTCGAAGACGATCACCCTGGTCCTGTTCGACGCCAAGAGCGGCAAGCCCGGTTCCGCCACGCCGGTTGTCTATGCCGGCTCGGGCGAAGGCAAGGGCGGGCTGTACAAGAGCAGCGACGGCGGCGGCAATTTCGCGTTGCTGCCCGGCCTGCCCGATCAGTTCCCGCAACGCGCCGCCATCGATGCCGATGGCAACCTCTATGTTTCCTTTTCCAGCGGTCTGACGCCGGGCGGCGCCGACAGCGGCTCGGTCTGGTGCATCGACGCAGCGGGCAAGGCGCGCGACATCAGCCCGGCCGCGACAGGCGGCGGCAACAACTTTGCCTATTGCGGGCTCGATATCGACCCGAACCGCCCCGGTACGATAGTTGTGTCGACCATGAACCGTTGGGCGCAGGGCGACGACATCTACCTGTCGCGCGACGGCGGCCGCCACTGGAAGCCTGTCGGCCCGCAGGCTCACCACGACGTCGGCGACTATCACTGGCTGTTCAACTACCTCAAGAGCCAGGAAAAGATGGGGCATTGGATCGCTGACGTGAAGATCGATCCGCACAATTCCGACCGGCTGATTTACGGGACGGGTTTTGGCCTGTGGCAGACGCGCAATCTTGGCCAGATCGACGGTACGGACGAAGTGACTTTTACCTTCGACGACGCCAACTTCGAGGAGACTGTCACCCTTGGTTTGCTTAGCCCGTCCGGCGGCGCCATTCTGCTGGCGGCCATGGGTGACGTATCGGGCGCGGCTTATGATGACTTGAGCAAGGGGCCGCAGACCGGCCTGTTTGCCCCTTGTTGGGAAACCAATCGCTCCGTCGCTTTTGCCGAACTGGCGCCGCAATATATCGTGCGCACCGCCGACCAAGCCAAGACCAGCGGTTATTGGTCCGGCGACGGCGGTGCGTCATGGACGCCTTTCGCTTCAAGCCCGCGTGTCGAACGCGACGCCAAGGGCAATTGGCATGGTTCCGGCGTCATCGCCATCTCCGCCAAGGGTACGTCCCTGGTTTGGGTGCCGGAAAAGGAAGCGGCCTTTTTCAGTCTGGACAAGGGCAAGACCTGGAAGGAATCCGCTGGCTGGCCGGTGACACGTGACGTCGGGCTTGAGGCCGTGGCCGACCGGGCTGTCGACGGCATTTTCTATGTGCTGGACCGCGCCGGCCAGAACATCCTGATCTCGGTCGATGCCGGGGCATCGTTCCAACCCAATATCCGTGGTCTGCCCAAGATCGAAACCTATCAGCATGCGCGACTGTTCGCAGCGCCCGGCCGCCTGCTCGG
>CAYULN010000196.1:0-3187 GCA_964445605.1 uncultured Caulobacteraceae bacterium | reverse complement strand
CTGATCCTGCTGCGCCGCCGCCTGGAGGACAAGGCCGGGCCGCTGAGCCTGACCCGCCCCGAACGCGGCCAGATCAGGCTGGAGGTCAAAGGCGTGCCGGAGATCGAGGTGGTCGAGCCGGATTAGGCGTCACCCCTCCTGGGCGTGGGCCTCGATAAAGCGGGCGAAGGCCAGCAGCTTGTCGTCGGCCATGTCGGATACGGCGTAGCAGTCGAGCTTGCCACGTTGCCAGCTGACCACATGATAACCGCGTAAGCTTGCCAGTTGCGGATCGGTCGCCGCCGTCTCAGGGCGCGTTTCGTTCGGCACGGCGTAGAAATTGACCACGTGGGCGCCACAGCGATAGGCCATGGCGGCAGCCGGTTGGTGGCTGACATAGTCCAGCCGCCCGCCGACCAGGGCGCAGTCGTCCACCTTGGCCAGAACCGGCGGGGCGAAGTCGATCTTGCCGTCGAACCACGGCTTGACGGTGTGATGGTCGGACGACACGACATCGACCAGGTGCGAACCCATCAGCGAGCGGATATGGCTGGACACCAGTTCATCGGTGACCGGCGCGGTCGACGTGCGGGGTGCCAGGAACAGCACCGCCGCAAAGCCGGCCGCGATCAGGCCACCGGCCGGAAGCCGCCATTTCACCAGCGGGCTCTGAGCCGGCATCTGACGCAACGCCTTGCGGACATTGACCGTCAAGTCCGCCGGCAGATCCTCGCCCCAGTCGGCTTCGGCCAGCGACCGTTTCAAATCACGCAGAGCCTCAAACTCCGCCCGGCAGTCAGCGCAACCCGCCAGATGCGACTCGACCGCCAGGGCTTCGCCGGCGTCGAGTTCATTGTCGGCATAGGCGTGCAGTTTCAAACGAAACTCATCGTGCTTCATGGCCGCAACTCCTTCAGGCCCTGGCGCAACAGTTCCCGGCCACGCGCCAGCCGCGACATCACCGTGCCCATCGGCACGCCCAGGATGTCGGCTATGGTCTTGTACGGCATGTCCTCGATATCCTTCAAAATCACCACTTCCCGGAACGCCAGCGGCAGGGCCATGACGGCGGCGCGCAACTGCCCCTGGGTCTGGCTGTCGATCAGACGACGCTCCTGCGTTTCCGCCTGGCCGAGCTGGCCTTCCTCGGCATCCTCGATGTCGACCATAGTGTAGCCCCGCTCACGCCGCAGCCAGTCATAGCCCTGCCGCCGCACGATGGTCAGCAGCCAGGCCCGGGCATTGCCCGGCTGAAAGCGGCTCCACGCCTGCAACGCCTTCAGATAGCTGTCCTGCACCACGTCCTGGGCCGCCGCCCGGTCACGCGTCAGCGCATGGGCGAGCCGGAAGGCCGCCTCGAGATGCGGCAGCATCTGGGCCTCGAAGTCGGTGGGCGCAATGGACGATATCATGCGGCTTATCCGGTAATAACGGCTGTATGGGCCGGTTTATTCCCGGCACAAAGAAATATTTTTTCCTGAGCGATTTCGGGGAATAAACCGCCTTTGTCCGGCGTTTCTCCTGCGTTCGACGTCACACAGGAGATTTCTTATGACCGACGATCAAGATGCCGTTTCGCGGCGCCATCTGCTCAAATGTTCGGCCTGGGCCGGGACCGGCGTGGTCTGGGCCATGGCCGGCGGTGTGCCGCGCGCCTTCGCCATGGACGGCGACGGCAAATCCAAGGCAACCGGCCCCTTGCTGTTCGCGCAACTGAGCGACAGCCATATCGGCTTCAACAAGGCGGCCAACCCGGAGCCGGTCAAGACGCTGCTCGAGGCCAAGGCAAAGGTGCAGGCGCTGAGCGTGCCGCTGGTGCTGCACACCGGCGACATCACCCACCTGTCGCGGCCAGAGGAGTTCGACACGGCGGCGCAGATCCTCGGCGACCTGCCGGTGCGCTACGTGCCGGGCGAGCACGACGCCTTGGACGAAGGCGCCGGCAAGGCCTATCTCGACCGCTACGGCAAGGGCACCAAGGGCGCCGGCTGGTACAGCTTCGACCTGCAGGGCGTGCATTTCATCGCCATGATCAACGTCATCGGTTTCGACGCCGGCAAGGAGGCCAGCCTGGGCGCCGAACAGCTCGCCTGGCTGAAGGACGACCTGCGCGCCGTCAAGCATTCGACGCCGGTGGTGGTCTATACCCACATCCCGCTGTGGGACGTCTACGCGCCGTGGGGCTGGGGGACGTCGGACGCCGAAGTCGCCATCAAGATGCTGCGGCCCTACGGTTCGGTGACCGTCCTCAACGGCCATATCCACCAGATCGCCCAGAAGGTCGAAGGCAATATCACCTTCCATACGGCGCGCGGCACCGCCTATCCGCAACCGGCGCCGGGGTCGGCCCCCGCGCCCGGCCCGCTGACCGTGCCGCCGGACCAGTTGCGCAGCTATCTCGGCGTCTCGGACATCAAGGTGGTCAAGGGCCAGTCGGCCCTGGCCATCCACGACGCCACCCTCTCAGCCTAAGGAACCTCCCCTATGAAAGCCTTCCTGCTTGCCGCCGCGATGGTCGCGGTGGCCTCGCCCGTCCATGCCCAAGAGCAAACGATCGATATCAAGAGCTTCATGTTCATGAGCGTCACCGTCCCGACGGGCACCACCGTCACCTGGACCAACCGCGACCAGATCCCGCACACGGTGGTGGCCAAGGACAAGTCCTGGCGCTCGGCCGCTCTGGACACAGGCGACAGCTACAGCCACCGCTTCGACACGCCGGGCCAGTACGACTATTTCTGCTCGCTGCACCCGCAGATGGTCGGCCGGATTACCGTGGTGGCGGCAAAGAAATAATGCCTCCGGACAAACGGGTGGGCCGGGCCCATCCGTTTGCCAGACGCGTCTAGGTTGAAGTCTTTCCAGGTTCCCTGTAACGTCGGCCGATAACCATAGAGGGGTGGTCGATGCCGGAACCGGTGACTTTGGGGGCTTTTATTGCAACTCTTCCCGAAATAACGAGTCACGCCCTGATCACGATCGCTTGTGAAAAAGCCATCGACCGGGGCCTTGAGGAAATCGGCTCGCGCTTGTCCTTAGGCCGCCTCGATCCCAATCACGACATCGCCCGCGCCGCCCGCATGGCGGAATTGAACGCCTCGATCTACCTGTTGCAGCAGGCGCGCCGGGGGCCGAATTTCGGCAGCTATGATCGGGCCATCAAGGTCCTGCGCCAGCGAGCCATCGCCATTCATGAAGCGAAATTCCT
>CAYULN010000195.1:0-7505 GCA_964445605.1 uncultured Caulobacteraceae bacterium | reverse complement strand
GCATAGGCATAGATATTTTCCTCCGACTCAAGATCGTCGAACAGGAACGGTAAAATCCTAGACGCGGTAATGGCTTGTTGAGCTAAATTCACGACGCTAATGCCGTTTTTTAAAAAATTTTTCCTAGACGCGATTTTCCCCCATCAGGGGCAACCGCGCAAGAGGCGTTTTTGCGGCTAAAAAGGAAGGTTTTCAGTCGTCGCCGTCGGCGTCCAGAATGGCCCGCAGCGCCCCGGAATCGACCGTGGAAGGGCCTCGACCGGCTTCCGGGCTTCTGACTGCCTTCGCCGGGTGCGTGGCCGCGTGGACGGCTTGCAGCTTGTCGATGGCGACGTGCGTGTAAATTTCCGTCGTTTCCAGATTGGAGTGGCCGAGCATGGCCTGAAGGTAACGAACGTCCGCGCCGCCTTCCAGCATGTGCGTGGCGCAGGCATGGCGCAGCAAGTGGGTTGCGCCGGGCCGGTCGATCCCGGCATGTTCCTTGTATTTTCTGACGCGGTGCGCGATGAACTCCGGGTCTGCGGGTTCGCCGTAATCCGTCACGAACAGCGCCGTATGGTCCGCCGTCATCAGCAGCGGCCTTGCCTCCATCATGTATTTTTCCAGCCAGCCGAGCGCCCGTTCCCCGCACGGAACCATGCGGTCCTTGCGGCCCTTGCCTTCGCGCACGATCACCAGACGCCGTTTCAGGTCGATGTCATACACAGCCAGGTTCGCCGTTTCCGTCCGCCGCAGGGCCGCGCTGTAAAGCAGTTCCAGCATGGCGCGGTCGCGCAGGCCCATCGGATTATCCGGCACCGCCTCCGCGATGATCGATTCCACTTCCGAGACTGCCAAGATCACGCGCGGCAACCTTTTTCCGACGCGGGGAAGGTCTATTTCGGAAGCGGGGTTGTAAAGGATGTGGTTTTCGCGGGCCAGCCACTTGAACCAGAGTTTCAGCGGCGCGAGGCACGACGCCTGTGTGCCGATGGTGAGCGGCCTGCCGTCCGGCTTGCGGTAATAAAACAGGTGGCGCTGATAACGCTCAAGAACCTGTTTCGTAATGTCCGTGGGCTGGCTGAGTCCGCGCTCGTCGCACCAGCCGATGAAGCGCCGGATCGCCGTCCGCGCCGCCCGCACGGTGTCGGCGCTGTAGCCCTTCACCAGCAACGCCTCGAAGTGAACTTCCATCCACAGCAGCAGCCCGTTATGCGCGAGGGGATCAGGCCCTTTCTTCTGGCCCTGCGGCTTGTACTTCCACCGCTTCCGGTTTTTGGCGTAGGGGCGCTTTTTACGCGGCATGGGTGTATGACGCCGTTTTGCCGTTGCCGTTCATGACGCGCGGTTTCTCGCCCTTCATGGCGGATTCCGGCGCAGCCGTTGACGGCTGCGGGTTTGCGGGCGCAGGATCGGCCCGACCGCCCGCCGACACCGCCCCGACCGCCTCCCGACCGGGGACCGACCGGCCTTCGTTTTCCCCCGACCGGCTTTCGTCGCACGTCAAGGTTTTCGCGTCGATCAGCCCGGACAGGTGCGGCGCGGCGCTGTCGTCGCCGTCGTAAACCAGTTCATAATCGAACGCGCCGCCCGCGCCCCGGTGCGCTATCAGCAGTTCCATGTCGGCCAGCCGCGCCAGATGTATTTTTAGCTGCGTGTCGCCCCACCCAAGGCGCTCCCGCAGCGTCCGGCGCGTGAAGCGCACGGCGTGGCGCGGGATATTTCTTTCCTTGGCCTGACCGTCCACCAGACGGATCAGGTCGGATAGCAGCCTTCTCGTTTGCGGCGGCAACTCATCGAGCGACCGGCCTAGAACCTCGTGCGCCAGCTTGGTAGCGCGTTCTATGTCCTCTGCCGCCGCCTCCACGTAGGCAATCGTCCTTTCGCCCTGCAGGAGCGTTTTAACCGGCCTCTGGTGCTGGTGCAGCAGCGCGATGGTGTCGATCAGCGTTAAATATTTTTCGTGGTCGCGGCGCGTCCGCGTCCGGTCGTCAAGGAAGGTCAGCCGGTCGGCAAACGGATTCACCACGGCCAACGGCTGTAAAAGCCGCTGCGCGTTGCGGTGCAGGGCGAGGATATTTTCTTTTTCCTGTTTCGCCCGCAGGCCCTCTAGCGTCCGTTTCGCCCGCTGCCGCGCGTGGATCGCCCGCGTCTGCTCCCGGCCTTCGTCCACGGCCAGCACAAGGCAGCGGTTCATAAGTTCCTCGTCCACGTTGATCGCCGTCGTCGTCGTTATCAGCGCCGTCGGCCCCTCGACGCGGTATTCCTGCGTGATTAAATTCCCGTTGGCGTCGGTGCCGGTGCTGGCAATCGTCAACTCCCCTTCGGATTGCAGCAGCTTTAGCGCGTAGCTGGCCCGCTGCGCCCCTTCTTCCTCGGCAAGCGCCAGAACCTTGTGTTTCAGGCTTTTCTCGCCAAGGTAAAACAGGCTTTGCCCCGTCATGGCGGAGTATTTCACGCGGTCCTCGTCGGGCAGGAAGTCAAGAACCGCGTCCATCAGCGACGTTTTCCCCGCTGCGCTACTCGACTGCACGACGACGCCAAGCGGCGAGTCCAGCTTCCGCGATGTGGCGGCAAGATAGGCCGTCAACACGTTGGTTTCCTCGCCGGACAGCCCGCAGCGGGCGAAGTCGGCAAGGATTCGGTCCAGCAAGCCGGGGGACCGCAGCAGCGCCAGTGCCGCCGCCCGTTCCTCGTCTGTCATGTCGGGCCGCGCTTCCTCTACGTCGAGCGTTCGCTGTATGGTTTCGTCCTGCACTTGCTCAAGTTTCAGCAGCACCCGCCCCAGCTCCGCCTTCAGCTCATCCTCCGGGGCCTTCAGCTCCAAGGAAGCGCCCTGCGTGAACAGCCCGCGCGCGCGGGCGCTGTAAAGATCGAACGTGTCCACATGGAAGGCATCGCCGCCGCTCACCATCACGTTGACCTTGAGGACTCCCACGGCAAGGTTTTTCGGCAGGCCGCGCACACGCCAACGGCGCGGGCCGAAGGTCAGAACAATCTCCGTTTCGTTCACCGTCGCGTCGAGATCGCAGCGCGGCGCGGGCGGAACCGGCGACGCCGGCAGGACCGGCGCCGGCATCGCCGGCGCGGGATCGGCAGCTAATGAAGATGGTTTTTCTTCCTCGATCGGCGCGGCCGCTTCCGGCCGGACGGCCGCCACGGATATTTCCGGCTCCCGTATCTCGCGCGGCGGCGCTTTGCCCGCGCCGATAAACTCCGCTTTGCGGATCAGCAGGCCGAGGCTCTTGCTGGCCGGTGCCACTTTCAGCGCGTAGGCGTTCGCGTCCATGCCGTGCGGGAACATGATCCGCCAGCACTCCATGCCGTTGCCTTTCAGCAGTTCCGCAACTTCGGCGGCTCCCCGGTCGCCCGCCTCGTCGCGGTCATAGGCAATCAGGACGCGCTCGATCTTGTTTTGCCTGAACGCTTCCAGCATGTCCGGCGTGAAGCCGTTCACACCATAGGCCGCTGTGACGTTGCGATAGCCCGCGCACCAGAACGTCATGGCGTCGATCAGCGCCTCGCACAAGATAATCTCCTTGCTGGCCTTCAATGCCTGCCTGTTCCACAGGCCCTTGTGCGGCCCCGGCAGATACAGGTGCAGCGGCGTACCGGGCCGCAGATTGTCGAGAAGTTTCCGGCCATACGCGCCTTGCACGTCGCCGCGCTCGTCCAGCACCGGCACGACAAGAGAGCCGTTCAGGTGTTCGTGGCCGCTTGTGCGGTAGATGCCGAGTTTTTCGAGCCGCGCCCGGATTTCGGCCCCGGCCTTGCGCGTCTTTTCCGGCAGGCGAAGGCCAAGGGTGCGGTTGCTGTAGCCGAGTTTGAAGGCGTCGATCAGTTCGGGATTGTTGATGCCCCGCGCGTTCAGGTATTCAAAGGCTTCCGGCGTCTGTTTCAGGCAGCGGTGGTAATAGTCGATCACCTGATTCATCAGCTTTTGATCGTCGGCGTCGATCTGCACGGGCGCTTGCAGGACGCGGACCCGGCTATTTTTTACCGGCGCGTCCGTCACGTCCGGCGTTCCCTCTTTCAGCAGTTCCACGGCGTGTTTGAAGGACACGCCGTTTTTCTTCACAACCCACTCGATCACGTCGCCGCCCGCCCCGCAGCCGAAGCAATGCCAGAGGTTTTTATCCGGGGTTACTTTCAGCGAAGGCGTGTCCTCGTCGTGGAACGGGCAAAGGCCCGTATAGTCCTTGCCCGCGCGGATCAGCCTGATCCCCGCCGACTCGATCAGCCGCTTTATGGAGGTTTCGTTTTTGATCCGCTCGATCTCCGCGTCCGGGATTCTCGCCATTTCCGGGCCTCCTTCTAAAACCTGTCAAGTAACAGGGGGTGACGACTCATAAAAAAATAACTAGGTTGAGTTTTACAACACACCCTAGTAAAGTCAACAACGAAGCCGGGCCGATTCCGGCGCATTTTCAGATTTGGGGGTTAGCATCATGGCCGTAATCGAGAACCAGCAATGGATTGACGCGATGGGCCACTTTCTTTCACAGGATGAGAAGGCGTATTTGAAGGCGCTCGGCGCACGGATCGCGCAGCGCCGCAAGGAACTGGACCTGACACAGCAGCAGGTGGCCGACGCCCTGCGCCTCAAGCAGCAGGCTTACGGGCATTACGAGGTTGGCCGTCACCGGATGCCTATTTCTCTGCTCCCCGCTCTCGCGGAAGTCCTCTCGATGGACGTTGAAGTTTTACTCGGCATGGGTTCCAAGCACTCCAAGCGCGGGCCTGCGCCGAAGTTTCTACGGCAGATCGACCAGATCAGCCGCCTGCCGAAGTCCCGGCAACGCATCTTGACCGAAGTTCTGGACGGCCTGTTGGTTAAATACGGCTGACAGGTAAAACTCCGTTTTTTTATTAGCCCGCCGCCATCGGCAGCGGGACGGGTGAGGACTTGGCAGTCAGATAGATATTCTGCGCTCCGCCATTTTCTCCTGCGTCTGCCCTCGATCATCACGCCCTTTTTTATTCCTCGACAATGACAGCGCTTCGCCCCGGTCGCCGCAAGGCGGTTCCTGCGGACGTGCGCCTTCTCCACTGTGTTTCGCCGGGTGCGGCTGGTCTGTAGCGCTGTCCGGGTCCGCGTCATGAAGGCCGTGAAGGTTCGCGGCCAGCAAGCTAGGAGAAGCAACATGACGTACCGCATAACTCAATCTGTCCTGCACCGGATCACCCACGCCGAACTGCGCTCGATCCTCGACCAGATATTTAACGAACTGGCGAAGCCGCAGCAGGCCACGCAACCCTGCGGCGCTGTGCCGGACGACGCCGAGAACGTCAAGGAACAGGCCCGCAGGCAGCGGCCCAAGCCGTAAACTAAAGGCGCAGCCGATTCCGGCTGCGCCTTTTCCTGTTCATGTCACTCCGAAGCTGATAGCAACTTTCGTTTTGTACGGCTGCGGCTGCGGCTGCGGCTCGATCCCCGCCGCCACGTTGAACGGCAGCGTTACCGGCTCCGGCGGCTCCGCCAGCCCGCCATTGTCGGCGGGCGGGCCTGTGGGCGGCGGGCCGGTCGTCCCAAAGAGGCGCGATAGCCCTTCCTCGGGCGCGGCCTGCGCGACCGGCTGCGCCTCCTGGACGACGATCCGGGGCCGGTATTCGGGCGGCACTTGCGCCCGCGCTGTCTCGGCCTTCGCCACCAGTTCAACCCGGTACTGCTCGATGGTCAGGATTCTGGTCGGCGGGCGCTCGATGGCGACCGGCGCGGGGGGCCGCGCCGCCACGATCATTTCTATCCGCGTGTAAAGCCGCTGCAACGCCTGCCTGCGCTCCTTGTCTCGCTCAAGCCGCTCGATCTCCTCCCGCATTTTTTTCATGCGGGCGTGCAGGCCCATGTTCTCCTGCTCCCGGCGCAGCCGCCGCGCTTCGGCTTCCGCCTTCTCGAAGAACACCGCTTCCGCCATCGCCAGCAGCCTGTACCGGGCCTGCTCGTATTTCGCTCGCAACCACAGCGGCAGCAGGCTGGCCGGGATCATCGCCTTCACGTCGGCAACCTTGCCGATCAGGATTTCGATGTACTGCTCGATGTTTTTGATCTGCACATGCAGCGGCAGCGGGCCATGCTGCGCCCGTCGCTTGTTCAGTTCGATAATCTCGGCGTTGAACTCGGCCCGCGTCTTGCCTTCGTCGATCTTCTCCCACTCGATCACGCGGCCCTGCGCGTCCGTCCTCGTCTGGCTGGCCGGGTTCTTGTTGCCGTCGAACTTCTGCGCGGTTCCGTTCGGCCCGACGTGTATCTGCGGAATCCGGTCGATGCCCTGCGCCTCAAGCGTCCTCGGGTCGATCCGGTACGGCAAGCCGTATTTTTCCAGCCGAAGGTTCACGAAGTCGGCGTATGCCTGCCGCAGCGCGATCACTTGCAGCGGCCCGGTTTTCAGGTCGTCCCATATCCGGGTTTTCTTGCCGAAGCCCTCCGCCGTCAACTCCCGGCTGGTGAACATCACATGGCAATGATCGTTGCGGCTGTCGTGGCCTTCGCCGGTCGCCGCCGCGTGAAGCGCAATGTCGACGCCCACCCGGTAATTGTCAATCAGCCATTGCCCCATGTCGGTGCAGATGGCCCATTTTTCATCTTCGGGAATGTCACAGGGCAGCGCCATGTCGAACTCGCGGGCAACGACGCTGTTACAGCGCGGCTCCGCGTCCTCCTGCGCGTTCCACAGCGTCGAGCGGTCGATATACTCCCACGGTGCGCCGCCCGGCAGCATGATAATTAATTTTTTAACGCCTTGCTTGCGCCGGTAGTCGTGAACCCTGCCGCCGCTGTCGTCGTCGGCCACGGCCTCCCCGGATCGGTAGGCGGCGGCTTCCGTCGCCACCCGGCGCGGCCTCTCCCGGCATCTGCGCCGGTTCCTTGTGTCCTCGATCCGGCTCCCCGAGCGGTAGGCCGCGGCCCCGGTCGCGCTGCGGCCCTGTCCGCGTGATATTTTCTTGAGGTTGATATGGCAGAAGGCCCCGCTGCTGCTTTTGCCGCCGCTGCCTTCGTCGTCGCCCTTGTCGCCGTCGTCGCTTTCGCTGTCGGCTTCTTCCATGAACACCCCCCGGTGTAGCGGGCCTGCGTCCGTAACATCGGCACGGCGCGGCCTCGTTTTTTCTCCGTGGATCTCCGCAGCGCGGGCAATCCACGGCCTGTTTTTTTCTTCGCGGCTATTAACCGTCGCAGGGAACGAACTTCGTTACCTGATGGTTAATTGCGTAAGTGCGCTCTTGATAATTTTATCCTGCGCTTTTGCTGATTAATGATTCGATAACGCCGCCGTGCTGCATCGCGGAGCATGAGCGGTCTAGCACCCTTCGCCACTACAGGGCAAGGCCCTGTGATTCTGTTTTTTTCTTCTTGCGCGGAAGCATGACGACAGGCGGCTAAAAATTATTTTCGCGGAGGCGTCGGGTTACTTGTCGCTACAGCCGTAAAAGCCGCCGAACACTCTGTCTTTGGGTGCAGTTCCTAATGCGGCCCATGTATAATATTTTTCTCTTATCGGCAGCACCATAGCCCTGTACTTTTCTCCGAT
>CAYULN010000194.1:0-5756 GCA_964445605.1 uncultured Caulobacteraceae bacterium | reverse complement strand
ACGGATAGCCGCCTTCGGCGGCTTAGACGGATGGCGTGCTGGACAGATCTGACCGATTAAATCGGCATTTTCGAAGCGCAAAGCGCTTCATTTCAGTCAATCCTTCGCCGCTAGCAGCCTTGGCCATATTATCCGTGTAAGCCGCCGAAGGCGGCTATCCGTGTCATCCGTGGTCAAACTTTAACGGAGCCATCTGCTCGGCAACGTTCGTGTCCGTTCGTGTGGTTCGTGGTTAAAAATCTTAGGCAGCCGCACAAAGCGCTCATGTGGGCCGAAGCACACAAAATCGGTGTCTGTGGATTCAAAACCCAATCAGAACAACACATGCGGATTCATGATCCGCTTCGGATCGAGTGCCGCGCGCACCGCCTGCATCGCCGCCACCGCCACCGGATCCTTGTACTGCAGGGCCTCCTGCGTCTTCATCCGGCCGAGGCCGTGTTCCGCCGAAATCGACCCTTCGTAGGCATGCGCCAGGTCATGAACCACTTTCGCGCCGGCGTCGCGTAAAGCGTTGAATTTATCGGCATCCATGCCTTCGGGGATGATGACGTTGAAGTGGACATTGCCGTCGCCGACATGGCCGAACGCCACCAGCCGCGCCCCCGGCAGGAAGGCTTGTAACGCCTTGTCGCCTTCTTCGATATATTCGGCCATCCGCGACAACGGTACCGAGATGTCGTGTTTCCAGGCCGCCCCCTCGGCCTTTTCCGCCGCCGAGTGATCCTCGCGCAGCCGCCAGAATTCCGCCGCCTGGGTTTCGTTCTGGGCGATAGTCGCGTCTAGGATCAGTTCTTCCTCGAACGCCGCTTCCAGCAGCCTCTCCATTGAAGCCGCCGCGCCTTCCGGATCGCCGGACGCCACCTCGATAAGCGCATACCATGGATATTCCGCCGCCAGCGGCTCACGCGTGTTCGGGATATGCTTGAGCACCAGCGATAGGCCGTAACGGCCCATCAACTCGAACGCCTCGACCATGCCGCCGCTTTCCTGTTTGGCCCGGACCAGCAACTCAATGGCCTTCTGTGCGCTTTCGAAACCGACGATCGCCACCGAACGCGAATTCATGATCGGGAACAGCTTCAACGACGCCGCCGTGACGATGCCGAGCGTGCCTTCGGCGCCGATGAACAGGTGCTTCAGGTCATAGCCGGTATTGTCTTTTCGCAATCTTTTCAGGCCGTGGAAAATCTCGCCGTTTGGCAGCACCACTTCCAGGCCCGATACCAGGTCGCGCGCCACGCCGTAACGCAGCACGGCCGTGCCGCCGGCATTGGTGCTGATGACGCCACCGACTGTTGCCGTGCCTTCGGCCGCCAGCGACAAAGGGAAATAGCGGTTGGCTTTTTCGGCGATTTCCTGCGCTTCTAGAAGCGTCAGTCCGGTCTCGAGCACCATGGTGTCGTCGGTCGGCGCCACGTCGCGGATGGCGCGCATCCGGCCTAAACTCAGCAGGATTTCCCCAAATGGAATCTGCCCGCCGACCAGGCCCGTATTCCCGCCTTGCGGCGTGATGGCGACGCCGTTGGCGTAACAGATCTTGACCACGGCCGCGACTTCCTCGGTGCTCTTCGGCATGACCAGCAGCGGCGTGTGCCCCTTCCACTTGCCGCGCCATTCGGTCAGCTTCGGATCGAGCTTGGCGGGATCATCGCTCCAGCCGGCCTCGCCGACCACGGCCTTGATCTGCGCCAGCACTTCGGGCGCGACGGCGGGGGCTTCTGTAAGGGCGGGGGCGGTGGACATGGCGGGCTCTTTATTTAATCCTCAGGAGTTTCGCAGTCCGCTTAAGCGACAGGGGGCGTCAATGCAAGAGTCTATGCTGAAACCGGTACCCTGCGTGGGCATCGTGTGCTGGCGCGGCGACGAGGTGCTGCTCATCCGGCGCGGCCGTCCGCCGCGCCAGGGCGAGTGGTCGATCCCCGGAGGCAAGATCGAAGCCGGCGAATCTCTGCACGCCGCCGCCTTGCGCGAATTGTACGAAGAAACCGGGGTGAGGGCGGAGATCGGCCACCTGATCGAAGTCTACGAGATTCGCCTGCCAGGCGTTCACTATATTTTGATCGACTACGCCGCCCGCTGGCTGTCCGGCGAACCCAGGCCTGGCGACGACGCCGATAACGCCTGTTTCGTTTCCCTGGAGGAGGCGCTTTCCCGTGTCCGGCAAGCCGATACCCGCGACGTTCTGACGCGGTCGCGCTGAGCGGGCATCTTCCATCGCGTCAACCGCGTCAGTCGTCCGCCTGCGGATAGTTGCAATTGTAGCCTCACGCGACAGAGGCCTGAAATTTCTCGCCTTGTGAGAATTCGAAATTTATGGTTAATAAAACCTTAACGCTTATTGGTGAAGCCTCCGTGCGTCCTCAGGTGGCGTTATCCATCTCACGAGATGGATTAATAAAAATCAGCAACATGCTGAAAAATAAAATGGTTTTGGTGAGTTTTCATAGGAGTACGAGTATGAAGAAGTTCGTTACTGCCATCGCGGCTGTCGCGCTGGCGGCTTCGATGGCGTTCGGTGTCAGCAAGGCGATGGCCTTTGACGATCCGTCCTGCACCTGTTCCCCGACCTACGGCTGCACCTGCGGTGACGGCGGCGGACAATAAGACGATACAGAATTACGAGAGCCTCGCGCCAGCGGGGCTCTTTTTTTGTCTTTTTTTAGCCTGGAGCGGTAAACCCATGCCCAGGCTTAAGCGAATGCTAAGGTCTTTATGGTCATCATGCCCGGTCGGGGTACGACCGGAGACGTCATGGACCGTACGTCCATTAAACGCGATCGCATAGCTTTTGGTGCTGTTTTAGCGGGGCTGTTGATGACCGGAACCGCTGTGGGGACCCCCGCGGCGGCGGAAAATCGTGTCCTGCCGTTCCATGCCCGGCTCGAAGCCGATTACACCCAGCTCAAGATTCCGCCCGCTGCTTATCAGGCCGACGAAGTCGATCGCTTCGGGAACGCCGCCATCGAATTGCGCGGTGAGGACCGCCTTTATGCCCTGTGGCGCGTGCTTTATGCCTATAAGGATGTGCAGAACGCCACCAAGCTCCAGGCCTGGTGCGACCGCATCAGCCGCCGCGCCCATCAGGACAACGACAGCGACCTCGACTTGCTGGCCCGCTTCATGGCGCAGGCCTTTAATAACGAGTCGCATGGCTACAAGCTTCTGACCGATCGCGACTGGCAGATCTATATGAGTGCTTCCAGCTCGGCCGTCCGTCATGCGGTCATGATCGAGAAGGTTCGCCTATATCTGCATTTTTCGGAATATGCCGACGCCATCGACCTGGGCAACAGCCTGATCGACGACTTGCAGCGCGAAGGAACGCGTGGCGGCGCGCAGTTAAGCGCCGCGCACCAAGTCATGGCCAAAGCGGTCGGCGGTGTCGGCGACCAGGATGCCTACACCAATCATATGGGCGTGGTGGCCCAACTGTCGCAACAAAACGCCTTCATGCCGCAGCGCATGGAGACGATTTATGATCTGGCCTTATGGGCGGTACGGCAGAACGATATCGAACTGGCCGAACAGTACCAGAAACTGTATGCGAACTATGTAAAAACTTATGGACTCAAGGATTTCAAGCCGTTCGGCGAATATCTTTGTGCACGGATTGAAAGCTTCGCCAGCAAATATCCCGAGGTTGTCGATTGCCTCCGCGACGCCCCGGTGGCTGATCGGCCGGCGCAGACGACGCGGGAAACCATGGAACTGAAGTTCCTGGCGCGCGCCTATGCCGAGGTCGGCGATGTTGCCAGGGCGCGCCAGTACCTGGACGAGCTTAAGGCCGTGCCGGGCAACATCATGCCGCGTGACACCCTGGCTGAAAAGCGCATCGAAGCGCAGATTCTGCACGCTCAGGGGCAGACCGCCGACGCTTTCGACGGCCTGAGCGCCTGGTCGCAAGCCATGTCGATCCATGACGAGGAAGTGCGCAACGGCGCGGTCAGTTCGATGTACAAGGCGCTGCGCAAGGAACTCGATCGCAAGAACGCCGAGGCCAAGGCCCTGGCTGAAAAGGCCAAGGCCGACCGCTTGCTGGCCGGCGCGGCATCGCTGATCGCCGTGCTGCTGGCTGCCCTGGCCGCCGGCAGTTTCTTCTATGTCCTGCGCATGAAGCGCATGCAGTGGGAATTGAAGGACGCCAACGAACACGCCGAAGCCGCCAACGCCGCCAAGTCGCGTTTCCTGGCGGTGATGAGCCACGAACTGCGCACACCGCTCAATGGCATCCTCGGCATGGCCCAGGCCCTGAAGAAGGAAACCCTGACCGAAGTCCAGTCCGGCCACGTCGATATCCTGGTGGAATCGGGCCAGACCCTGATGGTGCTGCTCAACGACGTGCTGGACATGTCGCGCATCGAGGCCGGCAAGGTCGAACTGGCGCCGACGCCGGCGTCGATGAAGGACATGCTGGAACGCGTCATCAATACCTACAAGCCGATGATCGAGGACAAGGACCTCAACGTCCGCTACCGGCTCGACGACAGCGCCAGCCAGATCATGTCGTTCGACGTGCTGCGCGTCTATCAGTGCCTGTCCAACTTGTTGTCCAATGCAATCAAGTTCACCGACAAGGGCTCCGTCCGCATTAATGCGTCGGCGGAAAAACTGGAAGACGGCGGCTACATGGTCAGCGTCGAGGTCCGCGACACCGGCATCGGCATGAGCAAGCCGACCATGGACCGCCTGTTCGAAGCCTACGCCCAGGCCGATGCCGGCACGGCGCGCAAATACGGCGGCACAGGCCTGGGGCTTAACATCAGCCGGCGCCTGACCCAACTAATGGGCGGCAATCTGAGCGTCACCAGCGAGGAGGGGCTCGGTTCTTCCTTCATCATGACCTTTCGCGCCAGCGAAGTCGCCGCCAAAACGCCACAGGCGGTTATTGACCAGGCCGAAGTGGAAGCGGTTGCCGCTGAAGAAACCCTTATGGAACAGGCGGCTCCGGCGCCTGCGCCGGCGCCGGCAGTGACGCCGCTGGAGGCCGCCGAAGCCGCTGTCGACCGGCCGTACAAGATCCTGCTGGTCGACGACCATCCGGTCAACCGCAAGGTCGCCCGTTTGTTCCTGGAGCCGTTCGGCTTCCAGATCACCGAAGCCGTCGATGGTCAGGAAGCCCTGGATGCCGACATGGCGTCGTACGACCTGGTGTTGATGGACCTCAACATGCCGCGCCTCGGCGGGCTTGAGGCGACACGGATTTTCCGCGCCAACGAAGCGCCCGGCAAGCACGTGCCGATCGTCGCCCTGACCGCCGACGCCATGCAGGACCAGATCGACGCCTGCCACGCCGCCGGCATGGACGCCCATATCTCCAAGCCGATCCTGATGGATAAGCTGATCGAGACCGTGGCGCGACTGATGGGGCTGGACAATCCCAATGGCGAGGCCGTTTCGGCCGCCGCCGGCTGATTTTCCTTTTTAATCCGTCGCCTACCGATATAACCTAACAAATGGGGTCACGCGGATTTGACCCATGCCCGCTTTTTTGCCTGGGGCACGCGACGGAATCTCGTTATACTCCGCCTGAAGACAAAGGTGCGATCCGCGCCGTCGTCATTTGGGGGTTTTCATGGCGTCTATGGTTGTTTTGATCGGCCTGCTGGGCATCTTCGCCCTGGCATTCCTGATGTTGTCGAGCATCATCAAGATTGTTCCGCAAGGTTATGAATTCACGGTACAAAATTTTGGCCGCTACGTGCGCACGCTCAAACCCGGCATCTCCTTCCTGACGCCGTTCGTCGAAGCGGTCG
>CAYULN010000193.1:0-8454 GCA_964445605.1 uncultured Caulobacteraceae bacterium | reverse complement strand
GATTGTCACCGTGCTGTGCGACTACGGCAACCGCTATGCCTCGAAGATCTTCAACCCAGCCTTCCTGAAAGAAAAGGGCCTGCCCACCCCGCCGTGGTATCCGCAACCGGAGGCCGCTGCGTAAGGTGTCTCAAAGGTCGCCATTTACAACGGATTTCCAAACCGCTTTCGGTTTGGCAAGGGCGACTGCCCGCCGCGCACGTTTGCGCGAGCCTGCGCGGCGCTTGAGCGCGCTAAATATCTTGCGCCGCGAACACCGGCCGCTCGCCGCCCTTGCGCGGGGCCGGTTCCGCCTTGGCGGCTTCCGCTCGCAGCCAGTCCATGAAGCGCAGCTGCGCCGGGCTGGGGTCGCGGCTCTGCGGCCAGACCAGATAATATCCGTAATTCAACGGCGCGTCCTTCTCGTCGAACAAGACGCGCAACCGCTTGGCCTGCAAATCGGCCTCGGCGATGGTGCGCTTGGCCAAGGCAACGCCGCGCCCGGCGACCGCCGCTTCGATGACCATGGACGACTGGTTGAAACGCGGCCCGCGCGACGCGTCGACGCCTTCGACGGCATGCGCCTTCAGCCACATCGGCCAGTCCGGGCACGACGGGTCGGCGTCGCCGGCGTCGTGCAGCAGGACGTGGTGCGCCAGGTCGGACGGCTTCTTGATCGGCGCAGCTTCGAACAGCAGCGGCGAGCACACCGGCACCACCGCCTCGGCCAGCAGGTGCTCGACATGCAGGCCGGTATAGTGCCCGTTGCCGTAGCGCACGGCCAGGTCGATATCGGACACGGCGAAGTCCACGGGCGCCATGTCGGCGCTCACCCAAACGTCGATGTCTTCGTTAGCTTCGCTAAACTCATACAGCCGCGGCATCAGCCACTTGGCAGCGAAGCTGGGCGCAGCAGATACCGTCACCCGACCCTTCTGCGTGCCGGCCTTCATCAGGCGGGTCGCCTCGAACATCTTCTCGAAGGCTTCCTTGAGGATCAGGGCGGCCGCCTTGCCGGCGTCGCTCAGGACCACGCGACGGCCGTCGCGCACGAACAGCTCTACGCCGACATGTTCTTCCAGCAGACGGATCTGCTGCGACACCGCCCCCGGGGTGACGAACAGCTCCTCGGCCGCCTGTTTGAAGCTTTCGTGCCGCGCCGCCGCCTCGAATACCCGAAGCGCCGACAGCGGCGGCAAGCGATCGCGCGACATAACCTGACCTTAATCCAACTCAACCGTCCGTGCTCTTATAGCGCTTTTCGGTTTAATAAAACTATCTGGAGATAAAAATGGCTGATGTGAACCCCTTGCACCACGTCGAGGCCCTGGATGCGGGCCAGACCTGGACCACGGACGTCATCGTCATCGGCGCCGGCCCGGTCGGTCTGTTCAGCGTGTTCGAGCTGGGCCTGCTCGATATCAAGTGCCACCTGGTCGACATCCTCGACAAGGTCGGCGGTCAATGCGCCGAACTTTATCCGGAAAAGCCGATCTATGACATCCCGGCCTGGCCGATCATCTCGGGCCAGGAACTGACCGAACGCCTGTTGGAACAGATTCATCCGTTCGGCGCCAAGTATCACCTGGCCGAAATGGCCGTCGCCGTCCGCAAGCTCGACGAGGAAGGCCTTGAAGGTATGTGGGAAGTGACCACCGACCAGAAGACGGTGATCCGCGCCAAGTGCATCGTCATCGCCGCCGGCGGCGGTTCGTTCCAGCCGAAGAAGCCGCCGATCCCGGGCATCGACGGCTTTGAAAACCTGGGCGCCGGCAAGGGCGTGCACTATGCCGTGCGCAAGATGGACGCCTTCCGCGACAAGGAGATCGTCATTTCCGGCGGCGGCGATTCGGCGCTCGACTGGACGCTCAACCTGCAACCAATCGCCAAGCGCGTCACCCTGATCCACCGCCGCGACGATTTCCGCGCGGCGCCGCATTCGGTATCCAAGATGCGCGAATTGGTGGCGGCGGGCGAGATGGACCTGATCATTGCCCAGGCCACAGCATTGAAGGGCGAGACCGGCCATTTCCTGGAATCGGTCGCCATCGAGGACGCCGACGGCACGGAATCGCACATTGCCGCCGATGCTTTCCTGCCGTTCTACGGCCTGACCATGAAGCTGGGGCCGGTGGCCGAATTCGGCCTGAACCTGCATGAGAACCTGATCCCGGTGGATACGGAAAAGTTCGAGACCTCGACGCCGGGCATCTTCGCCATCGGCGACATCAACTACTATCCGGGCAAGCTGAAGCTGATCCTGTCGGGCTTCCACGAGGCGGCGCTGATGGCGCAAAAGGCGCACCATTACGTCCACCCGGACCGCAAACTGCGCTTCCAGTACACCACGTCGTCGAGTGACCTGCAGAAGAAGCTGGGCGTGAAATAACAAACGGGGTTTGGGGCCCGTGGCCCCAAGTCTTCCTTGTTCCAATAGATAAGGCCCACCCCTCTTCGGGGTGAGGCTTTATCTATTGGATTAAGAAAGGTTTTGTGGGGTCGCGGACCCCACGCCCCATTAGTTTTTCGGCGCTTCGTTCTCCGGCCGAAAGAACAACCCCAGCTTCAGACTCTCGCCGATCCGGTTGGCGCGGACCATGAAATAGTCCACCGCCCGTTCGTCCGGTGACAGCTCGCGCAGGGTCTGTTCGAACAGGAACAGCCACTCACCGAAATGCGCCGGTTCGATGCTCTTGACCTTGAGATGCGCCTGCATCGGACGGCCGGTATAAACTCCGGCATTCAGCGCCACCGATTCCCAGAATTGCTTCAGCTTGGCCAGATGATCCGGCCAGTCCTCGACGGCACCATTGAACACCGGCCCGAGATGCGGGTGCACCCGGACGCGCGCATAGAACTCATCGACCAGCTTCGAGATAAACGCCTCGTC
This sequence comes from uncultured Caulobacteraceae bacterium, assembly GCA_964445605.1. GTDB lineage: Bacteria > Pseudomonadota > Alphaproteobacteria > Caulobacterales > Caulobacteraceae > Asticcacaulis. Next base: position 5,585 of record CAYULN010000193.1, on the reverse strand, counting down.
GATGCCGATGGCGGCGGCGTCCTCACGGATTTTGCGGCGCGCTTGCACAACACTTTCTTGGGCGTGGTCCGAACTCATGGCGGGTCTCCTTCACGCAATAACCTAGTGCCAGACTCGGAAATTGCAATGCGACGGATTGTCCTGAAAACCGATCCGCCTACGCCACCGTATAAGCCACAGGCTCAGGGGACAAAGCATGGCGGCGAAAGACTTTCACCTCATCACTGAATGGACTCTTGATGCTCCGATCGACACGGTCTGGGAGGTGTTGACCACGCCGGAAGACTGGCCGCAATGGTGGAAGGCGGTTAAACGCGTCGAGCTGCTGCAAAAGGGCGACGACAACGGCATCGGGTCGCTGCGCCGGATGACCTGGGCCACCGCCCTGCCCTATGCCTTGAGCTTCGACATGCGCACCACCCGCATCGAGCCCAAGACCCTGATCGAAGGCCAGGCCAGCGGTGAATTGGATGGGCTCGGCCGCTGGACGCTACACACCGATGGCGATAGGACCCATGTCCGTTACGACTGGATTGTTGCTGTGTCCAAGCCGTGGATGCGCCTGTTCGCCCCCGTGCTGCGGCCGGTTTTCGCCTGGAACCATGAGGTGGTCATGGGCTGGGGCCTGGACGGCATCCACCGGCGTCTGGCGCAAAAACGGCTTTAGCCGCCCTAAAGCCTCGCCGCATAAACCATCGCTTTATTTCGGCAGTGCAAAATCTTACATATAAGCTCGCAAGGGACCGCGTTGGGCGTGCCCTTTTCGGTGTTTTGCAGACCATGTTAGCCCTGCCCCTGTCCTGGCCTTTGCAAGACCGGCACGTCGTGCTGATCGGCGCCGGCGCATGGCTGGTGCGCAAGCTCAATCTGCTGGCTAGAACACCGGCGAAACTGACGGTTTTCGCACCGCTCGGCGGCGAAACCTTCGATACCCAGGCGACGGTCGAACCGCGCTGGCCGGAAACCGCTGACCTAGCCGACGCCGCCCTGATCATCGTCGCCTTCGAGGACCGCAAGCTTGCCGAACAGGGCGCCGCCCTGGCCCGCGTGGCCAAGGCACCGCTCAATGTCGTTGATTATCCCGACCTGTCCGATTTCAACGTCCCGGCCATTATCGACCGCGGCATCCTGAGCATCGGCGTGGCGACCGGCGGCAGCGCTCCGGTCCTGGCCCGTGAAACCCGCCGCAAGATCGAAGCCGCCGTGCCGCCGTCCGACGCCCACATCGCCGACTTCGCCCACACCTTGAGCCCCATCCTGCGTGACCGCATCAAGGATGTCGATCAGCGCCGCCACGTCTGGGAAGAGCTTCTCTACTCGCCCGCCGCCGAACTGGCCCGCACCGGCAAGGTCGCCGAAGCCGTCGCACAGGCGACCGCCGCCATCGGCCAACCCCGCCGGACCACCGGCACCGTCCACCTGGTCGGCGCAGGTCCCGGCGACCCGGAATTGCTGACGCTGAAGGCCCTGCGCCTGCTCTCCGAGGCCGATGTCATCGTCTATGACCGCCTGGTCGGCCACGGCATCATGGATCTGGCCCGCCGCGACGCCGAACGGTTCTATGTCGGCAAGCAGCGCTCCAACCACTCGGTTCCGCAGGACCAGATTCACGACCTGCTGGTCGAACAGGCCCGCGCTGGCAAGCGCGTGGTGCGTCTGAAAGGCGGCGATCCGTTCGTCTTCGGCCGCGGCGGCGAGGAAGTCGACGCCCTGCGCGCCGCCGGCATCGAAGTCCACGTCACGCCCGGCATCACCGCCGCGCTTGGCTGCGCTGCTTCGACCGCAGTGCCTCTGACCCATCGCGACCACGCCCAGTCGGTCACCTTCGTCACCGGCCATTCCAAGGACGGCGACCACGGCAATCCGCTGACGCTCGACTGGCAGGCCCTGGCCGCCGCCCATCATACGCTGGTCGTATATATGGGCGTCGCCACGGCCGCCGAGTTGTCCGAGAAACTGACCCGCCACGGTCGCGCCCCGGAGACGCCGGTGCTGATCGTCGAGAACGGCACGCGGCCGGACGAAACGCGCACCCTGACTGATTTGCGCGGCCTGCATGACACAATCAGCGCCCATCCGCCCAAGGGACCGGCGCTTTTGCTCATCGGCGAGGTCGCCGCCCTTTACAAATCCGACGCCGCAGCCGATATCGCGGGCGTCATCGCGACGTCCACAAGGATCAATTTATGAAACTTCTGACCGCCAACCGTCTTCAGGACGGCCTGACGCTCTGGTATACTGACGACGGCTGGGTCGAGGACGGCGCGCGCGCGCAGGTGCTCGATGACGACCGGGCCGATGCCTTGCAGAAGGAATGGGCGGCGCGCGAAACGGTACTGATCGCGCCCTATGTCATTCCCCTGACCGACAAGGGCAATCCGGTGCAACGCGAGCATGTGCGCGAATTCGTCCGGGCCAACGGGCCGACGATCGGACAAACCGCCGACGCCGTGTCGAAAGCCTTCAAGCGCGCCGATATTTTCGAGGACTAAAGACCATGTACGCCTACGATGAATTCGACCACGCCTTCGTGCGCGACCGCATCGCCGAGTTTTCCGATCAGGTCGCCCGCCGCCTGTCCGGGGAACTGACGGAAGACCAGTTCAAGCCGCTGCGCCTGATGAACGGCGTCTATCACCAGCTGCACGCCTATATGCTGCGCATCGCCGTGCCGTACGGCGTTCTGTCGTCGGCCCGGATGCGCAAGCTGGCCCACATCGCCCGCACCTATGATCGCGGTTTCGGCCATTTCACCACCCGCCAGAACCTGCAGTTCAACTGGATCAAGCTGGCCGAGGTGCCGGACATCCTCAAGCACCTGGCCGAAGTCGAGATGCACTGCCTGCAGACCTCGGGCAACTGCATCCGCAACACCACGACCGATCAGTTCGCCGGCGCCGCCAGGGACGAACACGAAGACCCGCGCCCGTGGGCCGAGGTCATCCGCCAGTGGTCGTCGAACCACCCGGAATTCTCCTTCCTGCCGCGCAAGTTCAAGATCGCCATCACCGGCGCCGACAAGGATCGCGCCGCCATCCGCCTGCACGATATCGGCCTGCACGTGAAGCCGGAAGGTTTCGACGTCTATGTCGGCGGCGGCATGGGACGCACGCCGTCGCTGGGCCATTGCATCCGCACCGGTCTGCCCGGCAGCCAACTTCTCAGTTATCTTGAGGCCTGCCTGCGCGTCTATAACCGCTATGGCCGCCGCGACAATTCGTACAAGGCGCGCATCAAGATTCTGGTCGCCGCCCTCGGCCCGCAGGAATACAAGCGCCAGGTCGAGGAAGAATGGGAAACGCTCGACAAGGCCAATATCGACGTGCCGCAGATCGAGGTCGACCGTATCCGTGTCCAGTTCCCCGACCCGGCCTATACGGCCAAACCGTTCGACGCCGCGGCGTTTGAACGCGCCAAGACCGCCGACGCCGCCTTCGCCCGCTGGGTCAAGAACAACACCAATCCGCACAAGCGCGACGACCATATCTCGGTGACCATCTCGCTGAAGCCGGTCGGCCTGCCGCCGGGCGATGCCTCGGATGTGCAGATGGACCTGATGGCCGACGTCGCCGACCAGTATGGCTATGGCGAGCTGCGCGTGTCGCATGAGCAGAACATCATCCTGCCGCACGTCGCCAAGGCCGACCTGTACGAGCTCTACCGCAAGCTCGACACGGTCAACCTGTCGACCGCCAACGGCGGCAAGATCACTGACATGATCGTCTGCCCGGGCCTTGACTACTGCTCGCTGGCCAATGCGCGATCGATCCCGCTGGCGCAGGAAATTTCCCGCCGCTTCGAGGACGCGCAACTGACCGACAAGATCGGCGATTTGCAGATCAAGATCTCCGGCTGCATCAATGCCTGCGGCCACCACCATGTCGGCCATATCGGCATCCTTGGGGTCGACAAGCAGGGCATCGAATTCTACCAGATACTGCTCGGCGGCCGCGCCGACGAGACCGCCGCCCTGGGCGTCATCACCGGCAAGGGTCTGCCCGCCGAAGCCGTGCCCGGCGCCGTCGAACGCGTCGTGCAGCTCTATCTCAAACTGCGCAAGGACGACACCGAGCGCTTCATCGATGCGGTCGAACGTCTGGGCCGTGACGCTTTCGCCGAGGCCCTGCATGAACCTGCCTGAGATTCCTTCCCCCAATTCGGCGGCCGAACCGGTCGTGGTGACGCGCCAGGGCGAAACCGTCCCCAATGGCTGGCGCCTGCTGGCCGATGAGGAAACGCACGGCGTGGACGGTCCCTATGTGCTCGGTTTCGAACGCGCTTTGCGGGAATTGGACGGCCTGAACGGCCATTACGGTGTGCGCGTTCTGCCCGGCCAGGACGTCCGCCTCCTTGAACCGTTCCTCGACAAGATTACATTGGTAGAGGTGGCCTTTCCGGGCTACCGCGACGGCCGTGGCTATTCGACGGCGCGCATCTTAAGGGACGACCTGGCCTATTCGGGCGTCATCCGGGCGGTGGGCGACGTGCTGCGCGATCAGCTGTTCATCATGATGCGCTGCGGCTTCGACGAATTCCTGCTCAAGGACAAGGATCCCGCCGGCGCCATCGTCGCGGCCTCCAAGCGTTTCTCGATGGCCTATCAGAGCGCGGCTGATTCCGCGCGCCCCGCCTGGGCTTTGCGTCACGGCGTGGCTTAAGGACAAGCCTCATGCCAAAAAGTGCCTGACTGAAACGCGCGCACTTTTTGGATAAACATGAGGCGTCAAAGGAAAGAACCATGACGGTCTTGATCAATAATTTGAAAGACCACGCCAAATCCGAGCAAACTCTGCGCGCCGAGCAACTCAGCGCGAAGTACGAAGGCATGGCCGCGCAGGACATCCTGCGCGACGTCATCCGCCATCAGTTCGTCGGCGACATCACCCTGTCCTCGTCGTTCGGCGCCGATTCCGCCGTGCTGCTGCATATGATCGCCGAGATCGATCCGGCCTTTCCGGTGCTGTTTCTCGATACCGACCGGCATTTCTTCCAGACCTTGCAATATCGCGACGAGCTCGGGAAGCGCCTGGGCCTGACCAACATCATCAACCTCAAGGCCGATGAAGCCGAAGCCGCCAATGAGGACGCCAAGGGCGTGCTGTGGCGGGATAATCCCGATCAGTGCTGCGACCTGCGCAAGGTGCGGCCGCTCGACCGCTTCATGCAGGGCTACGGCGCCTGGATTTCCGGCCGCAAGCGTCAGCAGAGCGCCACCCGCGCCGGTTTGCCGATCGTCGAGTGGGATGGCAAGCATTTCAAGGTCAATCCGCTGGCCACCTGGTCGGCCGACGATATCGCGGCCTATTTCACGGCCCATGACCTGCCGCCGCATCCGCTGGTCGAGCAGGGCTTTCCGTCGATCGGCTGCTTCACCTGCACCAAGCCGGTGGAGAAGGGCCAGGATGCCCGTTCCGGCCGCTGGGCGGGGACGGACAAGACCGAGTGCGGCATCCACAGCCCGGTGCAGGGCGAAGCCCGCATGAACCCGTAACGGGGTTTGGGGTCCGTGACCCCAAGACTTACCTATTCCAATAAAAGAAGGCCCGCCCCTCTTGGGGGGCGAGGCCTTTTTTATTGGATCAAGG
>CAYULN010000192.1:0-20175 GCA_964445605.1 uncultured Caulobacteraceae bacterium | reverse complement strand
GAAGGCGTCGGCGTCAATAATCCGGAACACGCTCAGCATCTGGCAATCGGCAAGGGGCGTGTCGTTCGCGAAGGCTCAAAGGTACCGATATTAAGTCAGGGGACACGTCTGCAAGATGCCTTTAAGGCCGCCGATATGTTGGCGGCGCGCGGTCTGCCGACGACCGTGGCCGATGCGCGGTTCGCCAAGCCGCTGGATACGGAATTGGTGCGGCAACTGGCGCGCCACCACGAATGCCTGATTACGGTAGAAGAAGGCGCGGAAGGCGGCTTCGGCGCGTTTGTTCTGCACTATCTGGCGCGCAAAGGGGCTTTGGACAGTGGTTTGAAAATCCGCACCTTGACACTGCCGGACCGCTTCCAGGACCAGGATACCATGCCGGCGCTTTATGCCGAAGCGGGATTGGACGCGGCGGGGATCACGTTGACGGCTCTACGTGCTTTCGGTCTTGAAGAGGCTGGCCTGACGGCGTTTGCCGCGACACGTTGATTGCAAAAAACGACGCCCCCAAAGGGGCGCCGTCTTTGTTTCACTCTGAAGTCTGGTTCTACCCGCCGACAATGATCGAAGCGATCAAACCGCTGGCGATGGCGGCCAGGACATAGTTGTCGCCGACCCGGCGCCATTCGTAGCCATAGGGCGGTTGGCGCAGGTGGTAGCGGCGATAGTCTACGCGATAGCCGCGATCCCAGTCGGACCGCGAGACATAGCCGCCGCGACGCCAGTCGGACCGGTCGCGCCAGCCGTTATGATAGCCGCGATCGTAATGGTCGTAACGATCGTGGCCGTAATTATAGCTGCGGTCGTAATGACGATCATAGTGGTCGTGCCAGGACTGGGCCGAGGCCGAGCCGCCGACAGCAAACGTACCCGCCAGGGCACACAGGGCAGTGGTGATCAGAAAACGTTTCATGGCGATTTCCTTTTTTACGCAATCGCCCCCAACGCCCGCATATTAACCCTTCCGGCATGAACCCGCGATGAATGGCGCATGCAGAAATAATCATGTTTTCATAGGAAATTTCGAAGGAATTTAGGCGAAATTCAGGCCACGTTCTGCGCGTCGGCCTCGGCCTCCGCGTGGCTGGTGCGCAGCAGCTCGATCCAGTTGCGGGCCATGTCGCCGACGGCCTCGTGCGCGTCATCGACCACGCCCGGGAACAGGTCGAAACCAAGCGGCAGGGTGTCGTAGCGGCGATAGACCACCCGGGTCCGCGCGGCAATCAGGCGATGAACGAAGGTCTCGCCTTGCGCCGCCAATGGGTCGAGCCCAGCGGACACGACCATCGTCCTCGGTTGGCCAATGATCAGCTTTTCCAGGGCCGGGGAGATATTCGGATCAGTCAGGTCGGAGCCGGCGCCGGCATAGTGGCCGATCAGGACATCGAGATCTTCGCCTGTCAGGGGCCATTGGCCGCCACTCTTGGCTTTGACGTCGCTGAGATCGAGAAGAGGCGCAAGCAGCAGTTGCGCTTTGGGCAGTGGCTTGAAATCGCGCTTCAGGTCGAGGCAGAGGCGCGCCGCCAGGGCCGCGCCGGTAAGAGTACCGCCGACGGCGACTTCGCCCGTCTTCGCTCCAAGCCGGAAAGCGTTGTTCTGCGCCCATTCAAAGGCGTTGCGAGCGTCTTCGTAGGCCGCCGGAAAACGATTGGCCGGGGCCAGGCGGTGTTCCGGAATAAAGACAGGGCAACGAGCTTCGTGGGCGAACAAGGCGCAGAACGCCTTGGACAACTCCGGTCCGCCGAGCACGCCGCCGCCCTGCGGAAAGAAAACCAGCAGGGGCGCGTCATTGGCGATTTGCGCCGGACGGATCAGCACGCCCTTGGCGGGCAGGCTGCCGTAAGGCGAGCCCACCGGTTCGAAGCCGATGTCCTCGACCTTCACCTTGATCCGGGGAGGGAGGCCGAACAGGGAGACCAGGTCCAGCCATTCCTTGCGCGCCTGTTCCAGGCTGACGTCGGTCAGGCCGAGGAAAACATGTTCGCCCTGGCCGGCGAACCAGCCGCGCCACAGGAACTGCACCTGGGCGTCGAGGGTGCGACCGGCCACATGCACGACACCGCCGCCGGCGAAGAAACGCAGCACTGCCGGGGGGAGGGACAGCGCCTGCCGAAGGAGCCAGAGACGAAGAAAGGATGAGCGCATCGGGGTCGGAGAACGAGGCTGAAAAGCGGCCGGATCGAATACCGGATGTAACACTCAAATGGCGTGCGCGGCCATGCAATTTGCGCAAAATAATCGCAAATGGCGGGAAAAGTGGGACATTTTCGCCAAAATCCGGACAAATTTGTGCGCGGTTTATCCGTTTGAGGCGTGTTTTTGTTGACCAAAACGGAAAAGTGGGGGCTTAATGGTTTGACAATCCGTTACTCTGGCTGCCCATGCTAAGGGGAATTGGCGCCGGCTTTTGCTGGGTGTTTGCTCCCGACCTGCTGCTACCGAGACTCACGATTGTTTGTGGAGGACCGCAAGCTTCCACGCCTCGATAACAGCTCGGACGCAAAGGAGAGCACACATGGCCGAAGGTACGGTCAAATGGTTCAATACCACCAAGGGCTACGGCTTTATCCAGCCGGCTGAAGGCGGCAATGACGTCTTCGTTCATATCTCTGCGGTTCAGCGTGCGGGTCTGCAAGGCCTGTCGGACGGCCAGAAGGTTTCCTATGAGCTGCAGTCGGAACGCGGCAAGACCGCGGCGGTCGACATCAAGCTGCTCTAAGCCCTTTTCCTGTTTTCTGGAATGAAAGCGCAGGTTCGCGACAAGCGGGCCTGCGTTTTTATTGTTTGGGGGCGGAGGTGATCATCGCGACGATATCGTCGGCCGACAGGCCGTCATTGCGATAGTCGCGCAGGGATTTCGATCCCTTGCGCTTGGCCAGGCGGCGGCCTTCGTCATCCAACAGCAAGGCGTGATGGTGGTAGCGCGGCGTTGGCAGGCCGAGCAGGGCCTGCAGCAGAACCTGCGTGTGGGTTGCGTCGAACAGATCGTGGCCACGGACGATGTCGGTGATCCCCTGGCGGGCATCGTCGATGACCACGGCCAGATGGTAGGCGACGCCGATATCCTTGCGGCCAAGAACCACGTCACCGTTGATCTCCGGGCGGGCCTGATGTTCGCCGGCAGAATGATTCATTTCCTGAAAAATCAGATCATCGTAACGGCTACCAAGCACTTGACGGGCTTTTTCGAGTGACAGACGCCAGGCGGGAGTGGCCGGATTGGCGGTGGTTTCCACCGGTAACGTACGTACATCATCCTGTGGAGCGCTTTGGGCCAGTTCGACCTGCTCCTTGCGCGTCTTGGCATCGGCATAGAGCGCGCCCGAGCTTTTCAATCGCTCCAAGGATTCCATATATTCGGAAATATACTCGCTTTGCCGCAATACCGGCCGGGGCCACTCGAGCCCCAGCCAAGCCAGGTCCTCATGGATCGCCTGCTCGAAAACGGGGCGGCAGCGGGTATGGTCGATATCCTCGATGCGCAGCAGGCATTCGCCGCCGTTGGCGCGTGCTATACTGGTTGCCGTCAGGGCGCTGAAAGCATGGCCGAGATGCAGATAGCCGGTCGGGGAGGGGGCGAAGCGGGTGCGGAAAGTCATCGCCGCCTAACCTAATGCCCCTTAACGTTTTTGCCATGAAAAATTCACTGTTTCTTTTAACGGGAATCGGGTTCAGAGTGGTGTCTGTGGATAAGAACGGGTATAAGCCCGCCATCTTAACCGGCGTGACTATGAGAAGGAGGCCTAGTCTTCAGTTCTTCTAGTAGATGCATATCGCGGGATCATGCAGGCGGGAGGCCGTCATGCAGATTGTAAAAAGTCCGCCGCACGACTGGCGCGCCCTCGTGCTCAACGCCGATTTCCGGCCTCTGTCCTATTATCCCTTGTCGACCAAGCCCTGGCAGGATGTCGTCAAGGCGGTGTTCGAAGACCGCGTCGATGTGGTGTCGACCTACGACATCGAGATCCGTTCGCCGTCGCTGAAGATGCTGTTGCCCAGCGTGGTGTCGCTCAAGACCTATATCGACCAGAATCGTCCGCCCGCGTTTACGCGATACAACGTGTTCCTGCGCGATCGCTTCTGCTGCCAGTATTGCGGCTCGCCTTCGGATTTGACGTTTGATCACGTCGTGCCGGTCAGCCAGGGCGGCAAGTCGACCTGGACCAACATCCTGACGGCCTGCGCGCCGTGCAACCTGCGCAAGGGCGGAAAAACGCCCATTCAGGCGCGCATGATGCCGACAAAAAATCCACACCGTCCCACAATGTATCAACTTCAGGAGCTGGGGCGGCGTTTTCCCCCTAACTATCTTCATGAAAGTTGGATAGATTACCTGTATTGGGATACGCTTCTGGAAGCGTAAGGGGCGCGGTTCTTGCAAAAGGCAAGGACCCTCACATGATCGAGTTCGGCATAAAACATGTCACCTGTACGGTTTGAAATGGATAGGCGGGCGTTCGGCGCCGTCACTTTCCCGCGCGACAAGGGCAAGGCGCGCATCAATATCAAGCCGGTGCAGAAGGCGTTGGAAACGACGCTCGGCGTACGTGTCAAGGGCAAGCGGACCTGGCTGTTCGGCAAGAAATACTACGTGTTTGAGATGCTCGGCGAGACGGTCCGGATGCACCTGACGGAAACCGGCGATGCCAGACTCGACCTCATTCATGCCGACGACGAAGTGCGCGAGACCATCCTGGAACAGATTCGCCAGAGCTTCCATTTCGAAGGGCGTTGAGTTTTTACGCCGGCCGTGCGACCTGAAGGCATCATGAAACAGGTGGCGGCGCATGGATGATAAGACAGCCCAATCCCCTGAGGTCCGACGTTCGCGCGGCGTATTCGGTTTCTTGAAGCTGCTGGGGCCGGGATTGGTGACCGGGGCCTCCGACGACGATCCGTCCGGCATCGCCACCTATTCGCAAGCCGGGGCGCAGTACGGCCTGACGACATTATGGACGGCGTTGATCACCTTTCCGCTGATGGCGTCGATCCAGGAAATGTGCGCGCGCATCGGCGTGGTGACATCGCATGGTTTGACCGGCCTGCTAAAGCGCAACTATCCGGCACCGGTGCTGTGGCTGATGGTGCTGTTCAGCTTTCCGGCCATCGTCCTGAACATCGGCGCCGACATCGCCGGCATGGGGGCGGTGTCCAACCTGATCTTTCCGAAGGTCGCCCCCGAAATCTTCTCGGCGATTTTCACGGTGATGCTGATCGTTGCCATCGTGCGGCTGTCGTACAAGAAGTTCGCCGCCGTGTTGAAATGGCTGTGCGTGGTGCTGCTGGTCTATCTGGTCGTGCCGTTCCTGGCCAAGAGCGACTGGATGGCCGTGGCCAAGGCGACGTTTGTGCCGCACATCGAATTCAACGCCGCGTTTGTAAGCGTGCTGGTCGCCATACTGGGCACGACGATTTCACCCTACCTGTTCTTCTGGCAGGCGACCATGGAGGTCGAGACGGTGAAATGCGACCATGTCGTCATTGACAAGCGCTATGTGCGCGACGTCGGTTTCGACGTCGACTTCGGCATGTTCTTCTCGAACATCGTCATGTTCTTTATCATCCTGACGACAGGGACGGTATTGTTCAATGCCGGGATTCATCGCATCGATACCGTCGAACAAGCGGCCAAGGCGCTGGAGCCGCTGGCCGGACCGGCGGCCTACTATCTGTTCGCCTTGGGTGTCGTGGGGACGGGTTTCCTGGCCATTCCGGTGCTCAGCGGGTCGTTGTCCTACATCCTGGCCGAAACGTTCGGCTGGCGGGAAGGGCTCGACAAGAAGTTCGTTGACGCCAAGGCCTTCTACTCGGTGATCATCGTGTCGCTGATCGTCGGGTTGGGCATCAACTATCTTGGCATTAGCCCGATCAAGGCGCTGATCTGGTCGGCGATCCTGTATGGTGTAACCTCGCCGGTGATCATCGCCATCGTGCTGCACATCGCCAACAACAAGAAGGTGATGGGTGAGTATACCAACGGCGTCTGGTCGAACATTCTGGGCATGGCGACGTTCATCCTGATGACCGTGTCGGCCGGATTTCTTCTGTACTACCAGTTTTTGACCTAGATCTTTTCGCTCAGCTTGATGGCCACGCGGCAACCGGCCTTGATCACCGCCGACAGCAGCGGGTAGGCCGGAGCCTCACGAGCGCCTTGATCGACGGCGCGGTCGTGATGACCCATTTCGTCGTTGCGGAACTGGGTCAGCTTGTCGGCCAGTTCCGGATCGCTGCCGGACACCTCGCGGATTTGCTCGGCATAGTGTTCCTCGATGACGCTTTCGACCGCTTCGGTGCAGGCATGGGCGGCCTTTTCGCCGAGTAGGGCCGTGCCGATGCCAAGACCCAAGCTGGCCAAGCGCCACACCGGAGTCAGCGCCGTCGGGCGGACCTTGTTTTCGCGCAGTAAAATTTCAAAAGCGTCGAGATGGACCTGCTCCTCGCCTTCCATACGCTTGAACTGGCGGCTCAAGCCGTCCTGTTTCGTGCCGCCGAACACCATGCTCTGCCCGCGATAGATCTGCACCGCTGCCAGTTCGCCAGCGTGATCGACGCGCAGCATCTCATGCAAACGCGCCTGAGACGCGCCGGGGCCGGGACGGGGAGGGACCTGAGGGTGCTCAGTCATGCCGGGACTCTTCTGGGTCCTGTCTCTTCTTGCGCGGCGGCCGGAAACGCACGGATGCTATCAAGCTCAGCAGGGCCAGGATGACCGAAGCGATGGCATTGTAACCGGCCATGCTTAGGCCCCACATCCGCCAGGCGGCGACGTCGCACTGCGGCCCCTTGGTCGCGGCGCCGCCCAAAAATTTCATCATATCGTCGATGCTGATTTCGCCATTCGACGCCGTGCATTCGCGCGGGCCCCGCCACAGGTGCCACTCGACGCCGGCATGGAAAATGGCGATGGCCGCGCCGGTAGCGAAGATAGCGAACAGGACAAACGAAAAGACGCGCGGCGGGCCCTTGGCGCCGGTGAACAACGCCCAGATGCTGGCGACCAGGGAGACACCAACGGCGATCCAGTAGATGTCACGTTGCTTCAGGCACAGATGGCAGGGATTGAGGTGGCCGAAAATCTGCGAACCCCATGCCGTGGCCAGCATGGCCAGGGACAGGATCAGCGCGGTGATACTCCACCAGCGGCTAAAAGCGTGACCGAACCGGAGGGCCGTCTTGTTGGGTTTGGAAGTCGACATCAATGCCCCTTCGCCAAGAACTTGACGGCCACAAAGCCTATCACGACGACCACCAAAACAACAGCTCCGACAAGCATCATGCGCTTTTCGATCAGCGCCGTGATATGAGGGCCGAACCGCTTGCACAGGAACGCAACCAGGAAAAACCGGCTTGTCCGGGTGATGCAGGACGCAAGCATGAACTGCCACAGCGGAAAGTGCGCCAGGCCCGTGGCGATGGTCGTCAGCTTATAGGGTATGGGCGTTATGCCCTGGCCGAGGATGATGAAGAATCCCCATTGGCCGTAGAATTTGCGATAGGCCTCGATGCCTTCGCTGTGGCCGAAAAACTTGAGAATGGCCAGACCGATCGGCTCAAGCGCATAGCCGATGTAATAGCCCAGGCAGCCGCCAAGAATCGACGCCACGGCGCAGATCAGGGCGGAACGCCAGGCCTTGTCCGGGCGCGCCAGGACCATTGGTGCCAGCATGACGTCAGGTGGAATGGGGAAGAAGGAGGCTTCGGCGAAGGAAACGATGGCCAGGGCCTTTTCGGCATGTGGCCCCCCGGCCAGCTTGATCATCCAGTTATATAAAGGTTTGAGCACGAAACCGCTTTCCCGAAAGTCGCAACCAGGCCTGACTTAACAGGTGTTCGGCCGCTTGTCGCGGGCGCGTCTTGTCGCGGGCGAAATTTTTCGATGGAAATTCCGGCCAGGTTTCCGGGTTCGGACGATTTTCCTAAAATACGCATTGCCTTAAATCTAACGGATTTGTAATTAGGCGTCCCGCGCCGCCTGATGCAGGCTTAAAGGCAAGCAAAGCCGGTGTGGGGACGGGCTGCCTGACAAAAAAAGCCCGCTAAGGGGAAATATACCGAATGACTCATGCCTCGCTGACACTCGACGAATACATGCCGTACCGGCTGGCGGTGGCGTCCAACGCCGTCAGCAATCTGATCGCCACAGCCTATGACAGCCTTTACGGCTTGAAGATTCCGGAATGGCGGCTGATCGTGATCCTGCGCGAAGACGGGCCGTCGACGCAGCAGGCTCTGGTCAAGCGCGCCGGCATGGACAAGGTCACCGTGTCGCGGGCGGCGCAAGGCTTGGCCAAGCGCCGGCTGATCACCCGGGCGCCGCATGAACACGACGGCCGGTCGCACCATCTGATTCTGACCTCGGAAGGCGAGCGGTTGTTCGCCGACGTGGCGCCGGCCGCCGTCGAGTACGAAAAGATCATGCTAACTGACTTTTCGGCTGATGAGGTGGCGCTGATGAAGAAACTGCTGCGTCGCATGGAAGAGGCGGCTTTGAAGGCCCAGGGCGCGCGCTAGGCAGCTCGAGCGGAAAAGCCACATAAACGGAGAAAAAGGCGAAGACGGCTCCGCAAACACGCGATGCGGACTCGCGCAACGCCCGGCAATCTGTTAACCTTTTCTTTCGTCTAAGATTAAGGTCTTGGCGGTTACAGCTTCGGTACGGCCGGGCTCGTGCTAGACTTGGCTTTTTTGTTTTTCGCGCTTTTTATCCGAAAACCGCCTACACTTTTCGGAAAGCGCTTTGGGGGAAAGGAGGGGCGCCTGGAATGAACGACATTGATGCGCCTCCGCCATCCCTGAACGACTTCCCCACCGATCCGGTCAGCAACTACGATCCCTTTATTTGGGGTGGGCTCACGCTCGCCTTGGTGATCCTGGCCGGCGCGGTGATCTGGCTGTTCAAGCGCGCCGAGCACGGCGCGAGCAGCGGCGCCGCCATCAAGGCCCGCGCCAAGGCGGTGATGAAATTCCTGTCGCCGGGCGCCAAGGCGGCGGAACGCGACCAGGTGCAGACGGCGATCAACAGCCGCAAGGCGGTCGAGGAGCAGTTCGGCGCGACGCTCAAGCTCAGCCAGTTCCTGAACAAGATTTCGGGCGAACTGAACGGCGCCGTCGAAGGCACCGAAAAGAAGGCCTATGCGCCCAATGCCGGCGGTGCGCCCGCTCAAATGAACGGCGGCACCTATATCAACATCATGGTTGGCGCCGACGGCAAGCCGGTGGGTGCCGCGCCGCCACCGCCCGCCGCCAAGCCGGAAAAGGTGCCGATGAGCCCGGACGAGCACAAGGCGGCGATCTGGTTCTCCGTGCAGAAGCTGTTCGACTACTGGAAGAACCTCAACGTGGTCATCGAGGCCTATCGCGCCGCGCAAAGGCAACTCGATGAATGTCCGCCCTGGGCGCCGCCGGAAGACGAAGTGCGGCATGCGCCGCCGTTGCCGAGGGAATTATGATCATCGACGGCAACCCCGATTTCGACGAGCCTTTTAGCGACCAACCGCCCGATGCGCCGGGCTGGGATGGCCATCTGGGTTTCGATCCGTATCTGCTGGTGATCGTGGCGGTGGCGATAGCCATCATTATCATGCTGTGCTGGCTGGCGGACTATCTCGGCCGTGAATACCGGCTGGCGCAGCTGCGTAAGCGGCGCGAAGCGTCGGCGCGGGCGATCTATAGAAGCGTGCGCTGGTACCTTGACCGGGCGCTGAAATCGTCGGGCGCGGTGGTGCTGGAGCGGGCGCGCGAGGTGGCGGAAGTGCTGAATGCGCGCCTGGGCTACGTTATCGACCTGTCGAGCCGGCAGAACAAGCTGCTGGGCGACCTGAAGACGGCGCTGGAAGGCCAGAAGGATTCAGGCCCGGCCGATCCGACGCCCAAGGTGTCGGTGCCGCTGGCGACAGATCAGCACTATTTCCGGGTGTGGAAGGCGTTGCAGACGCTGGACGCACAATGGAAAGAGGAAACGATCGTCCCGATGATCAAGGCGGCGCAGGCGGAACTGGCGACCGGCCCGCGTTTGGAGGTCGTCAAGGCCATCGACTGGCCGTTCGGTCTGGCGGCCAAGGTGAAGCCGACCGCGTCCGCGACGGCCAAAACGGCGCCGGTAAAACCGATCAAGGTCGAGAGCGCGCCGTCGGTCGCGGCCAATCCGATCGTGATCGAAACCGCGCCGCCGCCGGAACCGCCGCCTCCACCGGCAGCACCTCCGCCGGGGCGCAAAAAGGCCAAAAACCTGCCGGTGCACAAGCGTAACATGCTGGCCTAGGCAGCGGGAATTGAGGCTTGCACGCTTAGGCAAAAGTCTCTAACAGACAGGGCCTCACGCCCAGAGCCCCTGTGGTGGAATTGGTAGACGCGCTCGACTCAAAATCGAGTACCGCAAGGTGTGTCGGTTCGAGTCCGACCGGGGGCACCAAGTACCGGCTTTTCATTGAGATAAGCAAGTGTGGGCGAAGATGGCCAGCCAGCAAAAAACTGTCGATTTTATCCTGGAACAGATGGCCGGCGCGGGCGATGTGTCCGCGCGCAAGATGTTCGGCGAATATGCCATATACAGCGAAGGCAAGGTAGTGGCGCTTGTCTGCGACGACCAGTTGTTCGTGAAGCCGACGAAAAGCGGCAGAGCCTTTATTGGCGAAGTCCTCGAAGCGCCACCTTATCACGGCGCGAAACCCTCATTCCTTATCGCTGATGAAAAGTGGGACGACGCAGAGTGGCTGACAGAGCTGATCAAGTTGACGGCCACCGAATTGCCGCTTCCCAAGCCAAAGAACAAGTGAATAGGGCGGTTCTGGATTGAATCCTTATGGCGGGCGGTTGAGGGTGACTGCGCGGGGTGGCGTTTCCAGGAGATTGGATCATGGTGCACACCGCCGAAAAGGTGCATGCCAAGCATGGCAGCAAACCCGTCTATGGCCATGTCGACAACAAGACCGATATCGACAAGATCTTCAGCGAAATCCGCGGCGACATCAAACACGCCAAGAGCCGCGACACCCTGACCGAGCTTTACCGTCGGGCCGGCTATCTGATAACCTTGACCTATGCGCCGTCCTGGGAGGAGCATTTTGGCTCCAAGGCCGTCACCTTGCGCAAGGCGGCCGAGGCCGACTTCCGCGAGACGGTCAAGCAGCTCAACAAACACGCCGAATCGATCGGCGAAAAGGGCGACTATGACGAGGCGTGGGGCAAGATGAAGAAGTGAGGTGAGGTCATGTCGATTATCGTCAAGCTGACCGGTATCGAAGCCGGCAAACCCGTAGACGAACGCTTTGCTTATTGTACGGCCGACGGCAAAGGCGCCAGCAAGCCTGGCGGCAATGTAAGTCCGGCCATTGAGTGGCAGGGCGCGCCGGAGGAAACGCAGTCCTTCTTCCTGATGGTGGTGGATCGTGATGTGCCGGCCGATTTCGGGCCTGCCAACAAGGCCGGACAGGTCATCCCGGAAGATGCGCCACGCCAGAACTTCTATCACTGGCTGGTTGCCGATATTCCGCCCGCCGTGGCGCGGATTGGTGAAAACGAGCATGTTATCGGCCAAAAGGGCCGCAACAGCTACGGGGACAGCGGCAAGGGCAAGAACGGCTATGATGGCCCCTGTCCGCCATGGAACGACGAGCGCATCCATACCTACCATTTTATCGTTTACGCGTTGGACGTCGTGTCGCTTGGCCTCGATGAGGATTTTTCCGGTGCCCAAGCCGAAAAAGCCATAGAAGGCCACGTCCTGGCCCAGGGTGAACTGACCGCGACCTACACGACCAACGGCAAGATCAAGCTGTCGGCCTGATCATGGTTTGTGGTGAAGGGCCGCCTCGGTCGCTTTGCGGCGGTCCTTTTCGCTCAACGGTCGATCGCCTCCAGGCATCAAGGCCTTGTCATCCGTCCCCTCCGGCGGGAAGGGATCGGGTTCGTTGTGTTCCTGGTGTTTTTCCGCGGTGCGGCTGACTCTAACCGCGGCGGGTTTTCCGGTCTTATTGTCCAACGTCTCAGCCTTCATTTTCATAGGGTTCGGCGGTGGTGTCGCCGAGCGGTCCGCGCAGCGGATCGGGTTGCTGGGCCGGCTTTGGCATCGGCCTGGGCTTGCGAAGCGGAATAATGTCGGCCGGGCCGGTAATCGGATCGACCGGGATATCGATGGGATCGGGGGTATGGGTATCTGACATTGGGGTCTCCTTTTACATGGAGATATCAAGGCCGGCCGGGTTCTTGGCCTGGTCGGCGTGATCATGCAGGAATTGAGCGATTTGGTTCTTAAGCTCGGCTGCGTCGGGCGAATTGCGTGAGGCCGCCTGATTGAACAGCGTCTTTTGTACGTCGCGCGGCAGGTCCCCCCAGCACGCAGCGACGGCCGCGCCGAGACTGAGCAAGACGTCGCGCTCTGAATCTTCCAGGCGGTCGCCGGCGGCGCCAATCGACCAGTCGGCGTAGCTGCCTCCGCCATCAGGTGGCGGCATGTCTGGCGGCACGGATCCATTGTCCATGGCAAACCTCCTTAGCGCTTGTCGCGGTTTTTGATCTCGACGGCGTCTTCATGGGCGCGGGCGCGATCGGGGTGAAACTGGGTCGGTTGATTGAAGCGGCCGGAGTCGACGCGTGATTTGTCGCGGTGTTCGTTGCGGTATTTGGTGGATTCGACTTCGGCCATGCCGGCCTCCTTGCATAGTCCTTGGGCTTTGATTGTATAATCCCGAAGGCATAAGGAATCGGCTCCCAGTGCGGCCGGGGGCATAAGAGGGCTGTAAGAGATGCAAACGGCGCAGGATGTGATCGACCTTCTCGGCCTCAAGCCGCACCCGGAAGGTGGCTATTACCGCGAGACGTTTCGCGATCCTCGCCAAGTCGCGGGAAGGGCGGTTTCCACCGCGATTTATTACCTGTTACCGAAGGGCCAGAGATCGCACTGGCATCGCGTGGACGCCGTCGAAATCTGGCATTGGTACGCCGGGGCCGCGCTGGCTTTGTCGGTGGTGACAGCGGCGGGCGTCGTTGTGCACCGGCTCGGCGCGGATTTGGCGGCGGGCGAGGGACCGCAGGTGGTGGTAGAGAATGGCGAATGGCAGAGCGCGGAATCGCTGGGCGACTGGACCCTGGTCGGTTGCACTGTGGCGCCGGGATTCGAATTTGCCGGCTTCGAGATGGCGCCACCCGGTTGGGAACCTTAAAGGATCTTCCCCATGCGAATGTGAAGGATCGTCACTTCGATAAAACCTTCGCCTTCGGCGGCATAGCCGTTGCGCTCGTAGAACCGGCGGGCTGTTTCGCGGGCGGCCAGGGTGATTTTTTGTGCGCCAATGGTGCGGGCATGCGCTTCGAAAGCGCTCAGCAAGGCTTCACCGATGCCGCGACCGCGCAGCGTTTCGGCCACTGCCATTTGCCGCAGTTTGACGGTGTCGGTGGCGAGCGGTGACAGCACGACCGTGCCGACCATCTGGCCATCCGCAAAGGCGGCAAAATGGGTGTCGGCGCTTTCGCGAGTCAGTTCCTCGGCGCTGAAGTCCAGTCCCAATGGTGTGCGCAAAATCGCCCGCCGCAGGGCGACGGCCGTCCGCCAGTCGGGCGAACTGTGGGCAATCATTCGGATATCAAGCGATGCTTGGTCTGGTGGCATGCTCGATAGCTAATCCAAGGTCTTCCGACGGACAAGACGTGTTCGCTGCCTGTGTTCGGCCGCTGTGTCGTTTGCGCCGCAGTCGTGTGGTACAATTTTGCATCAGGCCTGTAAAGAAGTTCGCGCATGGGTAGTTGGCTGGCATGTATGTTGCTACCGTGCGACTCGCCACCGTTCGAGGGTGGGACACATACAAAAAGGGAATTAATTCTATGCGTAACGTAATCATGGCTGCGGTTCTGGCGGGTGTTTTTGCCGCGGGGGGAGCACACGCAGCCGCCGAAGGCCGCTATCTGGCGTTTACCGGCGGTTCGCTCGGCAAGACGGATTTCTCGTACGGCGTCGGCACCGTGTCGGCGACGGCCGCCTACAAGGCTGGTTCGCAGTTTGGCGGCGCTTACGGCCAGAAGCTGAGCGGTAACTGGCGTGGCGAAGTGTCGGTGTGGTCGGGCTCTCAGGACATCGACAAGGCGGTGTTCAAGAGCGGCAGCACGACGCTGACCAACACCACGACCGGTGACATCAAGTTGGCGTCGATCACGGCCAACGCCTACTACGATTTCCCGGTCAAGGGCCCGGTTTCGCCCTACGTCGGTTTCGGCGTCGGCGTGACCAAGATCGACATCAACGACGGTTTCTCGCTTAACGATTCGACCACCGGCGTCAGCGCTCAGGCGATGGCGGGCGTCAGCTTCAAAGTCTCGAAGCAATGCGCGCTCTACGCCGAAGCGCGTTATCAGCGCCAAGGCCGCTTCAACATCAAGGTGACCAGCGGCAGCACGAGCGCCGACAACGACGTGTCGCTCGACAATTCGGGCTTCATGGCCGGTCTGCGCGTCGGTTTCTAAGCCTTTAGGGCGTTGATATCCGATAAGCCTTCCGCCTACGGGCGGAAGGCTTATTTGTCTGGACTAATTCGAGCGGTACGGATTCTCGAAGATCGCTTCCACCGGCAGATCGAAGACGGCCGCGATCTTGTAGGCGAGATCGAGCGACGGACTGTGCTTGCCGGCTTCGATGGCAATCACCGCCTGGCGCGAGACGCCAAGCCGGACGGCCAGGTCGGCCTGGGTCAGACCGGCCTGGCTGCGGAGGTCGCGCAGGATTTGTTTCACGTCCGGAGGTCGTTGCGGTAAAGGACGCTGGTGACGGCAAACATGCCCCAGAGCATCGGATAAACCAGGTAGAGCGGCATGTGCGGGGCTGCCATATATTGCTCAAGAAAGCCCCAGGCCGTGCAGACAACCATGGTCAGGCCGGTGGCGGAAACGAAGCGTTTGGTCATGATCGGGCGCATATATTCGTCGAGCGTGTCCATGTAGCGTAGAAAGACCCAGACTGCGCCTGCGACCGGTAGGGCTTGTGCTGCGGCTAAAATCCAGCCCAACGGGCCGTTCAATTGGTAGGTCTTGATGATTTCAGGCACCACGAAGACGCCGTTGCCGTAAATGAACATCCAGGTCAGCAAGCCGAGAACATATTTGATGTGGTTGTTTAAGCGAGGCATTTTTGTCCCCCTTTGATAATGGTATGTAAGGCTGACCTTACATATGCCAAAATGTAATGTCAACCTTACATTGCCAAATCGGTGCCGCTGCTTTTAAGATGGCCAAAACAGGACGGGGAGTATCATGTCCGCCGAAATCATCGCTTTCCGGAAACGCGAAAAACCGAAGGATAAACCTGTTGTCGCGCCGACGTCGCGACGGCTTGAGGCGCTCGACGCTCTGCGCGGCCTGTGCGTCATTGCCGCCATTCTCTTGGGCGGGGTCCCGCCGGTGGCGTCGAAATGGCACGGTTTCGGGGGGAGGGATTTACTTTTGGCCGGCTTCCTGTTCTGCCTGGGCATGGCTATTCCGCTGTCGCTGGCCGCGCGCGCGGCGCGGCAGAGCCGGGGGCGGCTGATGCTGCATATCGGTCTGCGAACCGTGATCCTGGTCGCCCTGGGCGTGGTCCTGGGCAATGTGCCGGATATTGAGCTGGCGAACCTAAGACTGCCAGGGACGTTGCAATATGTTGGCCTGTGTTATGGCCTGGCGGCGACGCTTTGCCTGTCGTTCGGGCGCAAGAGCGACGCCGATTTTACCTTGCGCCTGTGGCCAGTCGCCGCAGCCACGGGCATCGCGCTTGTGATCTATGCCGGATTGCTGGTTGTCTGGAGGGGAGCGGGGTGCGCCGGGGCCTGTTTCGACAATGTTCATTCCCTGCCGGTTGTAGTCGATGACGCGCTATTCGGCCGGAACGGTTTCGACCCGATGGCGTTGGTGGCGGTGTTAGGGGCACTTGCCAGCACTTTGCTGGGCGTGTTGACGGCTTTGTTCGTCCGGCGGCATGGTATACGCAACACTATGGCCGGGCTGGCCTTTCTGGGCATCCTGTTGATTGTGGCCGGCGGCAGCCTGGACAGTCTCCTGCCGGTTGTCGCCGCCCTGTGGACACCAAGCTTCGCCCTGGTGGCCGGCGGTTTGTCGCTGATTGCCTTTGCCCTGGTAGGGATTGTCACTGAAATTCCGGGCGTGAAGAGGGGGGCCTACCCGTTACGTGTCTTTGGTGGCAACGCCTTGCTGGCCGTTGTGGTGGCGACGCTTGTTGCCAGGGTGTGGCCGATGACGCCGGTCTACGCCATAGCCTTGCTGGTGATTATTGGCCTGCCATTGTGGGGTCTTTCCCTGCGTCGGATCCATCTTACACCCTAACGCCGTTACACGACTTGCACGGCCATTGCATGTGGCGTATAGTACTGACTGGTCAGTACTGTGAGAGGGTGCATGACTGTTGCCAAACCCATTCCGCCGGAACCGGGGCGCCGCCGCGCCGCGCCTGAAGTGCGCCAGGCCGATATCCTGGACGCTGCCCTGTCGGAATTTGCCAGCCATGGCTTCGAGGGGGCGCGCATGGAGGATGTCGCTCGCCGCGCCAAGGTCAGCAAGGGCACGGTCTATCTCTACTACCCTACCAAACAGGCCCTGTTCGAGGCTCTGGTCCGGCGTGATGTCGCCCCGCGCATCGGCGCGGCGGCGGTATTTCTGAAAGGCTATGACGGGCCCTTGCGGCTGGCCCTGACGCAGATCGTCGACATGGCCGTGGCGGCCATTCAGTTCAGCCGGCTGCCGATTTACCCGAAGCTTCTGATCGCCGAGTCGCAGCGTTTCCCCGACCTAGCCGCCTTCTATCACCGCGAAGTGGTGGGCGAGATGCTCGGGGGGTTGCAGGCGCTATTCGAACGCGCCCTGCAACGCGGCGAGATTTCCGGTGTCACTGCCGAAATGGCGGCGCACCTGTTCATGGCGCCGATATTGAAATCGATCCTGTGGGAAATGGTGTTTTCGCCGGTCGAAGAAGTGCCGTTCCCGCCAGCACCTTATCTCAAAGCACATGTCGAATTGTTCTTACGCGGGCTCAATCACCAAGCGGAGGCGCATAATGCGTAGGCGGATGCTGATGGCCGGGCTATTGGCCCTGGCGGGTTGTACGCAAAAGCCGGACAATAGCTACACCGGCTACGTCGATGCCCAACCGGTGAGCGTGGCGGCGCCGCAATCGGGATGGCTCAGCACGGTCGATGTTGATCGCGGCGATGCCATCGCGCCGGGGCAGTTGCTGTTCAGCCTCGATGCCACCCAGGCGCAGCATGCTTTGGCCGGAGCGGAAAACCGGGCCCAGGCGGCATCAGCGACAGCGACCGACCTGGCCAAGGGGGCGCGCCAGGCTGATATTGAGCCGCTGCTGGAGCAGCGCAAACAGGCCGTGGCACAACTCGAACTGGCGCGATCGAACCAGGCACGCTACGCTCAGCTTGAGCCCAAGGGGTTTGTGTCGGCGGCGCAGATGGACAGCTTGCGCGCTGCGACACGGTCGGCGCAGGCGACACTCGACAATATCGACAAACAGATCGACGAGAAGCAGTTGGGCGCCCGTAACGATCAGCAGAAAGCGGCCCAGGCCCAGGCCGAAGCGTCGAAGGCCGACGCGGCTTCGGCCGCCTGGACGGTGGAGGACCGCAGCGTCAAATCGCGGCTCGATGGACGAATCGAGGAACGGTTGCGTGAGCCCGGTGAGTTCGTGGCGCAGGGCTCGGCGGTGCTGACGGTGCTGCCGAAAGGCCGGGAATTTGTGCGTTTCTATGTGCCGCAAGCCGACCTGGCCAAGCTCAGCATCGGCAAGGTGGTGCATGTCAGATGCGATGGCTGTGCGGCCGGCTTGACGGCCAAGGTGCGCTTCATCTCGACGGTGGCCGAGTTCACGCCGCCGGTCATCTACAGCGTCAAGGAACGGCAGAAGCTGATCTTCCTGATCGAGGCGACGCCATCCAGGCCCGAAGCCGTGAAAGCCGGCCAACCGGTCGATGTGAGCCTGTGACATGGCGGACGCGCTTGCCATCGACGTGCATGGGCTGACGAAAAAGTTCGGCAATCGCACCGCCGTCAACAAGGTCGATATCCAGATGCCGCGCGGCCAGGTGTGGGGCTTTCTTGGGCCCAACGGCTCCGGCAAGACCACGACTATCCGCATGTTGTGCGGATTGTTGCGCGCCGACGCCGGCGAGGGGACCTGCCTGGGCTACGACATTCTCAAGCAGAGTCGTGAAATCAAGCGTGAGGTCGGATATATGACCCAGAAGTTCTCCTACTGGGAGGACCTGTCGATCCGCGAGAACCTGGAGTTCGTCGCCAATCTGTACGGCCTGAAAAAGCGCAAGCAAGTGGTCGACAAGACGCTCGAAGACCTCGGCCTAACATCGCGGCAGAAGCAACTGGCCGGGACGCTTTCCGGCGGCTGGAAACAGCGCCTGGCCTTGGCCGCCTGCACTCTGCATAATCCTCAGATGCTGATGCTCGACGAGCCGACGGCGGGCGTCGACCCGCAGGCGCGGCGCGATTTCTGGGACCAGATCCACCGGCTGTCATCTCAGGGCCTGACCGTGCTGGTGTCGACCCACTACATGGACGAGGCCGAGCGCTGCGACCAGATCGTTTATATCGCCTATGGCAACCTGATGGCCCAGGGCCGAGTCGAGGACATTATTGCCCATAGCGGCTTGTACACCTTCATCGCCGAAGGCCCGGGCGTACGTGAATTGATGGAGCGGCTGCGCGGCAAGGACGGCGCCGAGCACGTCGCCTATTTCGGCAACGCCTTGCACGTATCAGGCTCCAATCTCGACAAGCTCAAGCGACTGGTAACGGGAGAGGGGGCGCAACCGGGCGTCAAATGGCGCCAGGAATCGCCCAATCTCGAGGACGTGTTCATCCACTTGATGGGCAAGTCGGTCGATAATTCGGTGAGAGCGTAAGATGGGCAACGCCTTACGCCGCATTTTCGCGATCCTGCTGAAGGAATTCATCCAGATGCGGCGTGACCGCATGACTTTCGGCATGATGATCATGGTGCCGGTGATCCAGCTCACCCTGTTCGGATTTGCTATCAATTCCGATCCGCGCCATTTGCCGACGCTTCTCTACCTGGAAGACGATTCAACCGTCGTGCGGTCGCTTGTGGCCGGGCTTCAAAACTCAACCTATTTCGATATCAAGGGGCGAGTGACCGATCCGAAAGTGGCGACGCAAAAGTTGCAAGATGGTGAGGCAGCGTTTGTTGTCACCGTGCCGGCCGGGTTTACGCGCGACATGCTGCGCGGTGATCATCCGCAATTATTGATCGAGGCCGATGCCTCCGACCCATCAGCGGCCTCGAACGCCGTCGGCCAGATCAGCCAGATCATGCAGTCGGCGCTCAGGCAGGACCTGAAAGGCGAATGGGCGTCGCTGGCGCAGGGGCCGCCGCCGGTCAATATCGTTGTCCACCGCATGTACAACCCGGAAGGCATCTCGCAGTACAACATCGTGCCGGGCTTGCTGGGGGTCATCCTCACCATGACGATGATCATGATCACCTCGATCGCCATGACGCGCGAAACCGAGCGCGGCAACATGGAAAACCTGCTGGCCATGCCGGCGCGGCCGTGGGAGGTGATGGTCGGCAAGATCGTGCCCTATGTCGGGGTCGGACTAATCCAGACTGGCATTGTGCTGGCGGCGGCGGTTTGGTTGTTCGATGTGCCGTTCATCGGTGATCCGTGGCTGCTGGCCCTGGGTGTCGGATTATTCATCGTCGCCAATCTGGCGGTCGGCTTCACCTTCTCGACGGTGGCGCGGACCCAGATGCAGGCCATGCAGATGACCTTCTTCTTTTTCCTGCCATCAATGATGCTGTCGGGGTTCATGTTCCCGTTCCGCGGCATGCCGGACTGGGCTCAGGACCTGGGGCAGATTTTCCCGCTGACTCATTTCCTGCGCATCGTGCGCGGTGTAATGTTGAAGGGGGCCGACTGGGCGGCGACGTGGCCGAGCATCTGGCCCATCCTGATCTTTATCGTCGTGGCGACCGCTGTTGCGATGCTGCGCTACCGCTCGACGTTGGATTAACGCTCGACCGGCAGCCCGGCCATGGCCCAGGCCTGCAAGCCACCGGCGAGATGACCCTTGAAGGCGATGCCAACGGAGGCGCATATCTGCATGGCGGTGACGGACCGGGAGCCGCGGGCGCATGACAGAATCAGCGGCTTT
>CAYULN010000191.1:0-16059 GCA_964445605.1 uncultured Caulobacteraceae bacterium | reverse complement strand
ATAACCCCCCTTCTCGCGCCCCCCAAACACGACTCTCGGACAGCCTCCATGCGCTTTCTCATCCCGATTGGCCCGCATTCATGACCGGACTGAAAGCGCTGTTTGGCTTCAGCGGCTGGGAGTTCAGCCTGGCCATGCGCTACCTGCGTACCCGCCGCAAGGACGGTGGCATCGCCGTCATCGCCATCATTTCCTTCGTCGGCATCGCCGCCGCGGTCTTCGCCCTGATCGCCACCATGTCGATCATGAACGGCTTCCGCGATGAGCTGATGTCGCGCGTCCTGGCGTTCAACGGTCACGCTTATGTCGGCGGCCAGCCCTTGCAGGACTTTGCCCACCGCGAGGACTTCCTGAAACGTCTACGCGCCGTGCCGGGCGTCACCCAGGCGACTCCGTTTCTCGATTCCCCCGGCCTGATCCAGACGTCAATCGGTAAGACCGGCCTGGCCTATATGCGCGGCGTCGATCCTGACGAACTGCGCAAGACGGATATCATCCGCAACAATATCGAGGAGGGCGGCTCGCTCGCCAGCTTCGGTGAGGGCGAATATGGCGGTGATAAAATCCTGGTCGGCGACGGCCTCGCCAAGGATCTTGGCGTGTTGCCGGGCGATCAGGTGACCTTGATGTCGCCGGGCGGGTCCACGGCCTTCGGCGCCGTCCCGCGTCGTAAGACCTACGAAATCGGCGGCATCTTCCGCAGCGGCGTCAGCGATCTCGACAAAGCCTTTATCTATATGCCGCTGCAGCAGGCGCAACTGTTCTTCGATCGCGAGGACGAATGGGACTATGTCGAAATGAAAGTCGACAAGCCCTACGACATCGCTGCCTATCGTGAACCGATCGTCAAGGCGGCTGGGCCTGGAGCCCTTTATTTCGACTGGACCGAGCAGAACTCGGCGCTGTGGGGGGCGCTGAAAGTCGAGCGCAACGCCATGCGCATCATCCTGTCCTTGGTCGTGTTCATCGCGACGCTCAACATCATTTCCGGCGTAGTCATGCTGGTCAAGAACAAGACCCGCGACGTCGCCATCCTGCGCACCATGGGCGCCACTCAGGCCGCTATTGCCCGCATCTTTTTCCTGACCGGCACCACCATCGGTGCGGCGGGAACATTGACAGGATTGCTTTTAGGCGTCGTGTTTTGCACCTTCATCCGCCAGATCCAGGACTTCCTCGAGTGGGTCTTCCAGGCGCATCTGTTCGACAAGAGCATTTACTACCTCGACCACGTCCCGGCCAAGATGGAACCGTCCGAAGTCGCCTTCGTCGCCATCGCCTCACTGCTGATGGCCTGCCTGTCGACCCTGTTCCCGTCATTGTGGGCGGCCAAGCTCGAGCCGGTTGAGGCCTTACGCTATGAGTGATCCCGTCCTGTCTCTGCGCAACCTGACGCGCGACTATGAGCTGGGCGACGGCCGCAAACTGGCTGTGCTCCGGGGCGTTGATCTCGATGTCGCCGCCGGCGAACTGGTCGGTCTGGTCGGACCGTCGGGTTCGGGCAAGTCATCGCTGCTGCATGCGGCGGGCCTGCTCGAAGCGGCGCCCAATGCCCGCCTGGCCATCGATGGCGAGGACTTCACCCAGGCCGACGATAACCGCCGCACACGCGCCCGGCTGAGCAAGATCGGTTTTGTCTACCAGTTCCACCACCTGCTGCCGGAATATACGGCGATCGGCAATGTTATCCTGCCGCAACGCATTCTTGGCCGTTCGGAAAAGGAAGCGGAGGCGAGGGCGCGCGAATTGCTCGAAACCCTTGGCCTTGGCGAACGCCTGGACCACCAGCCGGCGCAGCTGTCCGGCGGCGAACAACAACGCGTCGCCATTGCTCGCGCCTTGGCCAACAAGCCGCGCCTGCTGCTGGCCGACGAACCGACCGGAAATCTCGATCCGACGACCTCCAAACAAGTGTTCGAGGCGTTGAAAGACGTCGTAAAGGCGCAAGGCGTGGGGGCGGTGATCGCCACGCATAACCTGGAACTGGCGCGTCATATGGACCGCGTGGTTCGCCTGGAAAACGGTTTTCTGGTCGTTGATGGCGCCAAAAAGAAAAATTTAAGCGCTTAAATTTCAATATATTACAAATTTTATCCGAGAACAGGGCGAGAACATTCTTGCGTCTGGAACAAAACAAGAATATAGAACAAATCATGAATTTATAGCCGAGGCGGAGATCACCGCAGCACGGCAGCAAAAAGAGGATGTGGAAAAATGGTCAATGCCCTGCATAACGTGTTGTCTTTCGCCGCCGTTACGGCATTTGTCTTCGTCATGTGTCACGTGGTGTCGCTGGCGGCCTGAATCGCCAGAGCACCCGTAAGAGCGGGAGACGGGCATGAGCGGCGATTTCATTCATTTGCGGGTCCGCTCGGCCTATTCGCTGCTCGAAGGCGCCGTCAAGGCCTATGACCTCGGCAAGCTGGCGCTGAAAAACGAAATGCCCGCCGTGGGCATCAGCGACCGTTGTAACCTGTTCGGTGGGCTGGAATTTTCGCAGGCCTGCAAGGATTCTGGCATTCAGCCAATTGTCGGCTGCGCCCTGCCGGTCAAAGGCATCGGCGGCACACCGAAGGAGAGCTGGGCGCGCACGCCCACCATCGTTCTCTACGCCCAGAACGAACAGGGCTGGCTCAATCTCACCAAACTATCGTCCATTGCCTATGTCGATAACAACGGCATCGACGAGCCGCACGTCACCTGGGCACAGGTGATGGAACATAACGAAGGGCTGTTACTGCTTTCCGGCGGCTTCGACGGACCGATCGATATGCTGTATCGGCAAAACCGCCCGGAAGAGGCCAAGGTTGCTTTGCAGGCCATGCGGGCCGCTTTCGGCGATCGCTTTTACATCGAATTGCAACGCCACGACGGCAGTCCACATGGCGGCGTGAAAGGCAGTACGACCGAAGTCGGTTTGGTCGAATTCGCCTATGAAAACGATATTCCGCTGGTGGCGACCAACGATGTCTATTTCGCTACACCCGATCTGTACAAGGCGCACGAGGCCCTGCTGTGTATTTCGGACAGCACCTATATGGGCGTCGCCGATCGCCGCAAGGTAACCAAGGATCATTGGTTCAAACCGGCAGCGACTATGCGGGAACTGTTCTCGGACCTGCCCGAAGCCTGCGACAACACCCTGGAAATCGCCAAGCGTTGCGCCTTTCTGGTCAACAAGCGCGATCCCATTCTGCCACGCTTCGACACCGGCGCCGGCCGTAACGAATCCGAGGAACTGGCCTGGCAGGCCCGTGAAGGGCTCAAGGAGCGGCTCAATCAGGTCAAGCTGGCCTTTCCGGCGGAAGACTATTGGGCTCGGCTGGACCGTGAAATCGGCGTCATCCAGAAGATGGGCTTCCCTGGCTACTTCCTGATCGTGTCGGACTTCATCAAGTGGGGCAAGGCGCATGGCATTCCGGTCGGGCCGGGGCGGGGCTCCGGCGCCGGTTCGCTGGTCGCCTGGGCCTTGACCATCACGGATCTCGATCCGCTTCGCTTCGGCCTGCTGTTCGAACGTTTTCTCAACCCCGAACGCGTGTCCATGCCCGACTTCGACGTCGACTTCTGCCAGGAACGTCGCGAAGAGGTCATTACCTACGTTCAGGACAAATATGGCCGCGATCGGGTGGCGCAGATCATCACCTTCGGTACGCTTCAGGCCCGCGCCGTGCTCCGCGACACCGGGCGCGTTATGCAGTTGCCGCTGGGCCAGGTTGACCGCCTGGCTAAGATGGTGCCGAACAATCCGGCCAACCCGACCACCCTGGCCCAGGCCATCGAAATCGAACCACGCCTGAAACAAGCCCGGGACGAAGAAGACACTGTCCGCAACCTGCTCGATACGGCGTTGCGTCTCGAAGGCCTGTATCGCAACGCCTCCACGCACGCCGCCGGCATCGTGATCGGCGACCGGCCATTGGCCGAACTGGTGCCCCTCTATCGCGATCCGCGTTCCGACATTCCAGCCACCCAGTTCAACATGAAGTGGGTGGAAAGCGCTGGCCTGGTCAAATTTGACTTCCTTGGCTTAAAAACCCTCACGACTCTGGATCGGGCAGCCAAATATCTGCGCAAGCGCGGCGTTGAGATCAACTATTCGACCCTGCCGCTCGATGACGCACCAACCTACGAACTCTTGGCGTCCGGCCAAGCCATCGGTGTGTTCCAGCTTGAAAGCCAGGGCATGCGCGACACCCTGCGCAAGATGCGCTGCGGGTCGCTGGAAGAGATCACCGCCTTGATTTCGCTCTACCGGCCAGGGCCGATGGACAATATCGACACCTATGTCGACCGCAAGTTCGGCCGGCTGGAGATCGACATGTTGCACCCGATGCTGGAGCCGGTGCTGAAGGAAACCTACGGCGTCATCATCTACCAAGAACAGGTGATGCAGATCGCGCAGATCTTGTCCGGTTATTCGCTTGGCGAAGCCGACCTCCTGCGTCGCGCCATGGGTAAAAAGAAGAAGGAGGAAATGGACCTGCAAAAGGCGCGGTTCATTTCCGGGGCTAAGGAGAAGGGCGTCAATGAGCAACAGGCCGACGGTATTTTCGAACTGGTCAACAAGTTTGCCGGTTATGGTTTTAACAAGTCGCACGCTGCGGCCTATGCCTTTATTTCTTACCAAACCGGTTATCTGAAGGCCAACCATCCGGTCGAATTCTTCGCGGCGACCCTAAGCCTCGATATCGCCAATACCGACAAGCTGGCGGTGTTCTATCAGGATGCGCGCCGCTTCGGCGTCACCATCCGTCCGCCGGATATCAACCGCTCCATGGCTGATTTCGATGTTGAAAATGGTGAGATTCTTTATGCGTTAGGCGCCATTCGCAACGTCGGCTTCGAAGCGATGCAAAACGTGGTTCAGGTCCGCGAGGAAGGCGGCAAGTTCGTCGACATTTTCGATTTCCTTGAACGCATCGATCCAAAGATGGTCAATAAGCGCGCGCTGGAAAACCTGGCCCGGGCCGGCGCGTTCGATGAGATCCATCCTAATCGCGCCCAGATCGTGCAATGCGCCGATATCTTCATCGCCTACGCCCAGAGCATGGCGGCCGAACGCGCCGCTTCGCAGGTCAGCCTGTTTGGTTCCTCGGCTTCGTCTCGTCCGCGTGTTCCACAAGTCGCCCCAAAATCAGGACCGGAACGGCTTGATGAGGAACTAGCGGCTATCGGCTTCTATCTGTCCGGCCACCCGTTGCAGGACATGCTTGACGTCTTCAAACGCCGCAACGTCACGCTTTATGCCGAAGCCCTGGCCTTGGCAGGTGAGGGACGTGAAGCCTTCCGTATGGCCGGCGTCATACGCCGCCGTCAGGAACGGGCCGCCGCCGGTTCCGGCGAGAAATTCGCTTTCGTCACGCTTTCCGACCCAAGCGGCGAATATGAAGTTTTGTTTCCGCCAGAATCCCTGCGCAAGAACCGCGATCAGCTCGAGGTTGGCCATTCCATTGTTCTCAAAGTACGTAGCAAAGGCCGCGACGGCGAAGTGCGTTTCTTTGGCGATGAGGCATCGCAAATGGCCACCACGCTCAATACCGGCGACATGGGGTTGAAAGTGCATGTCTCGGCGCAGGTCATCGATCTGGCGCAATTGCGAGCGCAGCTTGAAACGTCGAAGTCGTCATCTGGCGGCGAGATTAGTTTGCTCAGCGATCTGGGCGGCGAAGGCCAGATCGAAGTGAAATTACCGCAGCGTTATAGCCTCGACGCCCACCTGCGTGGGCGGCTCAAGGCGATGCCGGGCGTTTTGTATTTTGAGGACGTTTAAGCATACATCGCGTCTTTTTTCCGGGCGCGAGGCTTGATTTTTTTTGAAATTGTGAATAGGTGCGCGTCATCTCACACGCAGATGTGCGCCTTCGCTCGCCCTTCGGATGGTCCGGCGGGAAGCGAGGACGTTCCGAGGCCAAGATTATCAAGGCTTTCTCAATCTGCGGAGGATTATCGGAAGAAGGACTTCTATACCCATGGCTATGCCTGAAATTTCTATGCGCCTCCTGCTCGAAGCCGGTGCGCACTTCGGTCACCAGACCCACCGTTGGAACCCGAAAATGGACCGTTATCTGTTCGGTTCGCGGTCCAACATCCATATCATCGACCTGTCGCAAACCCTGCCGCTGTTCCATCAGGCGCTCCTGAAGGTGCGTGAAGTGGCGGCTTCGGGCGGTCGCGTCCTGTTTGTCGGCACCAAGCGTCAGGCCCAGGCGCCCGTCTCTGCGGCCGCCAAGCGTTCAGCCCAGTATTACGTCAATCACCGCTGGCTCGGCGGTACCCTGACCAACTGGCGCACCATTTCCGGCTCGATCCAGCGCCTGCGTGAACTCGAGCAGGTGCTCGACAACAATCCGCAGGGCCGTTCGAAGAAGGAACTGCTGACCCTGACCCGCGAGCGCGAGAAGCTTGAGCTCAGCCTGGGCGGCATCAAGGACATGGGCGGCATCCCTGACCTGATGTTCGTCATCGACACCAACAAGGAAGCCATCGCCATCCAGGAAGCGCGCAAGCTCAATATCCCGGTGATCGGCATCCTGGACTCGAATTCTGACCCGGACGGCATTACCTATCCGGTGCCGGGTAATGACGACGCGGCGCGCGCGCTGCAACTCTATTGCGATCTGGTCGCCGACGCCGTCCTCGACGGGCTGGCTGCCGGCGAGATCGCTTCGGGCGTCGATCTTGGCGCCGCCATTGCTCCGAGCGAGCCGGTTCTGGCTGCCGAACCGGAAGCGTCCACCGAGGCCTAACCGCCCTCGTGCTGGCGAACCCTTAAGCGGCAACAGCTTGGACCAATAGGCTGTCCGGCTGTTGCCGAACTGACATGTATCGCGGCTAGGAAACGGCGGCGAAGATTCGATTTTTGAATTTGGAGGATTTCATGGCTGAAATCACAGCAAACCTCGTCAAGGAACTGCGCGAAAAGTCTGGCGTAGGCATGATGGACTGCAAGAAGGCCCTGACGGAAAACAATGGCGACCTCGAAGCCGCCATGGACTGGCTGCGCGCCAAGGGCCTGAGCAAGGCCGCCAAGAAGGCTGACCGCGTCGCCGCCGAAGGCCTGGTCGTTGTCGCCACTCAGGTCAACGGCAAGGGCATGACCGCCGCCGCCGTCGAAGTGAACGCCGAAACCGATTTCGTGGCGCGTAACGAACTGTTCCAGACCCTCGTCCGCAATGCCGGCCAGGCTGGCCTGAAGGCAGACACGGTCGAAGCCGTCGCCGACGCCGTCAAGGACGAGATCACCAACCTGATCGCCACCATCGGCGAGAACATGGTCGTGCGCCGCTTTGCCAAGCACAGCGTTGCCGAAGGCGTGGTCGCGTCCTACATCCACAACGTCATCGCGTCGCCGGACCTTGGCAAGATCGCCGTCCTGGTCGCCATCGAATCCGCTGGTGACCCGGAAGCGCTCAAGGAGGTCGGTCGCAAGATCGCCATGCACATCGCCGCCACCCAGCCGCTGTCGCTGTCGACCGACGACCTCGATCCGGCCGCCGTCGAACGCGAAAAGGCGATCTTCACCGAGCAGGCCCTGGAGTCGGGCAAGCCCGCTCAGGTCGTCGAAAAGATGGTTGAAGGCCGCATCCGCAAGTTCTTCGAGGAAGTTGTACTCCTGAAGCAGGCCTTCGTCATGAACCCGGATCAGACCATCGAGCAGCTGGTTGCCGAAACCGCCAAGACTCTCGGCACGCCGGTGACGGTGAAGGCGTTCACACGCCTGGCCCTGGGCGAAGGCGTCGAGAAGAAGGTTGACGATTTCGCCGCCGAAGTGGCGTCGATGACCGGCGCGGTTTAAACAACCAACCTGGCAAAATAAGCTCTGAAAAGGGGTGCGGCATTTGACATGCCCGCACCCCTTTGACTATTCAGGGGCCTGCGCGGCCGCCTTTTGCGCGCGACCGATTCTCCAGGACCCGTTTCATGACCAATCCCCCGGCCAATTTGAAATACAAACGCATCCTGCTGAAGGTTTCGGGTGAGGTCCTGATGGGCGAGCAAGGCTTCGGTATCGATATGAACACCGTCAAGGCCGTCGCCGAGGAAGTTGCCGAAGTCGCCCGCCTGGGCGTTGAACTGTGCCTGGTCATTGGCGGCGGCAACATCTTCCGCGGCCTGTCGAAAGCCGCCGGCGACATGGAACGGTCCAGTGCCGACTATATGGGCATGCTGGCCACCGTCATGAACGCCCTGGCCATGCAGAATGCCCTGGAAAAGCAAGGCATCGACACGCGGGTTCAATCGGCAATTCAGATGAACGCCGTCTGCGAACCCTTCATCCGACGTCGCGCCATCCGTCACCTGGAAAAGGGCCGGGTGGTCATTTTCGCCGCCGGCACGGGTGCGCCCTATTTCACGACCGACACCGCCGCCGCACTGCGCGCTGCCGAAATGAATTGTGACGCCCTGTTCAAAGGGACTTCGGTCGACGGCGTCTATAGCGCCGACCCGAAGAAGGACCCGACAGCTGAACGCTACGAAAAACTGAGCTATCTTGACGTCTTGGCGCGCGATCTTAAGGTTATGGATGCATCCGCTGTGTCGTTGATGCGTGAAAACAATATTCCCATCGTCGTGTTTTCGATCCGCAATCCGGGCGAACTCAACAAGGTCATCCACGGCCGCGGTGTCCATACGGTCATTACGCAATGAACATTGTAAAGCCCGAAAAGCTAAAAAGAAATGGAGGCTTAGTGCCATGAGTAAACCTGAATTGACACGTTACCGCGATCGCATGGATAAGTCGGTCCTCGCGCTGAAAGATGACTTTTCCGGTTTGCGCACCGGCCGCGCCTCGGCGTCGCTGCTCGACCAGATCATGGTCGATGCCTATGGATCCTCCATGCCGCTCAACAGCTGCGCCGCCGTGTCTGTGCCGGAGCCGCGCCTGATCTCGGTCAATGTCTGGGACAAGGGACTGGTTGTTTCGGTCGAAAAAGCGATCCGTAGCTCCGACCTCGGCCTCAATCCGGTCACCGACGGCTCGACCCTGCGTATTCCGATCCCGCCGCTGACCGAGGAGCGCCGCCGCGACCTGGTCAAGATCGCCGGCAAGTACGCCGAAACCCAGCGCGTCGCCGTCCGCAATGTCCGCCGCGAGGCCATGGAAGACCTCAAGAAGGCCGAAAAAGCCTCGGAGATTAGCGAGGACGAGGAAAAGCGCGGCGCCACCGAGGTGCAAGGCTTCACCGACTCGGCGATCAAGCGCATCGATGAAATGCTCAAGGCCAAGGAAGCCGAAATCATGCAGGTCTAGGGCGTCCCGGAACGCGCCCATAAAAAGCCTGCATCTGCGGTATTTTTAGGCTAGGGTGCGGCGGCAACCTGGATTAGATTGCGCGTAAGCCGGACGCGCCCGAAGATCGATCCGCGCAGATAAGACTTTGAGAAAGCCGCCTTCATGCCATTAGGCAACCCGGAGCCCCTCGCTTCTGCCGCCAGTGCCGGCCAACAAACCGGTGCGGGTTCGAAGACGCCGCTTCACGTCGCCATTATCATGGACGGCAACGGACGCTGGGCCAAGGGCAAGGGCCAGATCCGCACACTCGGTCACCGCGCCGGGGTCGATGCTCTGAAACGCACGATCCGCGCCGCTGCCGATCTTGGCGTCAGCCACATGACGGTTTTCGCCTTTTCAACAGAGAACTGGCGCCGTCCAGCCACCGAGGTCAATGACCTGATGGGGCTGTTGCGCGCCTTCATCAAGGCGGACCTCGAACGGTTGCACAGGGAAGGCGTCCGTATCCGCATTATCGGTCAACAGGAGGGTCTGCCTGCCGATATCATCGGCATGATCGCGGACGCCCATGAGAAGACCAAGGCCAATTCCAAATTTTTCCTGCAGGTCGCGCTTAACTATGGCGCTCAGGCGGATATCGTCGAGGCGGTGAAGGCTGTCGCCGCCAAGGTCAAGGCCGGCGCCATGGCCGCCGATGACATCACGCCGGACAGCTTCGGGGAACACCTATCGACGCACGGCTTGCCGCCACTCGACCTGCTGATCCGCACCAGCGGCGAACACCGCCTGTCCAACTTCCTGCTCTGGGAAGCGGCTTATGCCGAATTCGTCTTCCAGGACATCCTCTGGCCGGACTATGGCCGTGAGCCGTTGCAGGCGGCGCTCGATATCTTTGCCGGACGCGACCGCCGCTTCGGCGCGGTTGAGGCGGGACATGCCACCCAGTCCGCCTGACTCCACCGCCCCCAAGCCTGCTCCGGATAAGCCGCGCAAGTCCAACCGCCAGGAACTGGCCATCCGGGCGGCGTCGGCCATTGTCTTGATACCGGTCGTTTTGATTGTCACCGCCTTGCCGGTCACCTGGCCGTTCCTGGTCATGCTGAGCGTCGGCATTGCCCTGCTGTGCATCGAATGGGGTTTGATGGCGGCGCCGACCGTCGCCGGACGCATCGCTATCGCCGTGGCCATGACGGCTTTGGCCGGGTTGTTCGTCGGCTATCTTGGCCACCCGATCCTGTCGATCTTGATCCTGCTCTTCGGCGCCCTGTGTGCCGGATTGTACGCCTATCGTCTGCAGGTCAACTGGCTCGACGCCGCTTATGGCGCGTTGTATATCGGCTGGCCCGGCCTGGTGCTGATTTGGCTTCGCCAAACCCTCCACGGCGTCGATTGGGTATTCTTCGCCTTTGGCATCGCCTGGGCGGCCGACATCGCCGCCTATGCCACCGGCAAGTTCGTCGGCGGGCCCAAGTTGTGGCGACGCTATTCGCCAAACAAGACCTGGTCGGGCTTTGCTGGCGGCATGATCGCCGGCATGATGACGGCCGGCGGCATGAACGACATCACCCACCTGTTTGCCCACGACATTTCCGCCACCCTGGTGGGCCTGCTGGTGGCCATGGCGACCATGGCCGGCGACCTGTGGGAATCGGCGCTCAAGCGGCGGTTTGGCGTCAAGGATGCCGGTAGTTTGATACCTGGACACGGCGGATTGCTCGATCGGGTTGACGGCTTGATGTTTGCCATCGTCGCGATCGGAGGTATACGTCTGCTGGTAATGCTGGGAACGGAAATCTGATGCGACGTATCTCCATCCTTGGATCGACGGGTTCCATCGGCGTATCGACTCTGCGCCTGCTGGAAGAAACCGGCGTTCCGGGCAAGGACTATGTCGTCGAGGCTCTAGTCGGTGGCCGCAACGCGGAATTGCTGGCCGAACAGGCGCTGAAATTCCGCCCCGCCGTCACCGTCGTCGCCGATCCCAACCAGTGGGACGTCCTGCAAGGCCTTCTGGCGCAGTCCGGCCTGGCCATAGCCTGCGGCGAGGAGGCGGTGATTACCGCCGCCGGTCGTCCGGCCGACTGGGTGATGGCGGCGATTGTCGGCATCGCCGGCCTGAAACCGACCTGGGCGGCAGCCGGGACGGGGGCGATCCTGGCCCTGGCCAACAAGGAAAGCCTGGTTTGCTGCGGCCGCGCCCTGATCGAACGCGCCGAGGCCCATGGCGGTCGCGTCCTGCCGGTCGATTCCGAGCATAATGCTATCTTTCAGGTCCTCGACGCCGCGCAAACGGACAAGGTGTCGAAACTGATCTTGACCGCATCCGGAGGCCCATTTTTGGGCAAATCGCGCGAGGATCTGCAAATTGTCACCGTCGAGCAGGCGCTGAAACACCCCAACTGGGCCATGGGCGCCAAGATCACCATCGACTCCGCCACCTTGGCCAACAAGGGTCTGGAACTGATCGAAGCCAGCTATCTGTTCGGCATGCCGGCGGAAAAGATCGATGTCGTCATCCATCCGCAGTCGGTGATCCACAGCCTGGTCGAATACGCCGACGGCTCGTCCCTGGCGCAGCTGGGCACGGCCGACATGCGCGTGCCGATCGCCTATTGCCTGGGCTGGCCCGATCGCATCGCCTGGCAGGCACCGAAACTCGACCTGACCGCCAAGGCGACCTTGACCTTCCAGGCGCCGGACACCGACGCTTTTCCGATGCTGCGCCTGGCGCGCGAGGCGCTGACCATGGGGGAGGGGATGCCGGTCGTCTTCAACGCCGCCAATGAGGTCTGCGTGCAGGCCTTCCTCGACCGCCGCATTGGCTTCGTGCAGATCGCCGAATATGTCGAAACTGCCATGATGCGGGCTCAATTGCCAACTATCACTTCCTCAGATCACATTAGCCGTGATATGGCGGAAACGAACATGATCCGGGTGCTGGAGATAGACCGGGCGGTGCGACGGCTGATGCACGGCCTGCTCGCGACGCCGACCGTCAGCGCTTAGAGATCGGATGAGGGTAGGGTAAGGGAGACGCAGCGTGTTGAACATTCTGGCCGGAATCGTGCCGTTCCTGCTGATCCTGTCGGTGATCGTGACCTTTCATGAATATGGTCACTATAGCGTCGCGCGCCTGTTCAAGACGCGCATCGACCGCTTCTCCGTCGGTTTCGGTCCCATTCTGCTTAAGCGGGTCGACAAGCGCGGCGTCGAATGGTGTTTGAGCGCCATACCCCTGGGCGGGTATGTAAAATTTGCCGGCGACGCCAATATCGCGTCGATGATGCCGAGCGCCGAGGAACTCGACGATGCCCGCCAAGCCATCACCGCCCGCGAAGGGGCGGCGGCGGTCAAGGACTACTTCCACTTCAAGCCGATCTGGCAGCGCTTCCTGATTATTCTGGCCGGGCCGGCGTTCAACTTCATTCTGGCCATCGCCATTTATACGGCCTTGATCTTTGCTTTCGGCGAAACCTACACGCCGGCGAATGTCGAGAGGACGGAACCCAACAGCCCGGCGGCGGTGGCCGGATTCCTGCCTGGGGACCACATCGTCGCCGTCGACGGCCACCCGGTCGATAGCTTCGAGGATGTGTCGAACTTGGTGATGCTGCGCGCCAATTCGCGCGTTCCGTTTGTCGTGGAGCGTGGCAACCAAACTGTAACGTTGTTCGCGACGCCGATGCGCCAGGAGCGCGTCCTGCCCGACGGCCATTCCAAGGGCAAGGTGGGCTATCTCGGCTTGCGCGCCGTCGACAAACGACTGACCCGCCGGTTCGACCTTGTCCAGTCAGCCGGGCGCGGTGTCTTGCATACCTGGCAAAGCCTTGACGCAACCCTGACCTATATAAGCCGTATTTTCACCGGAAAAGAAGACGGCGGACAGCTGAGCGGCCCTATTGGCATGGCCAAACGGGCCGGCAGCGATACCGCGGATGTCGCCATGGCCAAGGCGCCCCTCATCGCAAAGGTGGAATATCTGGTCCTGCGCTACATCGAACTCATCGCCGGCATCTCGATTGCTGTCGGCTTCGTCAATCTTCTGCCCATTCCGGTTCTCGATGGCGGTCACCTGTTGTTTTATCTCTACCAGGGCATCGTCCGGAGGCCGGTGCCGCAGGTCGTCCAAACCGTGGGCCTGCGCATCGCCGTGGTTCTGATCCTCGGCCTGATGGTTTTCGCCGGTTGGAACGATCTGTTCCGATGACGCCGATTACGCTTGCGCCCATTGTTTGGAAAGCTATGTTCCTCCCTCGACTCGCACGACACTTTCACTGCAAAGGTATGCTTTCATGTCAGGCCTGACAAAGACCGACGTTCAATCGAAATCCTCCCGCCGGGCGCTGATGCACGGCCTCTGGGTGAGCGTCAGCGTGCTGGCCTTGATGGCGACAGGCGCCGAGGCGCGCACATACATGCAGCCGGCCGATCCGGCGGCGCCAACGGCGCCTGCCGCTCCCGCTGCCCCGGCCGATCCGCAAGGCGCTCCAGCAGCGCCTGAAGGCGACGCCCAACCAGCGGCGCCGGGCCAGCAGGCCGAAGCGCCGCAGCGCATCGAAACGATCACTGTGTCGGGCAACGAGCGCATCGACTCCGCCACGGTCGTTTCCTACCTGCCGTTCCAGGTCGGCTCGACCGTAGACTCGGAAATGATCGACCTGGGCGTCAAGACGCTCTACCGCACCGACCTGTTCTCCGACGTGCAGATCAGCATGGTCGGCGGCAACATGACCGTCACCGTGGTTGAAAGCCCGATCATCAACCAGGTGGTGTTCGAGGGCAACCACTCGGTGACCAAGGACAAGCTGCGCGACGAAGTGCAGATCCGCCCGCGCGGCGTCTTCACCAAGGCCAAGGTGCAGGAAGACGTCCAGCGTATCATCGAACTGTACCGCAAGTCCGGTCGCATCTCCGCCATCGTCACGCCCAAGATCGTCGAACTGCCGCAAAAACGCGTCGACCTGATCTTCGAGATCAAGGAAGGTCCGAAGACCGGCGTCTCCGACGTCAACTTCATCGGCAACAAGGCCTTTTCCGACAGTGACCTGCAGAGCGTCATCGTCACCCAGAAGTCCTACTGGTGGAAGTTCTTCGCTTCACAGGACAATTACGATCCGGACCGGATGGACTATGACCGCGAACAGCTGCGCAAGTTCTACACCAACCGCGGCTATTACGACTTCCGCGTGGTCTCGGCCGTCGCCGAGCTGACGCCCGACCGGCGCAACTTCGCCATCGCCTATACGATCGACGAAGGCCAGAAGTACAATTTCGGTCGCATCACCATCAAGACCGACAATGACAAGCTTAAGTCGGACGAACTGCTGCAATCCGTGTCAATCAAGCCGGGCCAGCTGTACGAGAGCGACCGCGTCGAAAAGGCGGTCGATGACCTGACTTTCGCCGCCGGTGCGAGCGGCTTCGCCTTCGTCGACATCCGCGACGACCAGGAACCCGATCCGGTCACCCACACGGTCAACCTGACCTTCAACGTGCACGAAGGCGCGCGCGTCTATATCGACAAGATCAACATCGTCGGCAATACCCAAACGCTCGACCGCGTCATTCGCCGCCAGATGCTGATCACGGAAGGCGACGCCTACAACAAGGCGCTGCTCGACCGCTCCAAGACCTATGTCGCCGGCCTGGGATTCTTCAAGGAAGGTGACAGCGGCGTCAAGATCGAGGACAAGCCGTCGCCCACGCCGGGTAAGACCAATGTCCTGGTCACCGTTCAGGAACAGCCGACCGGCCAGCTGTCTTTCGGCGCCGGCTTCTCGTCGATCGAAAAGTTCATCCTCGACATCGGCATTTCACAATCCAACTTCCGCGGCACCGGCCAGCAATTGCAGGCGCGCGTCCAGACCGGTTCGATCCAGAAGGAAATCGACTTCTCCTTCACCGAGCCGCATTTCATGAACCGCGACATGTCGGCGGGCATTGACCTGTTCGAAAGCTCGTACAACTACACCGGGGTCGACTATTCGTCCGACTCCACCGGCGTCGGCTTCCGGTTCGGCTATGCGCTCAATGGCGTCTCCCGCCTGAACCTGCGCTACAACCTGCACAGCGACAAGATTTCCTACGCGACATCAACCGCTTGCGACGGCCTGTTGTATAACTGCGGCACCGGCGTCACCTCATCGGTCGGCTATACGCTGTCGATCAACGAACTCAACGACTACATCAATCCGACGCGTGGCTGGTCCGCCATCTTCCGCCAGGATTTCGCCGGCCTGGGCGGAGACGTCAAATATATCCGCAGCGAAGGCGAGGCCCACTGGTACCACGGCTTCAAGAAGAACATGGTGCTGCATATCTATGGCACCATGGGTTCGATCCTGCCGTGGCATGGCGACGCCGTCCGCGTCAACGACCGCTTCTACAAAGGCGGCGACACCATGCGCGGCTTCCAGTATGCCGGTATCGGCCCGCGCGACACGTCGACCGATTACGCCCTGGGTGGCCAGACCTACGCGATCGGCACGACCGAGTTCAGCTTCCCGAACGGTCTCCCCGAACAATATGGCCTTAAAACGGCTGTATTTCTCGATATAGGTACGCTCGGCAACCTCGATCACCGTCTCAAGGTGGACAGCAACGGCACGAAACTGACAAATATCGTTGATAATCTGGGCTTGCGTGCGACGACCGGGCTGACGATCCGCTGGAAATCCCCGATGGGGCCGATCCAGTTCGATCTGAGCCAGGTTCTACGCAGAGAAAGTTATGACAAAGTTGAAACATTCAGCTTCAAACAGCTGACCCAATTCTGATCCTGATCTGAACCCTTTCCTTCAAACAAAAGACACGAAGATAAC
>CAYULN010000190.1:0-8290 GCA_964445605.1 uncultured Caulobacteraceae bacterium | reverse complement strand
TGACACCGGCTCCCGCCAGGACCAGTACGCCGGCGCGCGGGTCGGCGTAGGCCTTCTCGGCATAGACACGCAGATTTGGGGCCAGGAAGCCGCCGAGATTGCCGATCGAGTTGATCAGGGCGATGCCGCCGGCCGCCAGGGGCCCGCTGAACTGGCGCGACGGCAAGGTCCAGAACAAGGGCTGGGCGGCGACAAAGCCGGACACGGCCAAACAAAAGGCCACCTCGGTTATCAGCAGGTCGTGGCTGAAGCCCGACAGGGCGATGCCAGCCGCCGCCACAATCAGCATTAGGCCCGCCACCAGCGCCGCAGCGCCGCTGTGATCGCCCCAGCGCGCCACCAGGAGCGTAACCGGCAGGGCAACCGCCCAGGGAATGGCCGTGAGGGCGCCGACCGCCAGGCCGACCTTGCTGCCTGCTGCGTGGGCTATATTGGTCGGCAGGTAAAAGATTGCGCCGTAGACACTGACCTGGATGGCGAAATAGGCGGCGATAAACAGCAGGACACGCGGATTGAGCAATGCCTTGAACACCGCCCAGCCATGGGCCTGTGGCGCGGCTTCGGCGGCCAGTTGCGCCGTCACGGCCGCCTTTTCCTCGGCGCTCAGCCAGGTCGCCGCTTCCGGGCGTGGCACCAGGAACCATAAGGCGGCCAAACCGACCAGCGACGCCAGCAGGCCTTCGGCAACGAACATCCACTGCCAGCCTTGCAAGCCGAAGGCGGCAGGCAGGTCCATCAAGGCACCCGACAACGGTCCACCGATGATCATCGACAGGGGAAAACCGAAGTAGAAGAGCCCCAGCACCCGCGCCCGCACGGCCGCCGGGAACCACAGGCTGACATAGAAGATGACGCCCGGGAAGAAACCGGCCTCGGCAATGCCAAGCAGCACCCGCACCCAATAGAAGCCAGTCTGGTCGCGGACGAAGGCCGTGGCCGCCGACACCAGTCCCCAGGTGATCATGATGCGCGGCAGCCAGACGCGCGCGCCGATCCGGTGCAGCAAAAGGTTGCTCGGGACTTCGAGCAGCGCGTAGCCTAGGAAGAAGATACCGGCGCCGAAGGCGAACGCCGCTTCCGTCAGGCCCAGGGCCGCTTGCATCTCGCTCTTGGCGAAACTGACATTGGACCGGTCCAGGAAGGCCGCGACGTACATCAGCACCAGGAACGGCACCAGGCGGACCGCGCTTTTGCGGATCGCGGCGTCGAGCGCCGGCGTGGGGGCGTCGGACAAGGCAGTTCCTCCAGGGCATGTACGGCTCTTGAGCGGCCGGTCTTGGCGAGCATAGGCCAGGCCGCTGGCCCCTGTCACCGATATTCGCCAGTGGCTTGTTGCCCTACCGGGCGCGTGGTAAGGGGTTCGGGACGATCTCGGGGGGAATCGATGCGCGATATCCGGAAAGCTTTGACGACACTTGGCGCCTGCGC
The DNA here is from genome assembly GCA_964445605.1 of uncultured Caulobacteraceae bacterium. Classification (GTDB taxonomy): domain Bacteria; phylum Pseudomonadota; class Alphaproteobacteria; order Caulobacterales; family Caulobacteraceae; genus Asticcacaulis. The sequence continues at coordinate 6,862 of CAYULN010000190.1, read as the reverse complement.
GCTTCTGTCCGCCTGCGCGGCCAGCCCGGGCGGTAATTTGGCGCCGACGCCGGAAAAAGGGTCGCACATCGGCATCCTGGACGACAACATGAATTATGTCGGCGACTGCTTCGCCGGTTTTTTCTGGCCCGACCGGGAATTCAAGTCCGACGGCAGCCGCAACTGGGTCTTCGTCGACCCTTATAACGGGACAGCAGAGCTTCAGTTCGACGGCCGCCACCTGATCCTGAAGCGAACCTCGCACAAGGGCAGCGAAGACAACGGTCAGGTCAGAAACCGGTATATTAACACCGATCCTCAGTTGTTGGTCGAGCTCGACTACAAGGTTACCGACGCCGATCCGGACGGCGCTCGCTTCTATGACGGCCAGCTCAGGGTCAAGTCCGCCTACGGCTTGGAAGTTCTCAATCTCAAGGGCGCCGGCGGCTGCCTCTGAGGCGCCGCCCCGGCCGGTCGCCGCCGCCCGGTAACACACGTCATCCGAAAGTGCAGGCCGCGATACGCGTCTTTGTCGTGGCGCCGTTCACGTCTTTTTCGATGAAGACCTCCTAAACATTTGTGATGTAAGATAATTACCTTGAAACTTTCTTCAGGTACGGTTCTTGCTAGGACCTAGCGTTACAGACGTTACTGTCGCAAAACGCTCCAGAAGCGCCGGGAACGGACAGAGGTGAATTTCGGGTATGTTGTTGCACAACGAGCATGATCTGGTCATCGTCCTCGGCGTGGCCGCCGCTCTGTTGCTGGCCCTGGCCATCGCCGCCGGAGTGCTGGCCTCGTTGAAGAGCTTCCAGGTCCGGCAATTCCAGGACCTGCTGCAGAAGGCCGAGCGCAAGATCGACAACCTGGAACGGCGGATGTTCAACGTATTGAACGCCGTGCCCGTAGCCTTGGTCGAAACCGATACGACAGGCAAGTTCACCTTCGCCAACAAGGCGGCGCACCAGCTTCTGGGACGCAAGGACTCTGAACTGATCGGCCTGCGTTTCCATTCGGCGACGTGGGGGATCACCTATCCCGACGACCGCGTCGTCCCGCCCGACATGATGCCGATCGCCCGTACCCTGCGCGGCCAGACGGTCAAGGGCTTCCAGCACCTGATCGTCAACCACGGCAGCCACGAAAAGATCCTGGTCAGCGTCACCTCCATGCCGATCATGAACGGCAACATGGAAGTGATCGGCTCGACCTCGGCCATGGTCGAACTGGAAGCGACTAGTGGCGAAGGGGTCGACGACCTGACCGGTCAGTGGCGCGGCCACTGGTTCTCAGCCGCCACCGTGCCCTTCTGGGGGCTGGATTCCAAGGGTCAGATCCTCGACATCAACACCGCCGCCCTCGATGCCTTCGACCTGAAGCGCGAGGATGTGATCGGCCAGAACTGGGCGCAGCTGTTCGTCGACGACGCCGACTATCAAACCGCGCTCGACTATCTCGGCGACAGCCAGGACGACAGCGTGCCGCACGGCGAAAGCCAAGCGCACCTGAAGCTCAAGGTCAATGACGGCGAGGCCCTGTCCGTGCTGATCAGCGCCTGGGCGGTCCGCACCCACGAAGGCGGCGACCACGGCCTGACCGTGATGGCGCTCAAGGACGAGACCGGCGGCGCCAAGCCCGAAGCCGCGCCGGCTGCTGAACCGGCGCAATCGATGCTCGATGAAGACGATCTCCAGGAACTGGAAGACCTGCGCAACGCCGAACAGGCCATGGCTCGCCTGGGCATCGGCGTGTGGCAATACGATCCGGAATCCGATTCGATCGTCGAGGACGAGGGCATGCGCAAGCTGATCGGCCGCGAAGTGCCCGGCGGCGACACCCTGATCTCCGAAGAAGGCCAAGCCGTGGCCAACACCGAATTCGCCAAGCTTCTGGGGGGGCGCAGCGACACGCTCAACGCCGACATCCGCGTTGTGCACAAGGACGGCGAAGTGCGCTGGATCACGCTCAAGGGCCAGGCGTACATGGGCGCCAACAACGAACGCCAGATCTTCGGTGTCGCGTTCGATTCCACCGATTTCAAGACCGCTCAGGAAGGCGCCGTATCGACGCCCGCCACGGTCATCGACAACGGGCCACAGATCACGGAAGCGGACCTGGAAGCCGCTCGTCGCGAAGCCGCCGAAGAGGCCCGGCAGGCTCATGCGGCTGAAATCGAAGCGCTCAAGGCGCAGCACTCCGATATCTATGGCTGGACCGACGCACCGGCGCCGGCGGACACGGCTGAGGCCTCCGCCCTGCAGGCGCGCATCGACGAACTGAACGCGCAGGTCGAGACGCTCAGGAAGAGCCTGGACGAGCTTCCGGAATCGACCCCCGTGGTCGAGGCCGACCCAGCGGTCGTCGCAGAAAATTCCGATCTGAAGAACCGCCTGGAAGCGCTGCAAGCCGAACTGGATCAGGCCAAAATGGCGCCAATCAGCGGCGATACGACGGATCGCGTCGCCCAGCTCGAGGCCCAGCTCAAAGAAGCCAACGAGGCGCGCAATGAGCTGCAGGTGCAGCTCAGCGACATCCTGCTGGCGCCCCGCCTGGTCGAAACCAAGGACGAGCGCGACACCAAGATCGAAGGCCTGACCGCCGACATGGAAAAGACGGTCGCCGCGCACGACGCCCGGATCGAGGAACTCAAGGCCGAACTGGATAAGGCCGCCGCTGAACGCGAGGCCCTGACGACGGAACTGAACCAGGCCGCTGCCATCCGTGAAGGTCTGCAGATCCAGCTGCGCGCCGTGGTCAATGCGCCGCCGCCCAAGCCGGACACGCGCGAATGGGAGGCCAAGCTGGCCGCCGAGCAGTTCGAGACCAAGAAGTGGCAGGCGGCCTATGAGGACGCGCAAGCCAAGCTCGCCACTATGCCGGACATCGATCTCGATGCGCTCAACAACCAGCTTGAAGAGTTGCAGAGCAATCTCAGCCAGACGGCGGCGCAGCGCGGCGAACTGGAACAGACCCTGACCGGCGCCCGCGCCCAGCAGGTCGAGTTGCAGACCCGCCTCGACCAGGCGTCGGCGGCGCTGGCCAATGCCCGCCGCTTCGAGACGGTCGGCCGCCTGACGGGCGACGTGGCACAGGACTTCGCCCAGATGCTGACGGTGATCAATGGCGCGCTGGAAGTCATGGCCCGCCAGGCCAGCAACGAGCAGATCAAGCGCCTGTCGGAAGCGGCCCTGGCCGCCGGCAAGCGCGGCGAACGCCTGACCAGGCAGCTCCAGGCCTTCCAGTCGGAAGAGTATTAAATCTCAGGAAAAGTCCTTCGACCAAGGCCTCAGTGTACTTTTCCTTGGTGATATCGACAAATCAGCGCTTGGCCTCGGCGGCCCGGCTCGGCGCTCGATTTGACTTTTTTGCTTGGGGCCTTTGGCCCGTGAGTCATCTTGATACTGGTGTCTCGGCCGCGATCGCTATAGCTTGCAGAGGCAGCGAGGTGAACGATGGCGCGGTATCAATTCAAGGCGGAAGACACGCGACTATGGGCGCTGGTGACCGCCACCGTGCGGCCGCGTGAGGCTTCGCGGACCACCGCCAAACCTGAACCGAAGACCGAGACCGTCAAGGTGGCCGGAATGGACACGCCGATGGTCGCCGCCAAGCCGGTCAGTCCGCCCCTCACCCCGTTTCGTATCGGCCAGGCGATCAAGGCCGCCAGCGGGTTCCGGCTGACTCCGGCCACCAGCTTCAGTCCCGACGTCATCGAACCCAATCGCAAGCGTCGCCTGAGCCGCGAGCGCGACCCGATCGAGGCGCGGCTCGATCTGCACGGTCTGAACAGCATCGCCGCCGAGGCGCGGCTGAAGGCGTTCGTACAGCAAGCCCATGCCAGCGACTATCGCGCCGTGCTGGTGATCACCGGCAAGGGCCTGGCAGAAAACGGTATCCTGAAGCGCAATGCGCCTGAATGGCTGGCCGACCCGGCCCTGTCGCATATCGTGGCCGGCATCAGCCCAGCCCACGCCCGGCATGGCGGCACGGGCGCGCTCTATGTGGCGCTGAAACGGCGGCAGGTTTGAGAACCTTCGTCGCCTAACCCTCAGGATGCCCGACCGGCACGGGCGCCGGCTTGTATCGCGCTAGGAACCAGAACAGGACCCCGCCTACCGGCAGCCAGAAATTGAGCATCGGATATTGTGCTATCTCCTGGGTCAGGCTGGCCTGGGGGATATATAGACTCATGAAATCAAGAGCAATCTGCGCCGTACCCCAATTGAAGGTGAAGTGTCCAACGCCCAGCGCGGTCACGACAACCCACAACCAGCGTAGCTTGAGACGCGGACGGGTAAAGGCGACATAGAGCGTTATCACGCTAAAGATCAGGATGGCACCCGCCAGAGCCAGCATGGCGTAATTGATCAGCGGCTTGTCGATCAGGGAGAATTTCACCTGTGTGATATCGGCGTTGGTCAGGCGATGCAGATTATAAGCGATGACCTTGCTGACGTGGTTTTGCTCGTGAATCCGAATGATCGTGATGATTACGCCCCAGTCGTAGTAATGGCCGATCGTGACCAGGGTGTCCGTCCATTGGCCGCTGGTCGATAGCACCTTGCTCACGCTGTAGCCCAGCACCCGGATGGCCTTAGGCTTGTCAGCACTGGCGTAGTGCGCAATGACCGGCACGGCTTTGTAGAAGTCGTCGTTGAGGATCGATGGGTCGGTCTGAAGGCGCAGGGCGTCCAGGTCTTGACGCCGCATCATGTCGGTATAAGCTTCCGAACGCCGGATTACATCCTGGGAAACGAATTCCTTTGTCCCAACAATATCGGAACCTTGCGCGTCATAGATGGCCGCATCGCTACCGGTGACGACCGACGTGACCGCGGTCCATAACAAAAGCAGACATACTAGGCCCGCTGCGATCTTGCCGAACATGCCCCACATGTCGTCCCCCTGTCCCTGAGAACGAGGTTAACATGGCCGGAACGAGAACGGAAGACGCTCAGATCAAGCCCTTGTCCTTGGCCAGGCCGTTCAGGCTGACCAGCGGGCGCGGGCCGAAGTGGCTGATCACTTCCGACGCCGCCAGGCAGCCCAGCTGCGCGCAGGTCTGGATATGCATCTCACGCGTCAGGCCGTACATCACGCCCGCCGCGAACTGATCGCCGGCGCCGGTGGTGTCGACGACCTTAGCAACGGCATTGGCCGGAACGGCGTAGCTGTCCTCGAACTTCATGCCGACAGCGCCCTTTTCCGAGCGCGTGACGAAAGCCAGGTCGACCTTGGCGCGCAGGAAGCCCATGGCCCGGCCGAAATCCTCTTCCTTGAACAGCGACAACAGCTCGCCCTCATTGGCGAAGACCAGGTCGATATGGCGCTCGATAAAGGCTAACAGGTCTTCGCGCCAGCGGTCGACGACGAAGGTGTCCGACAGGGTGATGCCGACCTTGCGGCCGGCGGCGCGGGCGATCTGCGAGGCCTTGGCGAAGGTTTCACGGCCCGACGGCGTGTCGAACAGGTAGCCTTCGAGATAGACGATCTGGGACTCCCGGATCGCCTCGGCATCGAGATCGTCAGGCGACACCAGGGCGGCGGCGCCGAGATAGGTGGCCATGGTGCGCTGGCCGTCCGGCGTGACATTGATCAGGCAGCGGCCGGTGTGGGCGGGATCGTCGCGCAGGAACGGCGTGGTGAAGTGCACGCCCATCTTGCGCATGTCGGCGCTGAAGGTCTCGCCCAGGGCGTCGTGCGCCACCTTGCCGACATAGGCGCATTTGGCGCCGAACGAGGCGGCGCCTGCGATGGTGTTGCCGGCCGAGCCGCCCGAGGCCAGTTCCGTGTCGGCCATGGCTTCATAGAGGCTGCCGGCGCGATACTGGTCGATCAGGGTCATGGCGCCCTTGTGCAGATCGTGCGCCTTAAGGAAGGCGTCGTCAGCCGGGGCAAGAACGTCGACGATGGCGTGGCCGACGGCGGTAATATCGTAGGTAGGCGACATGAAAAGCCCTGATTTTGCGATTGCGTAACGGTCGGCCTTGGGGAATAGAGGCTCGATGAGCAAGACGCTACTGTTTTTTACGCCCGCCCCGGAATCGCGTTCGTTCGAAGGCCGGTGGCGCGATGTCCTGGCCGCCTACCGGAAGGCCCTGGCGCACACGGATATCGAGGTCCATGCCGCGGCGTGGACGGCGCCGTTGACGCGTGAGTACGACCTGGTCTGTCCGCTGATCGCCTGGGGTTACCATAACCTGCCGGAGGATTTCGCCGCCGTGCTGGAGGACTTGAACGTGGCCGGTGTGAAACTACGCAATCCCGCTGAAATCGTCGCCTGGAATATCGACAAACGCTACCTGCGCGACCTGGCCGAAGCCGGTGTGCGGATCGTGCCGACGCAGTTCGTCGAGCACCTGAACAAAGCGGCAATCGCCCAGGCGCGCGCCGATTTCGGCGACGCCCTGGTGGTCAAGCCAGTGTTTTCGGCCGGCGCCAAGAATACGGTGGTGTGGCGGGAAGCGGGCGTGCCGGCGGACGGCCCCGAAGGCCTGGCCATGATCCAACCGTTCCTGCCGGCCATCCAGAGCGAAGGCGAATGGTCGCTGCTGTTCTATGGCGGCCGGTTCTCGCATGCGGTTCTCAAGACGCCCAAGAGCGAGGACTTCCGTTCGCAACCCGACTATGGCGCCTTTCTGCGCGCCCTGCCCCCGCCCGCCGAGGCCCGCGCACTGGCGGAAGCAGCCGTCGGTTATGTCGGCGGCGACAAACTGCTTTATGCCCGCGCCGATATGGTGCGCGACGCGGCCGGGCGGTTCTGCCTGATGGAGTTGGAGCTGATCGAGCCCGACCTGTACCTGACCTATGACGAGCAGGCGCCGAGCCGCCTGGCCGAGGCGTTCGAAGCCGCGTTCAACTGATAGCAATATTCCAGCTTGAC
>CAYULN010000189.1:0-3831 GCA_964445605.1 uncultured Caulobacteraceae bacterium | reverse complement strand
ACCGAAGCCGCGTTCCAGCGGTTCGGCGACCAGGCGCATTTTGCGGGAGGGGTCGGACCCCGCTTCGACTTGTGGCTTCTCAGGACGAATAAGCTGTTGCCAGTTTCTTTCGATCATTTACGTCCCTCAAGACAGGAAATGCCGCCCCCTTGGAAAAAGGGAGCGACGAAAAAATGGGGAGTATGCAATTAGACGCGACGACGCTTCGGCGGACGGCAGCCGTTGTGCGGGATCGGCGTCACGTCACGAATGGTCGTGATGGTGAAGCCTACCGCCTGCAGGGCGCGCAGAGCCGATTCACGGCCCGAACCGGGACCGGCGACGCTGACTTCCAGCGTCTTGACGCCGTGTTCGATGGCCTTGCGGCCCGCGTCCTCGGCAGCGACCTGGGCAGCATACGGGGTCGACTTACGCGAACCCTTGAAGCCCATCATGCCGGCCGACGACCACGAGACGGTATTGCCCTGGGCGTCGGTGATGGTGATCATCGTGTTGTTGAACGAGGCGTTGACGTGCGCCACGCCCGACGTAATGTTCTTGCGCTCGCGCTTCTTGACGCGTGAAGGTTCCTTGGCCATTGGCTTTTATCCTTACTTCTTCTTGCCGGCGATCGGCTTCGCCGGGCCCTTGCGCGTACGGGCATTGGTATGGGTGCGCTGGCCACGGACCGGCAGGCCCTTGCGGTGGCGCAGGCCACGATAGCAGGCCAGGTCCATCAGGCGCTTGATGTTCATCGACACTTCGCGGCGCAGGTCGCCTTCAACCGTATAGTCGCGGTCGATGGTTTCACGGATCTGCAGCACTTCGGCGTCCGACAGCTGGTTGACGCGACGGCTGTCTTCGATGCCGACTTTCTTGACGATCTCCTCGGCATTCTTCGGGCCGATGCCATGGATGTACTGAAGCGCGATGATCACGCGCTTGTTGGTCGGTATGTTGACGCCTGCGATACGGGCCACGAGGTAATCTCCTGCAACGCACCACGACTTCGCGCGTCAGATTCTTTAAAACGAAAGACGACACTTTTGCGTATCCAGCCACGCCATCCGGCTGGCTAAAGGCTCATACGCGTGATTTCGCGGAAGCTGCCCCTTATAGAAGGGTTTTGGCTCCCGTCAATGGGTAAAACGGGAAAAAAGCAAGCGGAAAAGCGTTTCCTCAGACTTTTCTCACGGGTTTTTGTACTCAGCCTGAAAAAACGCAACGAACCGAGTGTCCGCAACGCCTTCTCAGGTAAAACTCAGGATACGACAGTCGCCAGGGCTTCGTCGATGCGGGCGGCCACATCCTCGACCGGCCCCATGCCATCCACCTCATGCAGCTTACCTTGTGCGGCGTAGTACGGCAGCAAAGGAGCCGTCTGGGTGTTGTAAGCCTCGAGACGCTTCTTGTAGCTTTCCGGATTGTCGTCAGGTCGCCCTTCATCCTTGAAGCGCTTTTCAATGCGACCGATCAGGGCGGCATCATCGACCTTGAGACGGACCACACGGTCGATCATGGCGCCACGCGATCCCAGCATGGTATCCAGCGCCTCAGCCTGTGCCACGGTGCGCGGAAACCCATCAAAAATGGCGCCGCCGGCCGCTTCGGCACGCGGCAGGTTCTCTTCGATCAGGGCAATGACAATACCGTCGGACACCAGCCCACCGGTCTTCATGATGTGTTCGACCTTCAATCCCAGCTCGGTCTTGGCGGCGATCGCCGCGCGCAGCATATCGCCGGTCGACAATTGAACCATACCGCGCTTTTCGACGAGCAGTTTGGCCTGCGTGCCCTTCCCGGCGGCTGGCGGTCCAAACAGGATGATGTTCATCGGCCAAATCCTCTCCGGGGGGCAGGAATGCTCGCTTTGGGCGACCCAGTCTTGAGTTTCGATTTGCGGATCAGCCCTTCATACTGATGCGCCAGCAGGTGCGACTGGATCTGCGCCACGGTGTCCATGGTCACGGTCACAACGATCAGGATCGAGGTGCCGCCGAAATAGAAGCTGTTGCCCAGGTTGGCGATCAACGCTTCCGGCAACAGGCAGACCAGCGTGATATAGCCGGCGCCGATCACCGTGATGCGCGTCAGCACGAAGTCGAGATATTCGGCCGTCCGCTTGCCTGGCCGGATGCCGGGCAGGAAGCCGCCGTACTTGCGCAGGTTTTCCGCCGTCTCATCTGGATTGAACACTAGCGAGGTGTACAGGAAGCTGAAGAAGATGATCAGGAAGGCATAGAGCGCCATGAACACCGGTTGACCGTGCTGCAGGCTGCCGGCCAGGCTGGGCAGCCACTGCAGGAACGACGGAATCTTGGATGGATCCTTGCCGACAAAGGTCAGGACCGACATCGGCATCAGCAGCAGCGACGACGCAAAGATCGGCGGGATCACGCCCGACGTGTTGACCTTCAGCGGCATGAACGAGCTTTCACCGCCGCGGATCTGGTTGCCGACCTGGCGCTTCGGATATTGCACCAGCAGGCGGCGCTGCGACCGTTCCATGAAAACGATGAACAGGATGGCGCCAACCATGACCCCGAGGATCAGGATCAGCCAGCCCGGATTAAGCGTACCGGTCTGCGCCTGCTCCAGCAGGCCGTGCAAAGTCCGCGGCAGGACCGCCACGATACCGGCGAAGATGATCATCGACGAGCCATTGCCGACGCCGCGCGCCGTGATCTGCTCGCCCAGCCACATCAGGAACAGCGTGCCGCCGGTCAAGGTGACCATGGTCGAAATGATGAAGAATGGTCCGGGATTAAGCGCTAGGTTGGAGCCCTGCATGGCCACCGCGATCCCGAACGACTGGATCAAGCCCAGGAACACCGTCAGATAGCGGGTATACTGGTTGAGCTGCTTGCGGCCGGCTTCGCCGCCTTCCTTCCGCAGCTTTTCCCACGGCGCATAGACCGAACCCATCAGCTGAATGATGATCGACGCCGAAATGTACGGCATCAGATTGAGCGCGAACACCGCCATGCGCTGCACGGCGCCGCCCGAGAACATGTTCATCATGCCGAAGATGCCGCTGGACTGGCCCGAAAAGGCCTGGGCGTATTGCGCCATGTTGATGCCCGGCAGCGGCACATACGTACCCAGGCGGTAAACGATCAGAGCGCCAAGCGTAAACAGCAGGCGCTTGTGCAGGTCGGTCGCCTTGGCGAAGGCGCCGAAATTCATATTGGCGGCTAGTTGTTCAGCAGCAGATGCCATAAATGTCCTCGACTCCGGCGGCGCGGCCATTCTTTGAAATATGCGGCGCGCTCACTTTATGTACCCATATGGGAGGATGGTCGAGGAAAAGCGCGGTAGCGCCCCTGCCCGTCCAACCTGCCCCATATGGGGTATGGCTGACGAAAGGTCAATCCAAGGTTTGGGGCCCGACCTAGGCTTACGCCTCAGGCCTCAGCCTTGACCGGACGGGTCTGGGTCAGTTTGCCGCCGGCCGCTTCCACGGCCTTGGCCGCCGAGGCCGTGGCCGAATAAACGGTCAGTTCCAGCTTGGCCTTCAGTTCACCCTGGCCGAGCAGACGGACCCCGTCCAGTTCGCGGCGAATCACGCCGGCGGCGACCAGAGCGGCAGCGTCGACCGGCTTCTTCGGATCGAGTTTCTTGGCGTCGACCGCGTCCTGCAGGCGCCACAGGTTGACTTCGGCGAATTCGAGCGCGAACGGATTGTTGAAGCCGCGCTTCGGCATGCGCATGTACAGCGGCATCTGGCCGCCTTCGAAGCCATGGATGGACACGCCGGCGCGCGCCTTCTGGCCCTTTACGCCCTTGCCCGACGTCTTGCCGAGGCCCGAGCTGGAGCCGCGGCCGACTTTGAACTTACGCTTGCGGGCGCCT
>CAYULN010000188.1:0-22456 GCA_964445605.1 uncultured Caulobacteraceae bacterium | reverse complement strand
ACCTGGACCATGCGGAACAGCTCGCTGATCGACCGGTCGAGTGCTGACGAAATCTGCGAGACGGTGAGGGGACGCTGCCGCTCTGAGAGGAGTTCGAGGATGTCGAGGCCCTTCTCCAGGGCAGGGGCGGAATATCTCTGTTTGCGAAGGGGAGAATCGTCGGTCAAGCGGGTCTCCTTGAAACCTCTGGAGTGGGAGCGCTACCAGCGTCCCAAGGCGGCGAAAAGGGTTGATTTAGTGAAAATTCGCGCGTGCCGCAAAAGATTTCACGCTACCGAAGCCGGCTAATTGTCGGAGTTAAATTGGTCAGGCCGAAGTCCGTCCCTATTTCCGGGACAAGTATGTGTCGCGCGGGACACAAAGATACTACAATATGGGACTTTACCAATTTAACATGAGAAAGATATTTGACATATGAAAGTGGCGCGCCATACCCTTTTGGCCAGGTGACTCGTCCGTTTGCGGATTCGGTCAGCCGGCGAAACAAAAGCATAAGGGAAAAGGAAATGCCGAAGTTTTATAAGAAAGCGTCCAGCCTTACGGCCGTGGGTGCTTTGGCGTTAGCGGCGGGTTTGGTAAATTGCGGCCAGGCCAATGCCCAGGATTCAGCAAACAACACGGCTGCGAAGCCAGACGACTCGACCGTTGTCGTCGTCACTGGCTTCCGTCAAAGTTATGCCAACGCCGTCAAGGCCAAGCGCAGCGATATCGAAATCACTGACAGCATTTCTTCCGATTCACTTGGCCGCTTTCCGGACCTGAACATCGGCGAAGCACTGCAGCGCGTGCCGGGTATTCAGCTCAACCGCGAAGCCGAAGGCCGCGAAGCCACCATCGCCCTGCGCGGCCTGCCAGGCGAGTATTCGCGCATCACGCTGAACGGCGTGGCGTTTGCTCAGCCCATCCTTCAGAGTTCGACGCCGCTCGGCGCTTTCCTGTCGGATATTTTCAGCTCGGTACGCGTCGAAAAGTCGCCGATGGCGGCGGCCCAGTCCGGCGGCCTGAGCGGCAATATCGACTTCCAGCTGGCGCCCGCCCTGTCGCGCAAGGACGGCGGCGTCGTTAAGGCCAACTACGACTATAACGACCTGGGCGGCATGGCTGAACCGAGCTACGCCTTTTCGATCAACCATCACTTCACGCATGATTTCGCGGTATTTGGCGTCGTTTCCTACAAGCGGGAAAACTTCCGCCGCGACGAACTGCTGATCAACTCTTACTCGACCTTGACGGCGACGGCCTTCCCCACGATCGGCAATGTCTATGCCGACTATTATGCCCCGAACGGCAGCTGCGCCGCCGGTGGCGCCAACGCCGCGGTTGTCGGTTGTACCTCCCTGCCGAACGGCACGGGCCTCAAGGGCCTGACCGGCGTCCAGTTCGTTTCCAATCCGCGTCAATATATCCGGATTAACAAGGGCACCCAGATGTCCTTCTCGGGCGGCGCCGAGTATCGCGTGAACGATCAAACGAAGCTCAGCCTGAACGCGCTCTATACCGATCGCGAACAGAAGGGCACCTATCAGGATCTGCTGATCTTCTCACTGAGCGGCGCGCCGACGCTTAGCGCCACCAGCACCAACAACAACGTCATCACGCCAACCGGTCCCGTGATCACCGGTCCCGGCAACAGCCACTGGATCAACAGCTACAGCTTCACCAACGGCCCGATCCAGACCGATACCCGCTATTTCCCGCAGACGCAGAAGGCCTGGGGCGTCAACGGAACGCTCGACATCAAGACCGACAAGGTGCACTACACGACCATTTTCACCGTCTCTCGGGCGGACCAGCAGTCGCGCGAAAACTATTTCGAATCGATCATCCAGGGGCAGCCGGGCTTCGGCGCGAGTGGCACCTTTAACAGCGGCGGCGGCGACTACAGCCAGTATTCCATGTCCGTCATTTCGCCGAACCCATCAGCCTATTTCGTCGACACCGGTCACGGCTACTGTCAGGTCCCTCCTCCCGCCGGTTCTGCCCCTGGCGCCGTCGCCGGCGCAACCGACGTTCAGGCCTGGTACGACGACTGCAGCACGAACGGCAAGCACAACAAGTTCAACTTCACCGGCACGCAGGGTTACGCGACCAGCAAGCTCAAGGCGGTGCAGCAGGACGTCGAATACACGCCGGATAGCGGCTTCTTCACCAGCATCCAGGGCGGCTTCCGGATCGAGGATAACCTGTTTATTTCCACGGGTTACCGCACCACGGCCATCGGCATCCAGGGACAGAACATCAGCAACAAGTTCGTCATGGACAACCCGTTCGTGAGCTCGTTCGGCAATGGTAATTTTGGCAATTACGCGACGAACTGGAAGGCGCTTGATCTCGACTATGCTTTCAGCGTCCTGCTTCCCGCCACGCCGGTCACGCCCACCTCGGCCCTATCGCCGACGGGCATGAACATCAACTATGCCGACAACAATTACGCTCTGTACAACTTTACCAACGACACCAAGCTGGGCGAAGCCTATTTGGAAGGCAAGTTCAAGACCGAGATCTTCAAGCTGCCGATCCGCGGCGTCATGGGTCTGCGCTATGAATCGGCCGACAATGTCATCCATGCCCTGGATCGAGACGGTAAGCCGACGACGGGATCAACGCTCGTGACGGGCAACCTCGGCCTGCCCACCGATTACGTGCAAAAGGTCTACGAACAGAAATATGACCACCTTCTGCCATCGGCCATCGTCATTTTTGACGTGACGCATGACATGATCGTGCGGGTGACCGGTTACGACACCTATGTCCGCCCGCACCCGCGGCAATTCACTCCGGTCACCCTGGTGGGCGCGCCCAGCTCGGCCAACGTCGTTTCGGTCACGCTCGGCAACCCGAACCTGAAGCCGTACATGGGCAAGTCCTACGACGTCTCCTGGGAATGGTACAACCGTCCGAACGGCCTCGTGGTGCTCGACGTCTTCACCAAGCGGATCACGGGCATCGTGCAGCAGGTCACCGGCGCCAAGGCGCTTTGCCCGGCAGATGGCAGCACGTTCGGCTACGGGACATTGTCGGTCAGCGGCACTACCTGCGTCAGCTCCGTCATCAACCCGGCAAACAATCAGCCTTACACGCTTGCCATCACAGGTTATGTCAACAGCCCGGTCCCGTACACCATCAACGGCGCCGAGTTCAACGTCCAGCAGAACCTCGACTTCCTGCCCGGCTTCTGGAAGAATTTCGGGGGCGGCTTCAACTACGCCTATACCGAAGTGGTCGGCACCAACACCGATGGCACCAAGGCGACCCTACCGAACGTTTCCAAGAACAATGCCAACTTCATCGGTTACTATGAAACCAAGAAGTTCGGTATTCGCTTGGTCTATAACCTGCGCACGAAATACCTGCTGAATTCGAACGGTTCCTTCAACGGGGCCCAACAGCAATTGGTCAAGGCGCGCGGCCAGCTCGACATGTCGTCGACCTACAACATTACCGACCGCATCTCGGCCTCGTTCGACATCTTCAATGCCAGCGATGCTCTGCGTTACTCCTACGAAGGCGTGGAAACCAAGCCGCGTGAGGCCGACTACGATGGCCGCACCTATCGGCTGTCGCTGCACGCCAGCTTCTAAGACTGGCCGAACCGGCCGGCGTTCCGCACGTCGGCCGGCCAGGTCCTGCATCGGCCGAAACCTCCCCGTGCCGGTGACACTTGAGGCCCGCGTGCCGCCGTGTACGCGGGTCATTTTCTTCGAGCGTGTGAGGAAGCGATGGTTTCGTGCGTCTTAGCTCGTATCAATGGATCAGACTGTGGAGCGGACGAATGTTGAAAGTTTTGCTGGTTATCGGCGCCGGTGGTTTGATGGCGGGGCAGGCATTTGCCGATCCGGTCGCCGATGGCCAGGCCTACTTCAAGAGCAACTGCTCGGCCTGCCATGCCAACACGGCCACTCAGACGGGCAAGCCGGGACCGACGCTTTACGGCGTCGTCGGCCGCAAGGTCGGCTCGGTGCCGGGTTTCTCCTATTCGACGACGCTCAAGGGCGCCGGATTGAAGGGCGAAACCTGGACTTCGGCGAACCTCGATGTGTTTCTGACCAATCCTCAGAGGGCGCGTCCAGGTACCTACATGCCGGTATCCGTTGCCAATCCAGCCAGCCGGGCGGTGCTGATCGCCTATCTCGGCAGTTTGACGGCGTCTGCGCCCGGCGCCGGTAAGTAACTGAAAACGTAACGCGAACCGGATCGGAATTGGTCGGGCCAGATCGAGAAAATATTTGGAGTGGCTTCAGGAGTGCACTCATTTTTCTTGAAATTATCTCAAAAATTGGCTTGACAATTCTGCCGTAGATGAAATTATATTCATAGATAAAACAAGCCGCCGATGCCAGGGCGGACACAGGGACGGTTGAATTTTCAGGGCCTTTCGAGGCGCTGCGCGCTTTGACACAGCGATGTGTTGGAAGGCGGGCGCCGGACGCGCCGTCCTTCCCCCTTGGCTCGCAAACCTTGGTTTGCGGGCCATTTTTTCGATGCTCATGCATCCAGTGATGAGAGGATAAGGACGATGACGACGCGACGGCAATGGCTCGCAAGCATGGCGGTTCCGGCTTTGGCCGCGACCATGGCCGCCTCCCTGGCCGAGGCGGCGCCCAAGCCGGCGGCGGCCGACGCCGATCTCGGCTCGCGGGTCTATAATATCCGCACCTTCGGCGCCAAGGGTGATGGCAAGACCGTCGACACCCGCGCCCTGCAAGCGGCCATCGATGCCTGTACCCGTGACGGCGGCGGCCTTGTCCTGGTCCCGGCCGGCACCTTCGTCATCGGTTCAACCGAACTGAAAAGCAACGTCACCTTGCGTATTGCGGCCGGCGGCACCTTGCTCGGCAGCGCCGACGGCACGCAATACCATGCAGTCGACGCCATTCCGCTTACCGGCGATTCCACCCTGGCCGACGGCAACTGGGCGCTGCTTTACGCCGTCCATGCCAAGAACGTCACGGTCGAAGGACCGGGCGTCATCGACGGCCAGGGCCATCAATTCTACGCACCGGTGCGCGGTGGCCCGACGCCGGCCGGGATCGGCGGCAACAAGCGGCCCTACCACATCCTGATCCACCAATGCGAAAACGTCACGGTGCGCGATATCGACCTGCTCGACTGCGCCTATCACAGCGTGCGCGTCATCCAGTCGAAGCGCATCCATCTCGACGGCATCTACATCCACGGCCGCGTCATCAACAACAACGACGGCTTCCACTTCATCAGCGCGCAATATGTGACCTTGAGCAACTGCGTGGTCCTGTCCCAGGACGACGCCTGCGCCCTGTTCGGTTCGTGCAAGTTCGTCACCGTGACCAATTGCGTCTTCTCGACGCGCTGGTCGGTGTTCCGCTTCGGCGGCGGTTTCGCCGAAAATATCAGCGTGTCGAACTGCGTGCTGTATGAAGTCTTCGGCTGTCCGATCAAGCTGCAGGGCAGCCCGGGTTCGCGCTACGAAAATCTCAGCTTTTCCAATTTGGTGCTCAAGGACGTCACCGGCCCGATCCATATCGGCGTCGGCCCGCGCCGCCCGCGCGAGGATACGCCGGCGGCGGCTGCCACGCCGCCGAAGCCGGCCGCACCTGGCTTTGAACCCGGCAACGGCATGTCGACCGCCGATCAGACGCCGGCTGTGTTGCGCAACATTTCCTTCAGCCATATCCACGGCAACGTCATTCTGACCGAGCGCGACCTGCCCGAAGCCACCGTCGTCAGCAAGCCCAATGACGGCGAGCGTAATTCGTGCATCGTCTTCAACTGCGTCGGCGGCGCGATCATGGAAAACGTCTCTGTATCGGACGTGCACCTGAGGTTCGCCGGCGGCGGCACAGCCGAGGATGCTGCTCGCCGCGACCTGCCGCAGTTCGCCGGCGAATATTTCATGCTCGGTGTTCTGCCGGCCTATGGCGTCTATGCCCGTGGCGTGAAGGGCCTGACCTTGAGCAATGTCCGCCTCCAGGTCGAAGCCCCCGATCTGCGCCCGGCGGTCATTTTCGACAACGTCAACGACGCCGCCATCAACGGCCTGAGCATCGAAGGCAACCCGCAGGCGGAATCGGCGCTGCGCTTCATAGGCTCGCGCGACGTGCTGGTGACGGCGGCGCGCCTGATCTCGCCGGCCGCCACGGCCTTGCAGGTCGAAGGCGCGGCGACCGCCAATATCGTGCTCGACGGCGGTGACCTGTCCAGGGCGGCCAAGACGGTCGCGGCCGTCAGCGGCGCTTCGGCTTCGGCTGTCAAGGTACGGGCCTAGAACAAAGGGAAGGGTGCAGACATGAAAGCGTGGATCGCCATTGCCGGAAGCTTTGCCGCCTTGATAGCCGGCAATGTCCGGGCCGACGCCGTGAGCGACGGCCAGACGTATTTCAAGTCCAACTGCGCCCTTTGCCATGATGTCAGTCCGGCGCAGAAAAACGGCCAGGGGCCGGGCCTTTACGGCGTGGTCGGCCGCAAGGTCGGCGCGGCGAAGGGCTTCGACTATGGCGCGGCGATGAAAGCCGCCAATGCCAAGGGGCAGATCTGGACGGCCGACGGTCTGAATGGCTTCCTTACCGATCCGCAGAAGGCCATGCCGGGCACGGCCATGCCGGTCAAGATCACCGATCCGACGGCGCGCGCCAATGTCGTCGCCTATCTGATCAGTCTGACTGGCGCCGCCGCGACGGCGGCGAAACCAGCCGCCAAGGCCGCCCCGGCCCAGGCCTCGGCAAATCCCGCCTTCGACTGGCACAAGGATGCGCCGGGCGTTCGCCACCATGTTGGCCCCAAGGATTTGCCGGCGCCGTTCGCCACGGAATCGGCGGGCAATTCGCCGGTCTTCTCGGCGCCACCGGCCGATTTCCTGCCCAAGGTGCCGGCCGGGTTCGGCATCACCGTTTTCTCGCGGGCTGCCGATCATCCGCGCCAGATGCATTTTGCGCCCAATGGCGACCTGTTCTTCAGCGAGCCGCGCAAGGGCCAGGTCAGTGTCTTCCACAACAACAACGGTGTGCTGGACCCGACGCCGGTGGTCTTTGCCAGTGGCCTGGATCATCCGTTCGGCATCGCCTTCTATCCGGCAGCTGATCCGAAATACGTCTATGTGGCGACGCCGACCACGGTCGTGCGCTATCCCTATCACACCGGCGCGGTGACGGCGGATGGCCCGGCGGAAACCATCGTCTCTGGCATCGCCAGCGGCGGCTCGCACAACACCCGCGACCTGGCTTTCTCCAAGGATGGCAAGTCGCTGTACATCTCGGTCGGCTCGGCGACCAACGACGCCGAAGACATGAAGACCCCGCCCGATGGCGGCGTGAGGGCCTGGGAAGCGACACACGGCCTGGGCGCCAGCTGGTCGGCCGATGATGGCCGCGCCCTGGTGCTGCGTGTCGATCCGGACGGCGGCCACCGCCAAGTGGTCGCCACCGGCCTGCGCAACTGCGTCGGCGTCGCCATCGAACCGGCCAGCGGCGACCCGTACTGCACGACCAATGAACGCGACGGCACCGGCGACAACCTGGTGCCTGACTACTTCACCCGCCTGAGCCAGGGGGCAACCTTCGGCTGGCCGTGGTATTATCTCGGTGATCACGAAGATCCGCGTCATGCCGGTGAACGCCCCGACCTGCGCGGTCATATCACCGTGCCCGATGTCTGGTTCGTCTCGCATTCGGCGCCGTTGCAATTTGCCTTCTACGAACCACCGGCAGGGGCGGCGCACGCCTTCCCGGCGGCCTGGCGTGGCGATGCCTTCGTCGTTCTGCACGGTTCGTGGAACCGTTCGGCGCGCACTGGCTCGAAAGTGGTGCGGGTGCTGTTCAAGAACGGCCGTCCGACCGGCGAATACGAGGATTTCCTGACCGGGCTGATCGCTGACGACAAGACGGTGCTTGGCCGCCCCTCGGCTGTGGCCGTGGCCGCCGATGGCACACTCTATGTCGGCGACGATGCGGGCAATGTCGTCTGGCACATCGTGCCAACCCAATCACAGAAAAAATAAGGAGAACGAAGGTGGACGCAAACAGGATGGGACAACAACGCCGGACGTTTCTCGCCAACGGGCTGGTTCTGCTGGCGGGGACGGCGATGGCCGGCTCGGTGCAGGCGGCCACGGCCAGGACGACCGTGCTGTCGCGCGGTCCGCTGCTCAACGTGCGTGATTTCGGCGCCAAGGGCGACGGCACGGCCATCGATTCCCCCGCCATCGACAAGGCCATCGCCGAGGCGGCCAGCCGTGGCGGCGGTACGGTCTTTTTCCCGGCGGGCACCTATGCCTGCTACACCATCCACCTGAAAAGCCGCGTCACCCTGTTTCTCGACCAGGGTGCCACTATCCTGGCGGCGTCGGTACCGCTCGAAGGCATGACAAGCGGCGGCTATGACTTGGCTGAACCGCAGAATCCGGCCATTGAACCCTTTCAGGATTACGGCCACAACCACTGGAAAAACAGCCTGATCTACGGCGAAGGCCTGCACGACATCGCCATCGTCGGCGACGGCATGATCTGGGGCAAGGGTCTGAGCCGGGGCCTCGGCCGCGACAAGGATCTGCCGAAGTCAGACCTGCCGGGTGTCGGCAACAAGGCCATCGCCCTGAAAAACTGTTTCAACGTGCAACTGCGCGATTTCAAGCTGCTGCAAGGCGGCTGGTTCGCTCTGCTGGCCACCGGCGTCGACAATCTGGTCATCGACAACCTGATGGTCGACACCAATCGCGACGGCTTCGACATCGACTGCTGCAAGAACGTCCGCGTCAGCAACTGCACGGTCAATTCGCCCTATGACGACGGCATCTGCCCGAAGTCGTCGTTCGCGCTCGGTTATGCCCGGCCGACCGAGAACGTCACCATCACCAACTGCTATCTCAGCGGCCGCTATGAAGTCGGGTCGGTCATCGACGGTTCGTTCAAGCGTATGCCGCCGGAATTCAATGGCACCGGTCGCATCAAATGCGGCACGGAATCCAATGGCGGCTTCAAGAATATCACGGTCAGCAACTGCGTTTTCGACGAATCGCGCGGCATCGCCCTGGAAACGGTCGACGGCGCCCTGATCGAGGATGTCGCCATCACCAACATCACCATGCGTGGCGCGCAGAACTCGCCGCTGTTCCTGCGCCTCGGCCGCCGCATGCGCGGCCCGAAGGACGCCGCCGTCGGCGTGCTCAAACGGGTGATGATCAGCAACATCACGTCGTCGAGCGGCTCGCTCATGCCGTCGATCATCGCCGGTATCGACGGCCACCCGGTCGAGGACGTCAAGATCAGCGACATCTATCTCGAACAAGCCGGTGGCGCGCCACCGGCCATGGCGGCGTTGACGCCGAAACCGCAGGAGGACGCCTATCCTGAGCCGAAGAGTTTCGGCGACCTGCCGGCCACCGGCTTCTTCGTCCAGCACGTCCGCAACCTGGAAATGGCCCACATCGAGATCGCCGTGAAGGCTGCCGACCCGCGCGCCGCCTTCTGGATGCAGGACGTCGACGGCTTCGACATCAGCACCCTGCGCGTACCCTCGGCGCCGGTGTTCAACCTCAACGGAGTCAAGAATTTCCGCAGCTGGGGCCATGCCAGCCTGCCCGATCGCCGCTTCGACGCCCTGACCACGGGAGTCTATTGATGCGCGCCGCCCTTGCCGCCGCGCTGCTGGGCCTGGCGCTGACGCCGGCCGGCGCCCTGGCGCACGGCCAGCTTACGCTCGACAAGCCGAAGCCCGAGATCGCCAACACGCCGCCGATGGGCTGGAATTCGTGGAACCATTTCCACTGCGACATCGATGAGGCCAAGATCAAGGGCGCGGCCGACGCCATGGCGGCATCGGGGATGAAGGACGCCGGCTATCAGTACATCATCATCGATGACTGCTGGGCGGTGAACCGTGACGACAGCGGCCAGATTGTCGCCGACCCGGTCAGGTTCCCGTCCGGCATCAAGGCCCTGGCCGACTACGTCCACGCCAAAGGCCTGAAATTCGGCATCTATTCTGACGCCGGCATGAAGACCTGCGAAGGCCGTCCGGGCAGCGCCGGCCACGAATACCAGGACGCCTGGACCTATGCCGGCTGGGGCGTCGACTATCTCAAGTACGACTGGTGCAATACCGGTCCGGCCAACGCCGAGGCCAGCTACACCTACATGGCCGACGCCCTGCGCCGGTCGGGCCGCGACATCGTCTTTTCCCTGTGCGAATGGGGCGACAACAAGCCGCGCGACTGGGCGCCGGCGGTCGGCCACCTGTGGCGCACGTCGAGCGATATCCGCGATTCCTGGCGCACCACCTGGGATCTGAAAAAGGACATGGCGTTCGGCATGCTCGACATCCTCGACAAGCAGGCCGATCTATGGAGCGACGCCGGTCCCAACCACTGGAACGATCCGGATATGCTCGAGGTCGGCAATGGCGGCATGACCGATACCGAGTACCGTTCTCACTTCTCGCTGTGGGCCATGCTGGCGGCGCCTCTGATCGCCGGTAACGACCTGTCGAAGATGGACGACGCCACCAAGGCCATCCTGACCAATAAGGACGTTATAGCCATCGACCAGGACGCGCTCGGCGTCCAGGGCCGCCGCGCCGTCAAGGACGGCGACTACGAGGTCTGGGTGCGTCCTCTCAAGGGTGGCGACCGGGCGGTCATCCTGTTCAACCGCTCCGAAACGGCCAAGGACATGTCGATCGACTGGGAAACCCTGGCCCTGCCCGTCGGTCTCAAGGCCGACGTCAAGGACCTGTGGTCCAAGGCCGTCAAGACCAATGTCAAGGGCAGCTATGCCGCTACCGTACCGGCGCACGGCGTCGTCATGGTGCGCATCACGCCGCGATCCTGAAAATGAGGAAGACCGTCATGTCCAAGTTCCGGTTCATCGCCGCCATCATCCTGGGCCTGCTGGCCGCCCCGGCCGCTCACGCGTTGCCTGGTGTGCTTACCTTCCAGAAGCCCAAGCCGGATATCGCCGCCACCCCGCCGATGGGCTGGAATTCGTGGAACCATTTCCACTGCGACGTCGACGAGGCCAAGATCAAGGGCGCCGCCGATGGCATGGTGGCTTCCGGCATGAAGGACGCCGGTTACCAGTACGTCGTCATCGACGACTGCTGGCAGGTCAGCCGCGACGCCGACGGCAAGATCGTCGCCGATCCGGTCAAGTTCCCGTCCGGCATCAAGGCCCTGGCCGACTATGTCCATTCCAGGGGCCTGAAGTTCGGCATCTATTCCGATGCCGGCGTCTTGACCTGCGCCAAGCGGCCCGGCGGCCGCGGCCACGAGTACCAGGACGCCAGGACCTATGCCGAATGGGGCGTCGACTATCTGAAATACGACTGGTGCAACACCGGCACGTCGGATGCCGCCTCGACCTATACGATCATGGCCATGGCCCTGCGCGATTCCGGCCGCGACATCGTTTTCTCGCTGTGCGAATGGGGCCTGAACAAGCCGCGCGACTGGGCGGCGCCGATCGGCCATTTGTGGCGGACCACCGGCGACATCAAGGATGTGTGGAACGTCACTGACGGTCACGGTCACGGTGTGCTCAACATCCTCGACGAACAGGTGCCGCTGGTCGGCGATTCCGGTCCCAATCAGTGGAACGACCCGGACATGCTCGAGGTCGGTAACGGCGGCATGACCGATACCGAGTACCGCTCGCATTTCTCGTTGTGGGCCATGCTGGCCGCGCCGCTGATCGCCGGCAACGATCTGTCGAAGATGGACGAGGCGACCAAAACCATCCTGACCAACAAGGATGTCATCGCCATCGACCAGGACGCGCTCGGCATCCAGGGCCGCCGCGCCGTCAAGGATGGCGACTACGAGGTCTGGGTCCGTCCGCTCAAGGGCGGCGATCGGGCGGTCATCCTGCTCAACCGTTCCGAAGCGGCCAAGGACATGTCGGTGAACTGGGAAACGCTCGACATGCCGGCCGGTCTGAAAGCCGACGTCAAGGACCTGTGGTCCAAGGCCGTCAAGACCAATGTCAAGGGCAGCTACGGTGCCTCCGTGCCTTCGCACGGCGTCATCATGCTGCGCGTCACCCCCAAAGTCTGAGTCCTAAAATGCACAAATCTGTCCCCCTTACTCTTGTGGCCGTGATTGGTATCGCAACGGCTGGCTTCGCGGCCGCCCAGCAGGTCATTACCGCCAAACCCATCGAATGGAACGGCGACCCCAAGGATAACGAAGCCAACACCACCTGGAACAAGGCCCCGACCTATATCCGCGAAGCCGACGGCACTCTGCGCGCCACCGGCCTGAACAGCTTCGACGGCATCGAGGAGCCGCACGTCAAATGGGTGGTCGCCGACAACAAGACCCAGCCCGACGACTTCACCAACATCATGGACGAAGGCGGCGGCGTCATCCGCATGTTCCTGCGTTACCGCGGCGAGAGCGAGGGCTGGTGGGACGGTGACCAGGGCACCGACCGCAGCGACCGCCAGCGCGCCGAAGTCAAGGGCATCGGCCCGCATCAGAAGGACGGCGAGACCTTCGAATACGGCACTACCTTCCGCACCGATCCGGATTTCAAGGCCTATGGCCGCTTCTGCCACATCATGCAGATCAAGGCGACGGACGGCGACAAGGGTGCGCCGCTCGTCACCCTGTCGCTGACCGGCAACGGCCAGGGCGCGCTGCAATACTATTCCGGCAATGACGGCTTCAAGACCGCCCAGACCTTCACCTGGAAGCCGGGCGAGTGGGAGACGGTGCGCTTCCGGCTCAAGGTATCGGCCGGCGGCGACGGCACCCTGCAGCTCAGCATCAATGGCGGCCCATTCCAGGGCGTCG
This sequence comes from uncultured Caulobacteraceae bacterium, assembly GCA_964445605.1. Classification (GTDB taxonomy): domain Bacteria; phylum Pseudomonadota; class Alphaproteobacteria; order Caulobacterales; family Caulobacteraceae; genus Asticcacaulis. Next base: position 9,696 of record CAYULN010000188.1, on the reverse strand, counting down.
AACACGTCCAGATGTACCGGCCCCAGGCCACCGACTACCGGCCGAAATGGGGCCTGTACCGCGGTGTCGTCAAGGGCATGACCGATGACTGGGTTGAGCACAAGAACGCGGTGGTGCACAAGACCGCCGGCTGACGATCGCCTGGATCATGTCGCTGTGGGACGCCCGGGATCTCACGCGATGGACAGGCCGGCTCAATTCGAAAAACAAGGAAGTGAGGAAATGAAATCAGCACTCTTGGCCGCGGCAGCTCTCGGGCTTTGCGCTGCGCCGGCCGCCCAGGCCACCGTCTCGTCCGCCGCGGCGGGCCAGCAGATGGCAAACCTTCTCAAGCCCGAACCGCAGGCTGTGACGGCCAGCCAGGCGACCTATCGCACTCAGGTGCACGCCGTTTCGTTCGGCAGCTTGTGCCAGGCCACCGACGTCACCTTCGCCCTGGCTGCCAATGACCCGAACAAGGTCGAAGACTTGGCCGCCGCGCCGGTCTTCCATGCCTTGGCCACGCCGCTGACGCCGGTGCCGCGCGATCAGTCCGCCGCCGACCAGGCGACGACCGAGGGCGATTGCGCCAAGACTCAGACGTCCCCGGCCTACTTCCATGCCGACTCGGCACGCCAGGCCGCCAAGGGCGTCTATATCCTCGGGCGCATCCCCATCGTCCTGCCGGTGATTCCGGTCGATTGCCGCCAGATCAACGGCGAATGCGTGGCGGCCATCCGGACTTTCACTCTCAATGGCCTGACCGCCATCAGCAGCTGCGGCCGCAACGAGATCGACAATCCGTGCTGGCTGTACCGCTATCCGACCTCGACGCTCGAAGTCTATGTCAACGCCGACTACGTCCCTTTGAAGGTGATCGCCACGCGGACGAAGATTCCGTTCGATCCGATCCACAACCGCAACTAGGAGCCGTCATGCGATTCGCCTCTCTTTTCGCCGGCGCCGCCGCCGGCCTGCTGTTCGTCACCTCCGCCCAGGCCCTGCCGCAATGCAAGGGCGCCGACGGTTATGCCGCGTCCTTCGGCGGCCGTTCCACCTATCAACTGCGTCCTGACGCCCTGCTGGCCACCAAGGCCCGCATCGACAAGGACCCGAAAAGCGTTCCCGCCTATGCCGCCCTGATCGCCGATGCCGACCGCGCCATGACACGCGGTCCATGGAGCGTCATGGACAAGACCAGCACGCCGCCGTCGGGCGACAAGCACGACTATATCAGCATGGGGCCCTATTTCTGGCCCGACCCGACCCAGCCCGACGGTCTGCCCTATATCGACCGCGACGGCGAGACCAATCCGGAACGCGGCACCGCCGTCTTTGACCGGACAGAATACGGTTCGATGACCGGAACCGTTTCGGTTTTGGCCCAGGCCTACTATTTCAGCGGCGACGAAAAATACGCCAAGCGCGCCGCCCTGATCCTGAAGACCTGGTTCCTCGATCCGGCCACCCGGATGAACCCTAACCTCAACTTCGGCCAGAGCATTCCAGGCGCCATGACCGGCCGGGCCTATGGCCTGATCGATTCGAACAGCATGGTTTCAGTCGTCGAAGCCATCGGCCTGCTGGCGCCGTCGCACGCGTTGTCCGACGCCGACATGAAGGGCCTGCGCCTGTGGTTCGGCGACTTCGTCACCTGGATGACGACCAACCGCATCGGCACCGACGAACGCGACGCCACCAACAACCACGCCATCATCTATGACGTGCAACTGACCGAGTTCGCCCTGTTTTCCGGCAAGGTGGACGTCGCCAAGCGAGTCGCCAACCAGTTCGCCGAGCGCCGCATCGACACCCAGATGGCGCCGGATGGTAGCCTGCCGCGCGAACTGGCTCGCACCCTGTCGTTCCACTACAGCGTCTGGGCGTTCCAGGCCGTGCTCGACGAGGCCACGCTTAGCGAATGCGTTGGCGTTGATCTGTGGCATTATAGCTCGCCTGAAGGCCTCGGCATCAAACGCGGCCTGGCCTTCCTGCAGCCCTATATCGGTCATGAACGCGACTGGAAATGGAAGGACCTGCACATGGACGAAAATGCCGAGGACACCTCGCTGCTCTACGGGACCTTCCTCAAGGCGGCGCGCGGCTATCGCGACCCGGCCCTGGCCGCCCTGGTCGCGCCTTATGGGACGAAATACACCCAGTCGCGCCTCAATCTGACCGTGCCGCCACCGGTCAACGGCGCGTACTGACGTTGGAGGCTGCCGCAATGTTCCGGAAAATAGGAAGTCTTTTTCTGCTTCTTGCGGCAGCCGCCTCGGCCGAAGCCGGCACGGTCGAACGTGAGCCTTTCGGAGTGACTCAGGACGGCAAACCCGTCGATAAAATCACCCTGCGCAACGACCGCGGCATGAGCGTCAGCCTGCTGACCTATGGCGGCATCATTACCGATATCCGCGTCCCCGATCGCGCCGGCCATATCGACAACGTCGTCCTGACCCTGGCCGACCTCAAAGCCCATGAGGCCCGGCCCAATTTCAGCAGTCTGATCGGACGCTACGCCAATCGCATTTCCGGCGGCGGCTTTACGCTCGACGGGCAGCGCTTCGACCTGGTCAGCAAGGCGGACGGCATCGCCACCCATGGCGGCCCGAAGAGTTTCGGCAGCCAGGTGTGGGCGGCGACGGATGTCAGACAGGGCACAGCGCCCGGCGTGACCCTGAGCTTGATCAGCCCCGATGGCGACAACGGCTTTCCAGGCAAGCTGACGGTCGAAGTGCGCTACAGCCTCGACAACGACAACCGCCTGCATCTCGACTATACCGCCCGCACCACCAAGCCGACTGTCATCAACTTCACGCATCACGCTTTCTTCAACCTGTCCGGCGCGCCGTCCGTCCGCTGCCAGACCTTGCGCGTCGCTGCCGATGCCTACCTGCCGGTGAACAGCCAGAAACTGCCCGCCACCGGCCCGATGTCGGTCAATGGCACTGCTTTCGATCTGCGCCAACCGAAACGGCTGGCCAAGGTCATCGCGGCCGCCGATCCACAGATCGTCCAGGCCAAGGGGCTGGATCACAACTTCGTCCTGAGCAAGGCCCAGCCGGGTGAGTTGACGGAAGCGGCCGTGCTCAGCGACGATGCGACCGGTCGTCGGCTGCGCATCCTGACAACCGAGCCGGGCTTGCAGGTCTATACCACCGGGCCGTTCAACGGTTCGCTGATCGACGTCAATGGCCATCCGCTGCAATCCGGTGCCGGTGTCGCCCTGGAACCGCAGCACTATCCCGACAGCCCGCACCACCCCGACTTTCCGTCGACGCGGCTGAATCCGGGCGAGACGTTTCATTCGACCAGTATCTATGCGTTCGACGTGATGCCGGGCAAGCCAGACCCGGCGGCCTGCGACTGACGTCAGAAAGGAAAGACCATGGCCACGCTTCGCAGAGTTTCCGGGTTTGCCGGTCTGTTCCTGGCCATTGCGCTGCCCGCCATTGCCAATGCCGCGCCGCAATGCCGGGGCGAAGACGGTTATGCCGCGGATTTCGGTGGCCGCCGGACTGTCTTTCTGCGCCCGGACGCCCTGAGCCGTATTAAGGCGGACCGAATACGCGATCCCGTTCTTGCCAAGACCTATGCCGTTGTTATCGCTGATGCCGATGCAGCCTTACAGCACGCTTCCTATTCGGTGATGGACAAGGCCCGCGTGCCACCGTCCGGCGACAAGCATGATTATATGAGCATCGGCCCCTATTGGTGGCCGGACCCGGCGAAAAGCGACGGCCTGCCCTATATCCGCCGCGATGGCGAAACCAATCCCGAGCGCCTGAACGACGTCTACGACAACGCCCGCATGGGCCGGTTCAGCCACGATGTCTCGGTGCTGGCGCTGGCCTATTATTACGGCGGCGACGAACGCTATGCCCGCAAGGCGGCCGAATTGCTGCGCGCCTGGTTCCTCGATCCGGCGACGCGCATGAATCCCAATCTCGACTTCGCCCAGGGCGTGCCCGGCGTGTCGAACGGCCGCCCGACCGGCATCATCGACACCACCAGCCTGTTGCCGGTCGTCGAGGCCATCGGGCTGCTGGCGCCGTCGCCTGCCTTGACGGCGGCCGACCGGAAGGGCCTGGAAGCTTGGTTCGGCGACTATGTGACCTGGCTGGTCGACAGCGAAGGCGGCAAGGGCGAGGACGCCGCCGAGAACAACCACGGCATCTGGTACGACGCACAGCTGTCGCGTTTTGCTCTGTTCGCCCGCAAACCGGATGTCGCCCGCAAGGTGGTCGAGGCCTTTGCCCGCCGCCGCATTGATCTCGAATTCGCCGCTGACGGCACTCTGCCGCTGGAAATCGCCCGAACGCGCAGCCTGCACTATTCCATCTATGCCCTGCAGGCGGCCTATGACGTGGCGTCGGTGGCGGACTGCCTCGGTACCGACCTGTGGAACTACGTCAATCCGAAAGGCGGCGGTCTCAAACTGGCGACGCTTTATCTGGCGGGCTTTTCCGGACACGTGAAGGACTGGCCCTATCCGGACCTGAAACCTGGCGAGGACGAACTGAACGACCTGCTGGCGCGGGCGCGTATCGAATGGCCCCAGGCCAGGTTGCCGGCAGGATCGGTGCCGGGACTGGTTCCGGACGACTACTTGCCGCAGGTCGTCAAGATCAGTCCGTAAGGCTTGGCGGGCGGCCCCGGAAAGGCCTATAACGGGGCGCGGGGGCGCAGACCTCCGCCTTGGGAGGTCGATTCATGAGAAACTGGGCATGCATAGCGGGTCTGTCGCTCGCCATGATGGTAGCGGTACCGGCCTCCGCGGCGCAGGCGCCGGTTTGGGCCGGCAGCTGGGCCTCGGGCCAGCAGATACCGGAGCCGGCCAACAGTTTGTCCGCCGATAGCCTGACCGATGCCACCCTGCGCGAACTGATCCACCTGTCCATCGGCGGCGGGCCGATCCGGGTGCGCGTCTCCAACGTCTTCGGCACCGCGCCCTTGACCCTGACCTCGGTGCACGCCGCCATAGCCCTGGCTCCCGGAACAGCAAAAATCGGTGTCGACTCGGACCATGCCTTGACTTTTTCCGGCCGCGAAAGCGTGACTATCCCGGCCGGCGCCGACGTCGTTTCCGATCCGGCCGATTTTCTCATGCCTGCTGGTGGCAATCTGGCCATCAGCCTGTATTTCACCGCCGCGCCGGCTCAGCAGACCAGCCATCCCGGTGCCCGCACCACTTCGTTCCTGGTCCACGGCAATCACGTAGCCGACCCCGACCTGACCGCGCCGCAGACCTTCGAGCACTGGTTCAATCTATCCGGCGTCGATGTCGCCGTGCCGCAGCCGGTCAGCGCTGTCGTCATCATGGGCGATTCCATCACCGACGGGCGCGGTTCGACCCCCAACGGCAATAACCGCTGGCCCGACATGCTGGCGACGCGTCTGTCGGCCTTGCCGGCCGGTCAGCGGCACGGCGTGCTCAACGTCGGTATCGGCGGCAACCGGGTCCTGCTCGACAGCCTGGGGCCGAGCGCCTCGGCACGTTTTATCCGCGACGTGCTGGCCCAGACCGACGCGCGCTATCTGCTTGTTCTGGAAGGCATCAACGATATCGGTACGCTCGATCCCGCAGCAGCCGCCGACGCCCATACCGCCCTGGTCGAGCACGTCGAACAGGCCTATGCTCAAATGATCGCCCGTGCCCGCGAACATGGCGTCATGGCGATCGGCGCCACCATCCTGCCGTTCGCCGGGTCGGACTATTACAACAAGGATCCGCGCCGCGAAGCCGACCGCCAGGCGATCAATGCTTGGATTCGCACGCCCGGCAACTTCGACGCCGTGGTTGACTTCGATGTCGTGACGCGCGATCCAGCCAAGCCCGACGCGCTCAAGGCCGAGTACGATTCCGGCGACCACCTGCATCCGTCGGCCGCCGGTTATGCCGCCATGGGCGCGGCCGTACCGCTCGATCTGTTCGCGGATAAGACTGTGAAAGCCGTGCGAAAAAAGCGCCGCTCCTAATGCGACCAACCCGGTGCATAGGGGAAGTCGAGCGCTTCGTAATAGCTGAGCGGTTTTTCCGGCGCAGCATATCCCGCTGGTAACGGCAGGCCGGACTTGCTTTGGAAATAGGCAATCGACGCATCGCGCCACCACTTGGCTTCGCGAGCCTGGATTTGCAGGTTTTCCGACACCGCTTCGAACCGCCGCGCATCGACATAGGGCTTCAGGCTGGCCCAGGTCTTTTGCATGCCGCCGACCTCGTCGACGCCGGTCTGGTAGGTCATGACCAGCCCGTCCCACAGCGTATGGCCATCCTTCAGCTTGAAATCCCAAGGCTCATGATGGAACCACAGCAGGTAACGCTGATCCATGGTCTTCGGGTCGGCCCACAGCTTGGCGGCTGCCGGCGCGTATTGCGCCAGGGCATTGCTGCCGGTCGCCGTCCGGTCGAAGCCGATCCCCTTGGCGTCCGCCTGGGCATAATAGCACGGGTTCCATTCCGGCCGTTTCAGGTCGCACACCCACGGTCCCGGCCCATAGTGATGGCCGGTCGCCATCTGGTGATGCAGCCCCAGCGGCGTCATGTATTTGACCACGGTTTCGCGCGATTTGATCATCATATCGACCACGGGCGTCACGAAGGCCGGGTCGTTGGAGAAGGTCATCTTCGCCCAGTCGGCGGCGATGTCGCGGCTCGATGCCTCCGGATTCCACGCCAGCCGGCCGAAGCCGTACCAGTCGGCCTGGTTGAAGTCCGATCCGGTCCAGTTGCGATCTGCGCCGATATTGGCCACCCCGGCCATGCCGGTCAGCGCGTGGTGATCGAGCGAACCGTCGACGACCTTCGCCACGGTCGAACCCTTGCCCTCGGCCAAGGTATCGGCTTTCAGCGTTTCCTCGTACAGCGCCGTCGAATAAACGAGATGCGTCGCCTGGCCGAGATATTCCTTGGTCAGTTGCACTTCCAGCATCTCATTGGTTTTCGGCATGGCGCCGAACAGCGGATGGAACGGCTCGCGCGGCTGGAAGTCGATAGCGCCGTTCTTGATCTGCAACAGGACATTCGGTGCGAATTTGCCGTCGAGCGGTTGGAACTCGTTGAAGGCCTGGCGCGCCCGGTCCTGGCTGTCCAGCTCCGAATAGACGAAGGCCCGCCACATGACGATGCCGCCGTGCGGCGCCACCGCCTCGGCCAGCATGTTGGCGCCGTCGGCATGGGTGCGCTTGTAGTCGCCGGGGCCGGGTTGGCCTTCGGAATTGGCCTTCACCAGAAATCCGCCGAAATCGGGAATGGCGGCGTAGATTTCGTCCGCCTTGGCCTTCCACCAGGCGCGCACCTGCGGGTCGAGCGGGTCGGCGGTCTTCAGTCCGCCCAGTTCCATCGGCGCCGAAAACCGCGCCGACAGATAGACCTTGATGCCGTAGGGGCGGAGGATGGCGGCGACCGCCTGGGTCTTGGCGATATAGGGCGCCGTCAGGCTGTCGGCCTTGGCGTTGACGTTGTTGAGCACGACGCCGTTGATGCCGACCGAGGCATCGGCGCGGGCATAGTCGATATAGCGCGTGTCCTTCAGGTCGGGGAGCCGCCACCAGTCCCAGATCGACTTGCCGGCATAGCCGCGCTCCACCGAGCCATCGAGATTATCCCAGTGGTCGAGCACGCGCACCCTGATCTTGGGCGCGTCGCTGATGTCGAGCTTGTTGAGGCTCCTTTCGGTCTGCATCAGGGAGATGAAGCGGAACGTGCCGTACAGCACGCCGACATCGCTGTTGCCGGCGATGACCGTCGCTGGATGGCCGTCGACCGTAACGCTGCGGATCAGGAAGCCTTCCGGCCCGAGATTAGCCAGCGGCAGGTTCAGCGCCTTAATGGTCGGTGAATTATCCGGCGTGCCGAGAATGACCTGGCCATCGGTCGAGCCGCTTCTCACGTCCTTGCCGAGCATTCCTGCCATGGCGCGTTGCAATTCCTGGCGGGCGGCCACCAGCGTCGGGCTGTCTCCGCCCGTAACGGCCGTCGCATGCGGCGCATATTGCGCCACATGTGCCACATCAAGGGGGCGGTAGCGCAGCCATAGGTCATAGCCATCCTCGGCGTGCGCGGCGGCCGGCAACGGCGCCAGCAAGGCAAAGATCAGACCAATTTTGGCAAATCCTGGATATGTCATGGCGCTTCCCTTTTTTATTTGTTGCATCATAACGCTTTCCGAGCTTCGCGCCACCAAAATTTGTCAGACCTTGCGGTTTTGGATTACAGCGTTTTAAGGTGGTCAGGCCGATTAATAGGTTGATGGCTAAGCAAATAAAGATCATACAGGAGTCAGACCGGGCCAGATTCGCACCGCCAAATTCGCAAGCATGTCAGACACCAAGAAGCTTTATCGTCAGATCGCTGATTCCATCGCCGCCGAAATCGATTCCGGCCGCTTCCGGCCCGGTGACCGCTTGCCGACGGAACGCGAACTGGCCCTGCAGTTCGGTGTTAGCCGGCCGACGCTTCGCGAGGCGTTGATCGCTCTGGAAATCCTCGGCTATATCGAAGCCCGTCACGGCCAGGGCATCCTGGTCGTCGAACGCGTCACGCGCACCGCGCCCATTGCCGATTCCGAGATCGGCGCTTTCGAGCTGATCGAATCGCGCCGCCTGTTCGAAGGCGAAGTCGCCGCGCTCGCCGCCACCCAGGTCCAGCCGGAACACGTCGTCGAGCTGGAAAAGCTGCTCAAGGCGATGGGCGATCCGGATCAGGAAAAGGCCGAACGCGCCGACCGCGACTTCCACCTGCTGATCGCCAATATCACCGGCAACGGCGCCCTGATCACCACGGTCGAGAATCTGTGGGACTGGCGCTACCAGTCGCCGCTGGCGCGCAATATCCTCGGCCGGGCCACTGACCTCGGCATGGGCGACCGCATCCGCGAGCACACCGGCATCCTGATGGCGCTGAAAAAGCATTCGCCGACTGCGGCCCGTCAGGCGATGCACGAACATATGGACCGGGTCATCGACCACCTGCTGCGCGCCACCGAGATCGACGCCGTCGAATCGGCCAAGAAGGCCAGTGCCGAACGCCGCAAGGCCATCGCCCGCAAGTTCAAGGCCATTTCCGACGACGTCAACGCCGGGTAACACCCTCATCCCGCGTGAAAGTATTTCGCCTTCCCGTGAAACGGAGAGGCGAAACGCCTGTTTCTGCCTAAAAATCATAAATGAAGACAGGAAGGACAAGATGAGGATTCTTTTTGCCACCGCGATGGCGGCCGCGCTGCTGGCCGGCCCGGCTTTGGCGCAAACCCAGCCGCCGGCGCTTAATGTGCCACCGGTCATCCCCGACGCCCCGAAGGTCATTGTCGAGCACGCCATCGTCCATGGCGTCTCACTGGAGGGCAACCTCGAAGGCGATTCCCCCGACCGCGATCTCATCGTCTATCTGCCGCCCGACTATTATACCAATAAAACCAAGCGCTATCCGGTCGTCTATGCCCTGCACGGCTATTCGATCAGCAACGAGAAATGGACGACCGAAATCAGGACGCCGCAGACCGTTGAGGGCGCCTTCGCGACCGGAACAAAGGGCATGATCGTTGTCTTGCCCAACGCCCAGACCCTGCATAACGGATCGATGTATTCCAACTCGGCGACCACCGGTAATTGGGAGCGCTTCATCGCCGTCGAGGTCGTCCACTATATCGACGCCCATTACCGCACCCTGGCCGACCGCGACAGCCGCGGCCTGGCCGGCCATTCCATGGGCGGCTA
>CAYULN010000187.1:0-10461 GCA_964445605.1 uncultured Caulobacteraceae bacterium | reverse complement strand
GGTCCTCATCGGGTTCGGACCCGCACCGGCGGCGCTGCTGTCGGCGACCCAGGCGACCAACCGGTTGTCCGATGTGGTGTGGAACGAGAAGAACAGCATCGTCCTCCTGGGCGCCGGGACGGTGGCGAAGTCGGCGGGCTCCGGCCCGGAAGTGCCCATTTTCGGCTACGGCCGGGTGGCCGCTACCGCAAACGCCTGGCGCGATTGCCAGGCGCACGGCAAGGACTGCGATATCATCGTCAGCGGCGGCGATCCGCAGCGGCACGGCGAGACCGAGGCGGCCGTCTATTCCCGCGAGCTGTTGACACTGGGCGTGCCGCAATCCGCGCTGACCCTGGAAACCCGCAGTCAAAACACCTGGCAGAACGCGCAGTATTCGACCGGGATCATTCCCGCCGACCGGCAGATCGTGGTGGTGACTTCGGGCCTGCACCTGAAACGGTCGCTGCTCTATTTCCGTTATTTCCGCGCCGGCGCCGAAGGCGTTGCCGGCGACCGGCTGGAGCCGTCGTTCGGCCCGTTCCAGAGCGGTTACAACTTCTTCGTCACCGACGCCCTGTTGCACGAGCAGATCGGCATAGGCCGATACTACGTCTATAATGCGTTGGGGTTGAATGCACGGCCCGCTCCTAAAGGCTGACTTCAGCGGGCGTTTCGCGGCTCATGCCCGGCATGGTCCCGGCGTGACACGGAAGATAAAGGCGCACCACGGTGCCCTCCCGTGGCTTCGACGCCAGCTCGACATGGCCGCCCGACTGCTTGATAAAGCCGTGGATCTGGCTGAGCCCCAGGCCGGTGCCCTTGCCGGCCGGTTTGGTGGTGAAGAAGGGCTCAAAGGCGCGGGCCAGGACATCGTCGCTCATGCCGCAGCCGGTATCGCTGACAGTGACCAGGACATAGTCGCCTGGCGGCAGGTCGGCCGCGATCGGGTCATCGATCCTGGCGTTGCTGGTCGCGAGCGTCAGGCGACCGCCGTCGGGCATGGCGTCGCGAGCATTGACCGCCAGGTTGAGAATGGCGCTTTCGAACTGAGCCGGATCGACCGCCACCGGCCAGGGCGTGTCGGCCAGATCAACGTTAAGGTCGATCTCGTCACCCAGCGTCGTGCCCAGCATGTCGATCAGGGCGCGCATCAGGGCATTGACGTCGACCACAGCCGGCTGCAGCGGCTGTTTGCGGGCAAAGGCGAGCAGGCGACGGGTCAGGGCCATGCCCATGCGCGCGCCTTCGGCGGCGGCGTCGAGATGGCGGCCGACATCGGTGCCGCCACGCGTTCGCCGCATCCGGGCCAGGTCGATATTGTTGGCGATAATTCCCAGCATATTATTGAAATCGTGGGAAATTCCGCCGACCATCTGACCGAGCGCCTCGAGCCGGGCATAGTGAATGACCTTCTGTTCGGCCTGCTGGCGGCTGGCGATCTCCTCGCGCAGCTGGGCATTGGCGGCAGCCAGTTCGGCGGTGCGATCGGCGACGCGCTGTTCGAGAGTGTGGAGCAGGTCATCGCGGGCGGCCATGGCGTCGCGCATGCCGTCATAGGCACGCAAGACGGCGCCGAGTAGCCAGACCAGACCACCGGCCCAGACGAAAAAGAACACCAGGGCGATGGTCGTCGATGACCAGGGGAAGACCGTCTCGGCCTGCGCCGGGAACAGAAAGCGCGCCGCCAGGGCGGCCGACAGGCCGACGGCGAAGGCGCCGCACCACCGTCCGCCGAAATAGGTCGCCGCGACAATGGCGGGCAGGAAGGTCAGGAACGGCATGCCGTGCTGATGACGGTCGACCAGCAGCCTGATGACCAAGGACAGGCAAACGAGCGCCGCCGTGCCGAAATATCGGACGCCCCGCCGTTTCCGTAAGCCCATTCGCCAATCATTCACGCCCGCCATGTCCGGACTGTAGCGCATCCGGCGGCTAACATAAATGTGGAATACAGCTACTGCCCGGCGATCTTGCCGCCGCTTTTGACCGCCGCTTCGACGCTAGCCAGGGTATCCGGCACGATCGGGCCTTCGATCTTGTCGGAGATGGTGCCGTCCGGGCGGACGATGAAGGTTTCCGGCGCGCCGGTGACGCCCAGGCCCAGGGCCATCTTGCCGTCGGAGTCGCTTAAGGTGCGGGCATACGGATTGCCGTGCTGGTCGAGATAGTTGAGTGTGTCCTTGGGGGCGTCCTTCCAGGCGACGCCGATGATGGTCACGCCCTTGTCCTTCAGGCCGATCAGCAAGGAATTCTCGGACATGCAGGCCTCGCACCACGAGGCGTAGACATTGACCAGGATCGGATGGCCGTAGGTCTTGGCCAGGTCGGTCAGCTTGGTCGGCTGGCCGTCCTCGAGATCGGCGAGCGCCAATGTCGGGATCGACTGTCCGACCATGGCGCGCGGCTCATAATGGTCCTTCTTGTGGAAGTTATAATAGGCCAGCACGCCCAGCACGCCGACGAACAGGACCAGGGGAATAAGGGCCAGGGCACGTTTCATTGCTTTGTTCCTTTGACGGCATCCTGCAGGGCTGTCAGGCGTTTCAAGCGTTCGGCGCGGCCCCAGACGGAAGCCAGGATCAGGCCGCCGATGGCCAGAACCGAAGCGCCGTAAGCGCCCCATACGAAGAAGCCGTACCGGCCCATGTCGAAATCGAGATGCATCAGTTCAGACTCAGTCAGTTTAAACTTAATTTGGCACGCAGCGCGCGGTATTTCCGGTCGATGATCTCGCTGTCGATGCGGACCAGAAACAGCCACGCCGTCAGCACATGATAGGCGCCGGCCATGACGAACAGCGGCCACAGCATGCCGGCCGAGATGGTCGGACCGCCCTTGACGAAGATCGACTCGCCCTGGTGCAGGCTGTTCCACCACTGCACCGAGAAATGGATGATCGGCAGGTTGACCAGGCCGACCAGGGCCAGAATGGCGGTCGACTTGGCGGCGCGCACCTCGTCCTCGATCGAGGCATGCAGGGCGATATAGGCGATGTAGATGAGCAGGAGGACAAGCTCGGACGTCATGCGGCCGTCCCATTGCCACCAAGTGCCCCACATCGGCTTGCCCCACAGGGAGCCGGTGATCAGGGCGAGCGCGGTGAAGACGGCGCCGATAGGGGCCAGGGCCTTGGCGGCGGCATCGGCCAGGGCATGGCGGAAGATCAGGCCGAAGAAGCTGGCCACGCCCATGGCGGCATAGACCAGCAGGCCCATCCAGGCGGCAGGGACGTGGACGTACATGATGCGGACGGTGTCGCCCTGCTGGTAGTCTTCCGGCGAGGCGAAGCAGAGGTACAGGCCCCAGGTAAGCAGGACAGCGGAGGCACCGGCCAGCCACGGCCGCAAGGGGCGCGCGACGGAGGAGAACCGCTCAGGATTGGCCAGCCAGGTGATCATGCGGCTTTGACATAGGGGTTTTGCAGGGCGGCGGCAAGGCGTCAGTTCAGCGCACTCTTCAGCGCCGCACCCATGGCGATGGGGCCGAGCGCCAGGGCGAACAGCGCGTAGGCCCCAAGGAACGCCAGGGCCTGCCAGGGCGAGATATGCAACTGCACCGCCTGCATCAGGCCGGCGCCGAAGATCACCGGCGGCACGTAGAACGGCAGGACCAGCAGGGCCATTAGCACGCCGCCCTTGCGGGTGCCCAGGGACAGGCTGGCGCCGATGCCGCCTATTACCGCAAAACTCAACGATCCGAGAAACGCCGAAATGAGCGCAACCCCTGCCATGGCAACGGGCGCGCCAAGAATGATCATGACAATCGGGGTCAGGAAGGACAGGATCAAGCCGGTGCCCAACCACTGGCTGAGGCACTTGAACAGGGCGACCATTTCGAGCGGCAAAGGCCCCAGGCGCAGGACGTCGAACACGCCGTCTTCGTAGTCGCGCTCGAACAGGCGTTCGAGCGAGAGGAGGCTCGACAGGGCCAGGCACAACCAAGTCAGGCCGGGCGCAATGCGGCTGAGGATGGCCTGGTCGGGGCCGAGACTCAGGGGAATCATGGCCATCAGGGTCAGGTAGAAACCAACGCCCAGCAAAGGCCCGCCGCCGCGCGTCAGGGACAGGCCCAGGTCGCGACGGATCAAGGACAAGGCGGCTTTAAACAACGCTCGTCTCCAGCACAGGCTGCACCGGCCGGGTCAAGCGGAGTTGGCGCGTCTCGAACGGCAGCGGGTCATGGACCGCCGCGATCAGCAGGCCGCCGGCCTTCAGATGGTCCTGCATAATGCCCGCCAGCAGGGTCCGATGGTCGGCATCGAGCGGCGCCATCGGCTCATCGAGCAGCCACAGCGGGCGTTTGGCCATCAGCAGACGCGCGCAGGACAGCCGCCGTTTCTGGCCCGCCGACAGATAGCGCGTTTCCAGGTCCAGCAAAGGTTTCAACCGAAGGGGTTCGATGGCGGAAACCGGATCGCCGCCGAGATAGTCCGCCTGGAAGGCCAGTTCCTGGGCGACGGTGCGCGACGGCGACAGGGCGTCGTGGTGGCCGAGCATATGGATCAGGCGCGCAGCGTCTTCCGAATCGATTGGCTCACCGTTCGCAACAAAGGCGATCTTGCCGGCGTGGGCATAGCTGAAGCCCGCCAATGTGCGCAGCAACGTGGTCTTGCCGACGCCGTTTTCACCGGTCAGGCTTAACCCTTCGCCAGCCAAAAGTGTGAAATTCAAATCGGAAATCAACAGGTTATAGCCCTTCTTGAGGCCCAGCCCGTTTACCCTGATTTCCAAATCCATAAAAATAACCCTTCGCGGTGCAATGGCTTCATAGACGAATGCGCGCAACATGTTTAGAAGGCATTTATCCGCCTTCAGGGGCTCAGCCTGCGCGACATCGATACCCTGTGCGTTCCTTGTCCACGCGCGACCTCTGAACTCAAGGGCCCGTCATCGGGACGGCCGGCGGTATTGAGAGAAGGATAGTCCTTATTATGTCTTCCGTTGATAGTTTCAAGTCGAAGGCCGAGCTTAGCGCCGGCGGTAAAACCTATAGCTATTATGACCTTAAGGCCGCCGAGGCCAACGGGCTGGAGGGCATCGCCAAGCTGCCCGCCAGCCTGAAAGTGCTGCTGGAAAACCTGCTGCGCAACGAAGACGGCGTCACCGTCACCAAGGAAGACATCCTGGCCATGGCGGCCTGGACCAAGAACAAGGGCACGGTCGAGCACGAGATCAGCTTCCGCCCGGCGCGCGTGCTGATGCAGGACTTCACCGGCGTGCCGGCCGTGGTCGACCTGGCCGCCATGCGCGACGCCATGGTCAAGCTCGGGGCCGACCCGGCGAAGATCAACCCGCTCAACCCTGTCGACCTGGTCATCGACCACTCGGTGATGGTCGACTATTTCGGCAACGGCAAGGCCTTCACTCAGAACGTCGACCGCGAATACGAGCGCAATATCGAGCGCTACAACTTCCTGCGCTGGGGCTCGTCGGCCTTCAACAACTTCCGCGTCGTGCCGCCGGGTACCGGCATCTGCCACCAGGTGAACCTGGAATATCTGGCCCAGACGGTGTGGACCAATGTCGCTGACGGCGGCGAGGTCGCCTATCCGGACACCGTGGTCGGCACCGACTCGCACACCACCATGATCAACGGCCTGTCGGTCCTGGGTTGGGGCGTCGGCGGCATCGAAGCCGAGGCGGCCATGCTGGGCCAGCCGATCCCGATGCTGATCCCGGAAGTCATCGGCTTCAAGCTGACCGGCAAGCTGCCGGAAGACGTCACCGCCACCGACCTGGTGCTGACCATCACCCAGATGCTGCGCAAGAAGGGCGTGGTCGGCAAGTTCGTCGAATATTACGGCGACGGCCTGCAGACCCTGACGCTGGAAGACCAGGCGACCATCGCCAACATGGCCCCGGAATACGGCGCCACCTGCGGCTTCTTCCCGGTGTCGCAGCCGACCATCGACTACCTGGCCAAGTCCGGCCGCGCCAAGGACCGCGTCGCCCTGGTCGAAGCCTATGCCAAGGCGCAAGGCCTGTGGCTTGAGCCCGGCCACGAGCCGATCTTCACCGACACGCTGGAACTGGATATTTCCACGGTCGAGCCGTCGCTGGCCGGGCCGAAGCGTCCGCAGGACCGCGTCGCCCTGTCGAACGTGTCGTCGGAATTCGCCGCCGCCCTGGCCGGTGACTTCGGCAAGGCGGGCGATGAAAACAAGCGCGTACCGGTCGAAGGCGCCAGCTTCGACGTCGGCCATGGTGACGTGGTCATCGCCGCCATCACCTCGTGCACCAACACGTCGAACCCGTCGGTGCTGATCGCCGCTGGCCTGTTGGCGCGCAAGGCCAATGCGCTGGGCCTGAAGGTCAAGCCGTGGGTCAAGACGTCGCTGGCGCCCGGCTCGCAGGTCGTCACCGACTATCTCGACAAGGCCGGCCTGACCAAGGACCTCGACGCCCTGGGCTTCAACCTGGTCGGCTATGGCTGCACCACCTGCATCGGCAATTCCGGCCCGCTGCCGGACGCCATTTCGGCGGCGGTCAATTCGGGCGACCTGGTCGCTTCGGCCGTTCTGTCGGGCAACCGCAACTTCGAAGGCCGCGTGTCGCCCGACGTGCGCGCCAACTACCTGGCCTCGCCGCCGCTGGTCGTCGCCTATGCCCTGGCCGGCTCGACCAAGGTCAACCTGCGCGAACAGCCGCTCGGCCAGGACAAGAACGGCAACGACGTGTTCCTGAAGGACATCTGGCCGACCAAGGAAGAGATCGCCGAAATCCAGGACGCCTGCGTCACCAACGCCATGTTCACCAAGCGCTACTCCGACGTGTTCAAGGGCGACAAGCACTGGCAGGCGATCAAGATCACCGGCGGCCAGACCTATACCTGGGACAACACCTCGACCTACGTCGCCAACCCGCCCTATTTCGACGGCATGACCATGACGCCGGACAAGGTGACGGACATCGTCGAGGCGCGCGTGCTGGGCGTGTTCGGTGACTCGATCACTACCGACCACATCTCGCCCGCCGGCAACATCAAGAAAACCGCGCCGGCCGGGATTTACCTCAGCGACCACCAGGTGCCGGTGTCGGAGTTCAACTCCTACGGCGCCCGTCGCGGCAACCACGACGTCATGATGCGCGGCACCTTCGCCAATATCCGCATCCGCAACAAGATGGTGCCGGACATCGAAGGCGGCATCACCAAGCACTTCCCGTCGGGCGACGTCATGCCTATCTATGACGCGGCCATGCGCTACCAGTCGGAAGGCCGGTCGCTGGTCATCTTCGCCGGCAAGGAATACGGCACCGGCTCGTCGCGCGACTGGGCGGCCAAGGGCACCAAGCTGCTCGGCGTCCGCGCCGTCATCGCCGAGTCGTTCGAACGCATCCACCGCTCGAACCTGGTCGGCATGGGCGTGCTGCCGCTGCAGTTCAAGGTCGACGGCTGGTCGAAGCTGGGCCTGACGGGCGAGGAAATCGTCACCATCCGCGGCCTGGAAAGCGTGTCGCCGCGCCAGGAACTGATCGTCGAGCTGTTCCGCGCCTCGGACGGCAAGGTGGCGCGCTTCCCGGTGCGCTGCCGCATCGATACGCCGACCGAGCTGGAATACTACAAGAACGGCGGCGTCATGCCGTATGTGCTGCGCAACCTGGCGCGCGGCGGCGATGTGGCGGAGGCTGCGGAGTAGGGTGATGAGCGCCGGTTTGCGGCTTCGCAAACCGGATGGAATCGAGACTAAATGTCTCGATTCCCGCGACGAACGCCCGAAGCCTGCGGAGGGCAACGCGACTTCAATAAAAAAGAAAAACCCTTCGGCCCTTAAAAGCCGAAGGGTTTTTCTTTTTTGTGGGGTCACGGACCCCACACCCCATCACCGTCCGCGCTACCCCGCCTCGACCTCAGCCTGAGACAGCAACGCCACTCGAACGCGTTACGGGGTGTGGGGCCTACCCGCCCCACGACTTGAACTTTTCTTGCATTCTAACGTCGTTATCAATTACATAGATCAACCGAGGGGACGACATGACCGACCAAATTCAGCCCATTATCTTCTACAGCTTCCCGATTTCGGGCCATGCGCACCGCGTGGAGCTGTTGCTGCGCGCGCTGGATCTGCCGTTCACCCGCATCGATATCGACCTCGGCGCCAAGGTGCAGAAGAGCGAGGAATTCCTCGCCAAGAACCCGTTCGGCCAGGTACCGGTCATCGACGACGACGGCACGGTCGTCTGGGATTCCGCCGCCATCATGGTCTATCTCTGCCTGAAATACGACGACGGCGAAGACTTCATGCCCCGCGATCCGGTGCTGGCGGCACAGGTCACGGCCTGGCTCGGCAAGGCGGCGGGACCGATCAATTACGGCCTGGCCTGCGCGCGGCGGATCAATATCTTCAAGGCGCCGGGCGACCTGGCGACGGCGCAAACCCTGTCGCATGAGTTCCTGCAGACCATGGATTCGCACCTGGCCGAGCATGATTGGCTGGTCGGTTATTCGGAAACGATCGCCGATTTTGCCTGCTACACCTATGCGGCGCACGCGCCGGAAGGCGGCATCGACCTGTCGCACTACCACCACGTCAATGCGTGGATCGCCAGGGTCGAGTCCCTACCCTATTTCGTGCCGATGCGGCGGACGCCGGTCGGGCTATGGGCGGCTACGGCGAAGTAGGAAACCGCTCTCGTTTCAACAACCCCACCACCACATCTCGCCGTCCCAACCGATGGCGCGTGTTTTGTCGTCTCAGTACGGCTTCGTGCGGTCCCCGGCACCGGCCGCCCGGCTCCCCGACAAGCGGGGAGGTTGAAAAAACAGCGCCCCCGCGGGAAATCCGCCGGGGGCGCAGGTTTGATATCAGTTAGGGAGGAAACGGATGTCGGCCAAAACTCCTACCCGATTCCCGGGGGCTGGGGGGCTGTTCAGGGGAGGAACCGAAGCAAGACGCCTTGGCCGACCTTACTAATATGGCGCCGTAACAGGGCGCTCAAAGGGCTGAATTATGGTCATAATTGGGTTTTTTGACCTCGCAATTCCGTGATCCCTGACACATAGCCATTCGCGGAATTTGCTTGCCTGAACCCTTGGCTTGAGGCCTAATCAACAGGTTCCAATATGAGGAGCATCCATAGTCGATGAGCGTACAGGATTTCAGCGGCGCCTTTCAAGGTTCGCAACCGGTCCAGGGGCCGGTGTTCTTTGAGCGCAAGGAACTCGAGCTTATTCTCAGGCTCTACGGCCGCAAGGTGGCGGCGGGCGACTGGCGCGACTATTCCATTGACTCCCTGCGCGAAGTGGTGGTGTTCAATGTCTTCCGCCGAACGTCGGAAGCGCCGCTGTACCGCATCGAGAAGCGGCCGGCCCTGGCGCGCAAGCAGGGCGCCTTTGCCGTGTTCAACCAGGCGGGCCTGGTGCTGAAACGCGGCCGCGAACTGGGGCCGGTATTGACGGTTTTGGATAAGACCAAATTCGACGTGGTTTAAAAAACCCCGGACATTGCTGTCCGGGGTTTCCGTTACAGGTTTTAAACCTTGTCTTAGCGGCGGCCGCCGAAGATGCGCAGCAGGCTCAGGAACAGGTTGATGAAGCTGATGTACAGGCTCATCGCGCCGTAATAGGTCATGGCCGCCAGGCCGCGCTGCGAACCGCCGAGCTCATAATAGATGCCCTTCAGCCACTGCGTCTTGTAGGCGATCAGGCCCGAGAAGATCAGGATGCCGATGGCCGAGATGGCCCAGTCGAGCGCGCCGCTCTTCAGCAGGAAGACGTTGACCAGCGAGGCGATGATCATGCCGACCACAGCCATGATCAGGAAACTGCCCCAAGCCGACATGTTGACCTTGGACGTATAGCCGAACAGGCTGACGGCGCCGAAGGTGCCGGCGGTGATGAAAAAGACGGTGGCGATCGACATGCCCGTGTACATCAGGAAGATCGACGACAGCGACACGCCCATTACGGCGACATAGAGCCAATAGAAGGCTGCCATGGCGACCACGTTCAGGTTGCGCATGAACAGGTTGGAGATCAGCACCAGGCCGAGCGGTGCGAATAGAAAGACGTAGCCGAGCGGCGTGTAACCGGCAATCTGGCCGAATTCCTGGCGATAGATCAGTTGCAGCAAGACCGGGCTGTTGGCCACGGCATAGGCCATGGCGCCGGTGACGAGCAGGCCGAGCGCCATCTTCTGGTAGATCCCCAGAAGGAAGTTGCGCAGGCCCATGTCCTTGGCCATCTCCTGGCTGGACGGCCGAACGCCGGCGCGGCCCTGCAGAATTTCGCTGTCGATGTCTGCCATAAAAAACCCCTGTTGAAGTTAGGTCAGCGCGGACCCTACCGCGCCTTTTCGACAATATATGGGCGCACAATCCTTTTCTGGCAAGGGGATATCTTGTAGCACGGAGTCCCTTCACAGCCGCCGCGTGAAGGCTTAGAAGCACGGCCATGAAATTGCGATCCGCCCTGTTCGTTCCCTGCGGCAGCGTGCGCGCCATGACCAAGGCGCGGACGATCGACTGCAACGCGCTGATCTTC
>CAYULN010000186.1:0-12828 GCA_964445605.1 uncultured Caulobacteraceae bacterium | reverse complement strand
AGATGACGCCGGAAGAACGCGCCCAGGCCGAGGCCCTGCTCAATCCGAAAGCGGCGAAGTAGCTACGGCCCCTCCCTCTTCCCGTTTACGGGGAGAGGACGGCTAGCAAGCCTGAAAGGCGCAGATAGCCGGGTGAGGGGCCCGACCGAAGTTCGCAACACAGCCGTCCGAGTTGGGGCTTCTGCCGTGCCCCTCACCCGATCGCTTTCGCTAAAGCTCAGCTCTCGTCCTCTCCCGGCAAGCGGGAAGAGGGGAAGTTAAGCCGCCTCCCGCTTCAACGCCCGCGCTTGCGCCAGCGTTTCCAGGCTGGCGTCGAGGATCGCCTTCCAGCTGTCCAGGGCCCGGTGTTCGACCTCGGGGGCGAGCGGCCGGACCGAAGCCGGCGGGATGCGCTCGTCATCGGCCTTGATGGCATTGACCGCGTCGAGCAGCTTGTCGACCGCCAGCAAGGTCTTGGCGGCCTGTTCGGCGTCCTTGTGAGTCTTGGGTGGATCGAGGTCCTCGACGGCGCGCAACAGCGCCTCGGCCTGATCGCGCAGGCGCTGTTGCTGGTTACGGCGGAGCGCCAGGCGCTGCTCCGGCGTAGCGATGGGGGTATGTTGTGTGTTTTCCATGCCGATAAGCATGGGGCGGGTGGAAGGGGTGGGGATTATTTTCTGTTAAAAATTGCATTTCCTAAGGCTCAGGAAATAAATCACCTGTTTTCCGATCTTTTGGCTTTTTAGGCTTTTTGCGCGGAGATGTAGGATTTGCCTCGAAATCACTTACAGCCCATAAATAAGCGTCTGCCATACCTTTCATGACTTCGTTAAGTTCATTAGAGCTAAGAAGCTCAAGTGTATTCCAAGTATGGACCTTGAGCGTACGGTGTTTGCCTACACATGACAAATCCACCATTTCCAAATTGGCTTCCGCGAGTTCAGGATACTGTTCGGCATAATATTTTACGAGCGATGCCAAAATCCTCAGCTGTTTGGTAGATAACGCTTTCTTCCAATGACAAAGCACCACCAAGTGAAGGCCGTTTTGGTCTTTAATAACCCCAAATATTTTCACGGGGATCTTTACGTCGGCAGAAGCTTGAAATTCATGCTTAGGCAGATCGTTTAAAAACCAGTCAATCGTTCGGTTTTCAAAATGAGGCTTTAATACCTTTAGCGCGCTTACGGTGGCGTTCTGTACCATTTCTTCGGTAAGAAGCTTAGCCTGAGCTAAAGCCCATTCGTAAGTCCTGCCCTTCGCCATAGCCGTTATGAGGTCCACCAAGGCTCTATAAACTTGGGGATAATATTTCGGCTCGATAGCCTTACGAAACTTTTCTCGCATAGCATTTGGATCTTCATCCCAATTAGCTACTGCATAGATGATATTTGAGATATCGCGGATTGACTTGAGCTTGCTCATGCGTCACCGCCAAATTTCTTGGTTAACTTCGATTCGAAGAATGCTTTGATTAAACCATTGGGAATTTTCATTCCCAAATAACCATCGGAATTTCTTACCATATCCCAGGGTGCTCCTTGTTCGTGAGACATATGAGACAGCACTGCTGCACTTCTATGCCCATAAAACTCCAACATACGTATCAGATGCCCCTCCTCTTCTCTTGAAAGAGAATATTCGGATGCTTCCTGGCTCCCTGAGTGTAGATTTATAGTTTTTGCCCTATCCTTTATAGGGTTAGACCCGGCCGATTTGAATTGTTGATAAATAACTGGAGAAACCGGTCCCATTTCCCAAGCTTCAAAATCCTGTAAAAAAAGCTCCCTCTTCTTTGTTGCTAAATACCATCCTTGCGCAAAATAGAGAATCTTGTTTAACGCCATATTCGTTATTGCAAGCCCTCTCCGATCAGCCTCGTCCAGAAGAAAGTTTGCAATGCTCCGAATATCACGGCTCATAACACAGTTCTCAATATGTTCATGCGTGAGTCCGGTCAAGACAAATTATAACGCCGTTCACAGTCTTATGCACCTGCCCCCGCCTTCATCCCTTCCTGGCGCTTCTTCATCAGCTGATCGAAGGCGCCCCAGACGCCGTCTTCGCCGGTCCATTGGCCTTTTGTCGCCGCCTTGGAATATTCCGTGGCGCGGGCTTCGAAGAAGTTGGCGTGTTCCACGCCGCTCAGCAGCACCTGCAGCCACGGCAGCGGGTTTTCCTTCGGTGCGTCAAACACTTGCGGCAGTTCGAGCTGGCGCAGGCGCCAGTCGGCGATGTAGCGGATATAGGCCTTGATGTCGTCCGGCGTCATGCCCTGGACCGGGCCTTGTTCGAAGGCCAGGTCGATGAACTTATCCTCCATCGTCACCACGGTCTTGCAGCAGTCGATGATGTCGTCGGCCACCGACTTGGTCAGTGCCTTGGTTTCCTTGGCGAAGGCGTGATAAAGCTTGATGATGCCTTCGCAGTGCAGGCTTTCGTCGCGCACCGACCACGACACGATCTGGCCCATGCCTTTCATCTTGTTGAAGCGCGGGAAGTTCATCAGCATGGCGAACGACGCAAATAGCTGAAGCCCTTCGGTAAAGCCGCCGAACATGGCCAGGGTCCTGAGCACGTCGGCTTCGGTATCGACGCCGAACTTCTGCATGAAATCATGCTTGTCACGCATCGCCTGGTATTCCATGAAGGCGCCGAATTCGCTTTCCGGCATGCCGATGGTTTCCAGCAGCAGCGCATAAGCCGCGATATGGATGGTTTCCATATTGGCGAAGGCCGAGAGCATCATCTTGATCTCGGTCGGCTTGAACACCCGGCCGTAGCGTTCCAGGTAGTTGTCCTGGACCTCGATGTCCGACTGGGTGAAGAAGCGGAAGATCTGCGTCAGCAGGTTGCGTTCGCTGTCGTCGAGCTTGGTCGCCCAGTCCTTGCAGTCCTCACCGAGCGGGACTTCCTCCGGAATCCAGTGGACCTGTTGCTGCTTGCGCCAGAATTCGAAGGCCCACGGATAGCGGAAGGGCTTGTAGGAATGGCTGGGGATCAGAAGACCGGCCTTGGAGGACGACAGACTAAGAGAGCTCATGAACCTATCCGAATCGAAAGTGAACGCGCCGTGCGGCACACCCTATTCACCACACCTAGTGGTTAACGCCAAGTTACCAACTACATATTGTGGTGGATAGATGGGGCCATTTTAAGCCCGCCTGTGGACGGCCGATGGAATCAGCGCCACGGGACAGAAGGCTAGCACGGAGGGAGAGAGAGTCGAGAGGGGATGAAGGAAATGTGATGGCCGGCGCGGATTGTTGCCTTGGCTTTCACAGCCAAACCATCTTCACGGCCGCGCATGCCGCGGTTGATACAGCCCTAATGTTCCATCGCCGGGGAGTTTCAGCTGCGTCACGCGGCCCCACCGCTGGTCGCTTGGCGCCTCGCAGGCCACGCCGGCCGCATTGAGCCGCGCCATCTCCGCATCGAGATCGTCGGTCATCAGATACAGCTCGTGCGGGCCGTTGCTATCGGACGGGTGGACGGCGCATTCGGACGGCGGCAGCTTGAAGATCAGCCAGCCATGGCCGGCATCGACATGCCCGAAGTTCAGGATGTCGCGAAAGAAGGCCTTGTCGGCCTCCGCATCCGTCGAATACAGGATCATGTGCGCGCCATTGATCATGCCGGCCTCCCAAATCGGTGTCCGGTAGATTATACGCGGCGGCAAACCTGTGGCGAGTCTTATCGGAAATTTACGGTCTCGCCCGTCGGCGCTATCGAAATCGCATGATGCAAAGTGCGATTTTGCCTCTTCCGGGACGAGGGCCGTCATAGGAGATATCCCATGGAAACCGTCATTTACTGGAAGGGCCGGCCGGTCGGCGTCGAGACCGCCGATGGCCATATCAACTGGTTTTCGCATATGAGCCGCGAAGCCGTTCAGGCCTTGATCCATCCGTCGAAGGCGCTGCTGCGGAAGAAGTGATTACCCGCCGGCGTTCTTGACGCTGTCCCAAGAGCGGGCGGTGCCGGCCGGCGGGGTCGTCGCCTTGGCCGGTGCGCCGCCGGGTTGGAGGCGGTTGGCTTGCAGCCAGGCCAGGTCGGCGTCGGCCTGTTCCGGCGGCAGGTCTTGACGGAGCAAGCGTTCGGCTTCGTCCATCTTGCCTTGCAGGCCCAGCACCAGGGCCAGGTTCTGGCGCGTCTGGATGGTGGCGTCCTTTTGCGCGGCGGCGGTGCGCAGCAGCGGTTCCGCGCCGGCCAGGTCGCCCTTCTGCACCTTCGACATGGCCTGATTGGTCAGCACCGCCGGATTGTTGGGCGACAGTTTCAGCGCCTGGGCCCAGGCGGTCTGCGCGTCGTCCGGGCGCTTGACTTGGTCGTAGGCGACGCCGAGCAGGGAGTAGGCTTCCCAGCTGTTGGGCTTCAGTTCCAATAAATGTTTGAGCGGATCGATGGCGTAGAAGCCGTTATTGTCGGCGATATGGGCGCGGGCGGCGGCGAGCAGCCCGTCGGTATTGTTGGGCGCGAACAGCAGGACGCGATGGGCGGCATCGGCGGCTTCGGCATAGCGACCCAACGCGCGCAGGGCGTCGGACATATGCAGGCCGGAAGCGGCGTCGGTCGGGTCGTGCTCGAACTGGTTGGCGAAGAAGCCGGCCTGGCTGAGCGGGTCGCTGCGCAGGACCTTCTGCACCTCGGCGGCGCTGGCCTTGTGGAAGGTTTCCGGCGCCTGGCCCAAATCGCCCTGACTTGGCATATTGGTCTGGCCCGGGGCGGCGGCGACGGCGGTGGCCGGCGCGTCGGCTTTCTTGCCGCCGAACAATCCGGCGGAGGCGGGATTGGCGCCCAGCAGGGCGACCAGCGAAACGGCGGCGATCAGGGACAGGCGCATGGCAAGGCTCGCGGCGAGGAAATCGAAGCGGTGTTAAGGATTCGGTGACAGGCGTGAATTTAAGGTTAAGCCGCGCCTTCAATTCTTAACGCCGACTTGCCACATTGAGACTTCGACATTGTTTTCGTGGCCAAAAGCGAAGAATCCGGCCATGGAAACAATGACGCATACCGCCTCGTTTTCCGACCTATAAGAGAGCCTCATGCCCAAGCCCCTGCCGTCGAAATCCGCCAAGAGCGACTTTATCGTCCATGCCCTGTTCGAGGAGGAGGTCGAAGAGGCCGTCAAGGCGCTGAAACCGGCGCAGGCGGCGTTCCTGACGGCGAAGAGTTTCACCGGCAAGGCGGCCAGCCTGATGGTGATCCCCGGCGAGAAGGACGGGCTGATGGCCTGGTTCGGCCTGGGCGCGCGCAAGACTTACAACCCGCTGACCTTCCGCGCCCTGCCGGCGCAATTGCCGAAGGGCAAGTGGGCGTTGCAGGTCGATCCGGGCCTGGACCTGGAAGCCATCCACGTTGCCTGGGGCCTGGGGGCGTACAGCTTCGACCGCTACAAGAAGGACAAGAAGCCGAGCGAAGTGCTGATCGACGACAGCAACCTGACGGCGGAGCAGCGCAATGCGGTCGAGATCGAGGTGCGGGCGCACAACCTGATCCGCGACCTGGTCAACACGCCGGCCAACGACATGGGTCCGGCCCAGATCGCCACCGCGGCGCGCGAAGTAGCCGACGCCAACGGCGCCATCATGTCGGTGATCGTCGGCGACGACCTGCTGAAGGAGAATTACCCGGCGGTGCACGCCGTCGGCCGGGCCGCCGCCGCCGATCACGCGCCGCGCTATATCGAGATTTCGTGGAAAGGCCCTGGCGTTCATTTGCCGGTCGTCGCCCTGGTCGGCAAGGGCGTGGCCTTCGACACCGGCGGGCTGAACCTGAAACCCGGCGCCAGCATGGGCGGCATGAAGAAGGACATGGGCGGGGCGGCGCACGCTTTGGCGCTGGCCGACTGGATCATGGCCAGCCAGCTGCCGGTCGACCTGCACCTGTTCATTCCGGCGGTGGAAAATTCGGTGTCCGGCTCGGCCATGCGGCCGTCGGACGTCATCGCCTCGCGCGCCGGTTTGAGCATCGAAGTCGGCAATACGGATGCCGAAGGGCGCTTGATCCTGGCCGATGCCCTGACCCGGGCGGCGGAGTACGAGCCGGCCCTGACCATCGATTTCGCAACGCTTACCGGCGCGGCGCGCGTTGCCCTGGGGCCGGACGTGCAGCCGTTCTATTGCGACGACGAGGAAATCGTCCGCCGCCTGGAAGTCGCCGGCATCGCCCAGCATGACCCGCTGTGGCGGATGCCGTTGTGGCAAGGCTATATGGAGGCGCTCGAGTCCGACATCGCCGACGTCAAGAACGACCCGGCGCCGTGGGCGCAGGCGGGCTCGATCACGGCGGCCCTGTTCCTGTCGAAGTGCGCGCCGAAGTCCGGCGTATGGGTGCATTTCGACATCTTCTCGTCGAACGCGCGCTCGAAGCCGGGCGCGCCATCAGGCGCGGAAGCGCAGGGGCTGCGGGCGGTGTATCACCTGATCAAGGGCGTGGCGGAGTAAGGAACCCTTTTACACATCCAACAGCCGCGCGAACCCTTCGGCGACGATCCGCGACAGGTGCGCCTTGTACCTGGCATGCACGTCCGCGTCGGGCGTGATCCGGCCCAGCACCGGGTTGCCTTCCGCCATTGGCACCAGCGCGTACGGCACCGACACCGGCACCAGCTGCGTGCCCTGCCCGGCCTGGAGCGTCGCCAGGATCCCGTACATTTCACCACCGATCAGCGGCCGACCCAGGATGGCCAGGCGGAACTGGCCGTCCGTATTGGTGTGCAGATAGATATGGCCGGACTTGTTCGGCACCGACACCATGCCCTTCTGGGCGAACCAGGCGTCCTCGCGGTCGGTTTCGCGGAACGCCAGGCAGTCGGCTTCGGCATCCCAGGCGATCGCGGTCCGATATGCGTATATGCCGTCCGGAATGCTGAAGGACGGCCGCAGGGTGAGGTAATCGCCGATCAGCCATTTGACGGCGTCATAGGTATAGGCCCCGAGCTCCGGCGACGCCGATCCGCGCGGCGCGGCATGCTCTGTCTTGTCGGGCCGCAGGGCGATACCCAAGGCGGCCTCGAGCCGGACCAGGGTCGACAGGGTGAAGGGCCGGCTGCCGTTCAGCGTTTTTTCCAGGGTGGACAGGCTGAGGCGGGCGGCTTCCGCCAGCTGCTGACGCGACATGTGGCGGCGCGCCAGTTCCTCGCGGATCTTGACGGCGATCCGGCCCGCCTCGTCGGCCACTTCTTCCGCCGATTTGCTGTCGTGCATGCTCCCCCTCCGCACCATTGCGTACAAAACCGCACATTACTCTGTGCGCAGACGTTTGCAAGCGGCGGATAATGACCGATCAATACGCTAACACCCGGAATGCACAGGAGATATCGTGAGGATGACCGGTTTCGAGGGGTGGGGGTCCGGGGGGATCCGTCAGGGTGGGTTATTTTTAGGAGTACGCGTCATTTTTCTCCCTAGGGGCCGATATGTCCCGAAGGCCGTGGCGATTTCGACCCACGCCACGGCCTTTTTTCTTGCAAAATCGAAGAGGGGGTGGCCACGACCGGTCACCCCCTCTTTTTTTGACCGTGGCAAAACGCCAGAGCCTGGAAAGGCTAAATTCTTCTTATTTGTCCTGCGTACCAGTAGCCATTGCGTAACCTCCATTACCAAGGAATTAAAGGGTTTGCGCGATTTTTTCCGCCGCTGTTAACGGGACTTTTGCATCCTGCTGTTAGGCTCGCCATATAAACAGATGCAAAAGGCATGTTGGCTTTATGACTGATAAGAGCGACGAACCCTTCGACAAGCGCATTGTCCCGTACAAGGACGGCGTGACCGACGAGGCGCATGAAGGCCTGATCCGGGCCCGGTCCTACGTCGTCGGCGAAGTGCTGAGCTGCTACGACGCCACGGCGCCGATCCTGTCCCAGCCGGAACACGGCTCGGAGCAATGGGACCAGCTGCTGCTCGGCGAGCGCTTCAAGGTCATCGAGCGCAAGCATGACTTCTATTGGGGCCAGGCGCTGCGCGACGGTTATGTCGGCTATGTGCCGGTGTCGGCCTTCCATTCCGACTGGTACCTGCCGACCCATTACGTCGCCACGCTGCGCACCTATGTGTTCGCCGCGCCGAACCTGAAGGCGTCGATCCTGACCGCCGTCAGCCTGAATTCGCTGGTCAGCGTCACGCGCTACGAAAACGGTTTCGCCTATATCAACGACATGGGCTGGGTGTTCACCAACCACCTGTCGACCTTCGAGACCTTTGCGCCGGATTTCGTGGCGGTCGCCGAAAGCTATATCAACGCGCCATACCAGTGGGGCGGCCGCGAAAGCATCGGCCTCGACTGTTCGGGTCTGCTGCAACAGTCGCTGTACGCCGCCGGCTATGGCTGTCCGCGCGATTCCGACATGCAGGCCAAGCTGGGCCTGCCGCTGACTATCGGCGCGGACCTGGCCGGGCTGGAACGCGGCGACCTGGTGTTCTGGAAAGGCCATGTCGCCATCATGGTCGACGACACGTCGATCATCCACGCCAACGCCCACCACATGAAGGTGGCGATCGAACCGTTGAGCGACGCGATCAACCGCATCGACACCTGCGGATCGGGCCGACCGACGGCTTTCCGCCGGCTGTAAGGCAGGACATCCTAAAAGCAAAAACCCCGCCGGAAGCGATCCGGCGGGGTTTTTTATTTCGAGGAATCGACGCTTATTGCGCGGGCTTGGCCGGGGCAGCGGACGCCGACGCGGCGGGGGCCGGAGCCTTGGTCGCGGACGCGGCTGGCGTGGCGGTCGCAGCGGCAGCCACGGGCTTGGCGGCGGCGGGCGTTTCGGCGGTGGCGGGCTTGCCGGTGGCAGCCGGAGTAGTGGCCGGCGCCGCACCGGCGGCAGAAGCCGAACCACCAGCGGCAGCGCCAGGCGCGCGCGACGGATCGGGCGCCGGGATCGGATAGCCGCTCGAACCCTGGGTGCGCAGATAGGCGATCAGGTTGATGCGCTCTTCCGGCTTCTTGATGCCGGCGAAGGTCATCTTGGTGCCCTTGACCCACTTACCCGGCGCGGCCAGGAACATGTACAGCTGATCATAGGTCCAGTTCGACGAGTCCTTGGCGTGGGCCATCATGGCGTCGGAATAGCTCATGCCCGGATGCGAGGCGGTCGGACGACCGACCACGCCCCACAGGTTCGGGCCGGTCATGTTCGGGCCGCCCTGGGCGTTGTTGTGGCAGCTTTCGCACTTCTTGAAAGTGGCTTCGCCGGCGGCGACGTCGGCCTTCGGCAGGACGGTGCCCCAATCCGGCGGCGTGTCGACGGCGGCGGCCGCGCCGCCCTCGCCGCCCGTGTCGGCGACTTCGATGGCGTAACCGGGCTTTTCGAGTTTCTCGTTCTTTTCGAAGATCATCTCCGAGCCGATCTTCACGCCCATGATGACCAGGCCCGTCGCCAGGCATGCACCCAAGATCTTGTTCAGTGTAAGGTCGCCGCTCATGTCGCCTAAAAAACCCGTGAATCGTTTGCGGTCAGCTTAGAACCTGCGCCCCCCATGTCAACCGGGCGCAAATCAGGCATGACCAGTCTGAGACTTGCGTTCGGCTCTCTGACACGCTACCGCCTCGGACGCAAGCTGCCTTTTGCGGAGCAAATGGCAATTTTGGCGCTTACGTGGCAAATCGCCGCACTTGGGGCCTTAGGCAGTTTGCGTTTTTTTTGGCGTTCAAGCGCCACGCAGGCGTCTCGCGCAAACGTGCGCGGCGGCCGGTCGGCCTTGCCGAAGCCAAAGGGGCTTCGGAGTGGTGTTTAATTGGAGCGGTGAGGATAACAGTGATGCAGACGGAACAGCGCAAAATCGCCTATCAGGGCGAGCCGGGGGCTTTCAGCCATCAGGCGTCGAAGCGCTGGTTCGGCGACCATATCCCGACGCCTTTCCCGACCTTCGAAGCGGCGTTTGCCGCCGTCACTTCCGGCGAGTGCGAACTCGGCATGATCCCGATCGAAAACTCCGTCGCCGGGCGGGTGTCCGACGTCCACCATCTGCTGCCGCATTCCGGCCTGAAGATCATCGGCGAGCGCTTCCTGCCCATCGAGATGAACCTGATGGCGGTGCCGGAAACCGAGCTCAAGAACATCAAGGTCGCCGCCTCGCACGCCATGGCGCTCCTGCAATGCCGTAATGCCTTGCGCGAACTCGGCATCACCGCCGAGGTGTTCCACGACACGGCCGGCGCGGCGCGCGCCCTGGCGCAGACGCGCGAGCTCGACCGCGCCGCCATCGCCCCGGAAGTCGCCGCCGAGCTGTACGGCCTGAAGATCCTCAGGCGCAACATGGAAGACGCCCGCCACAACACGACGCGGTTCCTGGTCCTGACCACCGAGGACCGGATCGTGCCGCCCGCCCCCGAAGTCGAATGCATGACCAGTTTCGTCTTCCGCGTCCGCAATATCCCGGCGGCGCTGTACAAGGCGCTGGGTGGGTTCGCCACCAACGGCGTCAACATGACCAAGCTGGAAAGCTATATCGAGAACGGCGTGTTCGCCTCGACCTTCTTCTATTCCGACGTCGAGGGCCGGCCGTCCGATCCGCACCTGGCGCGGGCCCTGGAAGAGCTGCATTTCTTCGCCACCGACATGGAACTGCTCGGCACCTATCCGCTCGATCCGTTCCGCCGGCAGGAACCGAAAGCGTGACCTCCGGGGAGGAAGACCGCCTGCAGGCGCTCGAGGAAATGGCGGCGCACCAGGCCAAGACCATCGACGAACTGTCCGACCAGCTGGCCGAACAGTGGAAGACGGTCGAACAGATGCGCCGCGCCCTGGAGCGCCTGGGCGAACGGCTGATCGGCCTGGAGGAACGGTCGGCCGAAGCGACGCCGATGACCAAGCCGCCGCACTATTGAGGGGGAAAGACCATGGACCGGGAATTCAGCGACGAAGACATGGAAGCGTTCCTGATGGCGACCGCTGAACGCCAGGATCTCGGTCTGTGGGATGAGGGCGTCGCCGCCATGTCCGGGCCGAAACAGACCTTTGTCCTGATCTGGGACCTGGACAACGAGGTGCACAATGGCGGGTTCCGGCAATATGCCTGGAACAGCAGCGGCGAAGGCGTTCCCTACGTCATCGAAGCGCTGAAACAGATCGAAGCGCACAATAACCTCAGGATCGTGCAACAGGCGCTCGACCTGATCGGCGAGACGGATTGGGCGGACGAGGAGACGCGGCGCGCCCATGTCGACGAATTGAGCGAGGCTGTCGAGGCGCAGCTCGACGCGCTCGACCAAGCCTATTACAGATGGGAAGACAACCACACCCGCCTTCTGTTTCGCTATGTCATGAATAATATCGGCGCATTTCCACCGCCGCAGGCCTAGCGACGACTTCAGCCGATTGGTCCGTTAGAATAGAGCATTCAAACTCGTACGCCGGATAAATCATGTCCTCTCGCCTGTATACCCGCCGCTGGTTCAACCTGTCGCTGCTGTCGACCCCGCTGCTGGGATCGGCCGCCCAGGCCATCGGCGCGCCCGCCAAACTGGTCCTGATCACCGATTTCGGCGCCGTCGGCGACGACGCCACCCTCAATACCAAAGCGATCCAGTCGGCGATCGATCAGGTCGCCGCGCGAGGCGGCGGCACCCTGGTCGTCCCGCAGGGCACGTTTGTCAGCGGCGCATTGTTTCTCAAGCCCAAGGTCAATCTGTATCTCGACAAGGGCGCCGTCCTCAAATGTTCGACGGACCTCAGCAACTTTCCGGCCCAGCGCACCCGCATCGAGGGCCATTTCGAGGACGCCTTCACGCCGGGCCTGATCAACGCTGACGGCTGCGACGGCTTCAAGATGACCGGCGAAGGCACGCTCGACGGCGCCGGCATGCCGATCTGGGAGCTGTTCTGGAAGAACCGCGCCGCCAATCCGGGCTTCGCTAATATCGGCATGGCGCGCGCCCGACTGGCCGTGCTGTCGAACTCGCGCCATGTCACGGTCGACGGCATCACCTTCAAGGATTCGCAGTTCTGGAACCTGCACCTCTATAACTGCCAGGACGTGCTGGTTCGCAATGCCCGCTTCCAGGTGCCGGACGATTACCGGCAGGCCCCCAGCACAGACGGCATCGACATCGACAGCTGCCAGCGTGTAACGGTCGACGGCTGCTTCTTCTCCGTCACCGACGACTGCATCGCCTGCAAGGGCTCCAAGGGACCGTTCGCCCTGGATGACAAGACCAGTCCGCCGGTCGAGCACATCCGCATCCGCAACTGCACCTTCAAGCGCGGCGGCGGCGTTCTCACCTGCGGCAGCGAGGCGACCATCGTCCGCGACGTCATCGCCGAGAACTGCCATGTCATCGGCCCGGTTCGTGTCGCCACCATCAAACTGCGCCCGGATACGCCGCAGCATTACGAAGACATCCACTTCCGCAACATCACGCTCGATACGACGGGCGGGACGATCATCAATATGGCGCCATGGAAGCAGTATTTCGACCTGAAGGGCCAGCAGCCGCCGCATTCCGTCGTCAAGAACATCACGCTCACAGGCATCAAGGGCAAGATCGGCAGCTTCGGTTCGATGGCGCCCAACCCCGGCCAGACCGACATCAGCGACATCACCTTCAAGGACTTCGACGTGCAGCTGACCCAGGACAAGCTCAAGGTGGCCGGCGTGACCAATCTCAAGTTCGAGAACGTCGTCGTCAACGGCAAGCCGGTTACGGCTCCGGCGGGCTGACCGTTTTGCATATCTGTCATCGGCAGGTACTATATTAGGCGTCTATCGTTTTTTTCGGAGCCGCCGCCATGAGCCTTGCCGTCTGTCTGCTTCTGCTGGTCGTGGCCCTGGTTTTCCTGGCCCTGAACGCCACACGCAAGGCCTTGTGGTTCCTGGCGTCCGGTATTGGATTGACGGTCCTCAT
>CAYULN010000185.1:0-14797 GCA_964445605.1 uncultured Caulobacteraceae bacterium | reverse complement strand
GTTTTTCTTTTTATCGAGACGCGGAACTCACTCCGCCGCCAGCCGCACCGTCGGCGCCTCGACCCGTTCAAGCCAGGCTTCGCGCCAGAACAGCGGGTTGGCGCGCGGGCACTGCTTGGCGCACACGCCCAGGCAGTAGGTGTCCTTCAATGTCACCGTGCGTTCCAGATAGACCATCTTGCCGGTTTCTTCGTGGATCATCCGTTCGACCACCGTGTCGACCTGGCGAACCTGGCCGATCAGCCGCGTCATCTCCGGTTCGAACGACAGGCCGAGATTGCGCGCCTGCGGATTGAGCGTGGCACGGATGGTGTCGGCATCGCGGATGCGCACCCAATCGCCGGACTTCAGGTTGAGATCGCCCTTCGACTTCGGGCCCTTCTGGCCGACGATCAGCCCCAGTTCCGGCAGCTTCAGCGCGGCGCGCGCCTTGTTGATGGCGGCGCGGACCAGGATATTGCCAAAATCGGCCGCCCGCATTTCGCCGGTCCTGACCTCATGCAGCAACTCGCGGACGTGGGTCTTGGAGATGAAGTGGCTGGCCTGCGATAGCTGTGTCGATTGACAGAAGAAGGTGTCGTCATGACGGACAGCCAGGTTGCGCAGGGTCTGGCGCGCCATCAACTCGGCGGCGTCGACCGGCGGAATTGGCGCGCGCGGATCGGTCAGCCAGGCTTCCTTCCAGAACATCAGGCAGTCGCGCTGGCAATTGTCATGGTCGCTGCCGTCGCAGCGCGCCGCCTCGAGGAAGACGGTGTCCTTCAAACCGCGCAGGCCGAAGCCTTCGACGCAGGTCCGGTCGGCGCGGCGCAGCACCCGCTGTTCGCTGCCGATCAGGGCGACCATTTCCGGCATGAACGGCAGGTTCTCCAAAGTACCGTCCATATCGAGCGAGGCCAGGATTTCCAGGGCCGGGCGGACGCGAACCGTGTCGCCCATGCTCAGCAACTTGCGTTCGGCCGACGCCAGGCTGGGCTTTTGGAAGGCGGCGCGAACCTTGGTCGCGACACGGCGCATCCGCCAGCCGAGCGAGGTATTCACCGCCCGCTCGCGGCCGTTGAGCGACTGACGGTGCCACTTGTCGTCAAGCGCGCGAATGCTTTCGTCGGTCTCGAACATCGCGGCCATGCCGGCCAGGCGTTCCGGCGCGTAGTTGTCGGCCAGCGTGCGGACGTCGTTGATGATGCGGCTGATACCGGTGCCCGAAGCCGGGCACGAAGTGCGTCGCGCGTCGCCGATCAACGCAACGCCGTTCAGCGCCGAGGCGTCGACCGTGTACAGGTCGGTAACGCGCATCTCCGCCTCGCCGGTCAGGCGCGCCTGGGCCAGCTTGCCGCGCAGACCTGGCATCAGACGCAGCAGTTCGTTCAGCGGATCGTGGCGGAGACGCTGGACGCGCGGGCTCTTCGGCGAGTCGAACAGGAACAGGTTGACGCGCATCAGGTCGCCGAGATGGAACAGGCTGGCGAAACCGGCACCGTCGCCGGGTTTTTCACCATGATGGACCAGGCCCTCGAAATCGAAGTCGTAGCCATCGTCGCGCACCAGATTGAAACCGACGCAGATCGAATGGGCCTCCGACAGGATCTTGCGTTGCAGGCCCAGATCGTGGCGCAGTTTTTCGCTCAAGCCGGTGGCCAGGACGCACAGGCGGCTGGCGACGCGGCGGCCGTCATTCAGAGTCAGGCCTGGGATCGAACCAGGCATGACCCCGGTCACCTTGGCCTTGGTAAAGACGACGGTGTCGGGCCACTGCGCGCGCAAGGCGTTGACCATCCGGTCGTAGCGCAGGCCGTGGCCGCTCAATTCACTGGCGGTGAAGGCGTCGGCCGCCCCCAGCGCCGTCAGGGCATCGATCTGCTCCAGCGAGAACTTCTCGCAGCGGAACTGATGCGGATAGGGATCGTGCAGGTCGATAACCAGGGGCGACAGGCCACGCCGGGCGAGGACCAGGGCCAGCAGCGACCCGGCGAACCCACCGCCGACGATGGCGACGTCGCACGTCAGGTCCGCCGCCATATCGGCGGTGCCCAGGCGAGGCTGAAGCGAATGGTCGTCCACGGCGGCCGTTCCCCTAAAAACGTTCGATAAGGGCACAGTCGGTTGTCGCGCCTGGCCCCGGCGGCGTTCGCTTCAAGAAAAGTGCCAGTAAGTGTTATAAAAAAACTCGAATCGCGCCAGTGGGGTAAAAATCTGCCGTAAGACTCCGGAAAAGCGAAAAAAATAGCCCTTTCGCACTCGCAACAAATTAGCTATGACAGGGCGGGGCGATGAGGACACGACGATGGCACGCGAATATGGCCGCAAACTAATCCGTCCGGTTTTCAACCTGCGCGTCGAGCTGCGGTATGTTATTGCCGTCCTTACCGTGGGCTTGGCGTTCCTGATTCCCCGCGTTTTGCACCACCGGCCAACGGTCGTGCTCGGCGAGGCCATTTTGTGGCTCGGTTTCATTGCCTGGTGGGTATTCAGTCCGCGCCAGCGCTGAACCGGCCTATTTGATCTGGCCGGTGGCCTTCAAGGCGAAGGCGGCGAGATTGGCGGTCAGCACGCCGTTGACCGTACCCCAGGCCATGTCGATCAGGCTGAGCGAAACCGGCCAATCGCGGATCACCGCCAGGCCGGTCAAGTCGTAGGTGCCGAATGCCGCAAGCGCGAACAGGGCGGCGCGAACGGTCAGGGCCGGGATCGCCTTTGGCCAGGTCTCCGTGCCGCTGAGAAACGGTTTCAGCACCAGCCAGACCAAGGCAAAAACATAGAGTAAATAAAAGGCGATCGCCGGCCCCGGCAGGAAACCCGTTCGCAACAGGCCATGCATGGCCGGGCGATACAGCCTCTCCGTTGTGGTGCTCAGCCAGACGAAATCGAACGCCCCCATCAGCACCAGGCACAGTCCGTAGGCGATGACGAAGGCTTTCATTTAAATGCGCGCGAACGGTTGCAGCAGCTTGCCCAGCCAGGTGTGCGGCACGATGGCCCCCTCCTGGGCGATCAGGCACAGGCAGTCCTCGTCGCCTTCCGGCACGGCCGGGGCGTGCGCCTCGTCGTCGAGAATGGTCATGAAGTCGCCCGGACCGTATTCACCGGCCGCATCGGTGAAACGGCCTTTCAACACCACGGTCGCCTCGCGGCCGCGATGGCTATGCACCGGCATGGTCATGCCCGCCCTGACGTGCATCAGATAGGTCTTCGTGCCCTTCGGCGCGCCCTCAACCTGGACCGGCGCCATCCATACGCCGGGCGCGGCCCAGTAACGGTTCCTGACAGCGACGATTTTCAGCGATTCCGGCAGGTCGAAACCTTGCAGGAAGGCCGGGCGCTTAACCGGTTTGTGGGCGATGGGCGCTTCTTCCGGCCGCTCGATACGCGCCAGGGCCAGGTCGAGCGCGCTGGCCGACATCTCAATACCTTCCAGTTTTTCCAGCATCGCCCCGCCGACACATTCAAAGACGCGCAGGTCCGACCGGCAATGCGGGCAGCGGTCCAGGTGCGCCGCGACCGTCAGGGCCAGGCCGGGCACCAAGGCGCCGCGGTGGTAGTCCCACAGCAGGTCCTCGCCGGGATGGTTTAGGGGGGTGAACGCGGTACTCATATTCTGTCTCCGGAGGGTGCGGGAGCCAGGCCGGCTTTCAGGCGGGTCATGGCCAGGCGCAGACGGGATTTCACGGTGCCGAGCGGGATCGACAATGCCTTGGCGATATCGCCGTGCGACAGGTCTTCGTAGAAGGACAGGCGCAGGATGGTCTTCTGCTCGGCGGGCAGGGTTTCCAATAGGTAGGTGACGGAGGTGGCGTCCTGCGCCGCGATCAACCCGTCGTCGGCGGCCGCCTCGCCGTTGCCCTGCCACAGGTCGTCGGGCAGGTCGCGGACGCGCTTGGCCTTGCGGGCGGCGTCGATGCGCAGGTTGCGCGCGATCGAATAGATCCAGGTGACGGCGCTGGCCTTGGCAGGATCGAACAGGTGCGCCTTGCGCCAGACATTGAGCAGGGCATCCTGGGCCAGGTCCTCGGCCTCCTGCGCCGTCATCCCCTGGCCCATGACGAAGGCCTTCACCTTCGGCGCGAAGCGGGTGAACAGGGCGGCATAGGCCGTCCGGTCCTTATGCAGGGCGACGCGCAGAACCATCTCTTCCGCCGTGGGGTCCGGCGGGGCGTCCGATGCGCGTGGCGTATGGCTCTCCTTGTCCATCATGCGCGCAGAAGACCCGATGAGAAGGGCGCGGTCAAAGGTCATTTTTCCAGACTTGAACAGGCGGTGGTCAACCGACCCGTCCGGTTGCGTTTAGGGGCATTTACGCCGGCAGGTGACAGGTGGATCACCGGCGGGCGGGCAATTTCGCGAAATTTTTCAACAGTGATCCAGGCCGAAACCGCGGCCGTACATTGGGCCATCGAAAGTTTCGGGGAGCGTAAGATGTACGACATGTCCCACACGCACAGACGAAAGGTAGCCATCGTCGGCTCCGGCATCGCCGGCCTGTCGGCGGCCTGGCATCTCGACGAGAGCTGCGATATCACCGTCTTCGAAAGTGAGGCCAGCGTCGGCGGTCATAGCCACAGCGTCAATGTTGGCACGCAGACCAGCCCGCTATGGTTGGACATGGGCTTCATTGTCTTCAATGAGCCCTGCTATCCCAACCTGGTCGCCCTGTTCGAGCACCTGAGCGTGCCGCATCAACTGAGCGACATGTCGTTTGGCGTGTCGATCGACAAGGGCGCGCTGGAATATTCCAGCCTGGGTCTCAAGGGCCTGTTTGCCCAAAGCCTGAACCTGTTCCGGCCGCGCTTTCTCTCCCTGCTGCTCGACATCGTCCGCTTCTACCGCGAGGCGCCGAAGGACTTGGCCGCCCGGTCACGTTGCGATTACCGGCTAGGCGATTATCTGAAGGATCGCAATTATGGCCGCGCCTTCATCGACGACCACCTGCTGCCCCAAGCGGCGGCCATCTGGTCGACCTCCGCCGCCCAGATCATGGACTATCCGTTTCGCGCCTTTATCGCCTTCTTCGAGAACCACGGCCTGTTGCAGATTCTCGACCGCATCCTGTGGCGCAGCGTCATCGGCGGCGCCCAGGCCTATGTCAGGGAACTGATCAAGCCGTTCGGCCACCGCATCCTGACCCGCACGCCGGTGGTCAGAGTCGAGCGCCACGTGCATGGAGTCACCCTGACCGACGGCCATGGTGTCGTCCACGATTTCGACGAGGTGATTTTCGCCACCCACGCCGATATCACCCTGAAAATCCTCGGCGACACGGCCACCACCGAAGAACGCCAGACATTATCGGCATTCCACTACACACCCAATGAAGTGGTGCTGCATACGGATGCCTCGTTCATGCCGAAACGCAAGGCTGCCTGGTCGAGCTGGAACTATCTTGGCGAAAAGGACGCTTCGGACGCCCAGCAGTTATGCGTCACCTACTGGATGAACCTGTTGCAGGTGCTGAAGACGAAGAACGACTATTTCGTCACCCTCAATCCGCATCGTCCGGTCGATCCAACCAGGGTCATCAAGCGTATCGTTTTCGAACATCCGCTATTCGATGCCGCCGCCATCGCCGCCCAGGACGATCTGGCCGGCCTGCAAGGCCAAAAGCACACCTGGTTCTGTGGCGCCTATTTCGGCTCGGGCTTCCATGAGGATGGCCTGCAATCGGGCCTGGCGGTGGCCGAGGCGATCAGTGGCGAGCGTCGGCCGTGGGATTTCGACTGGTCGAAGAGCCGCATCCGTTACAATCCTTGGATCCGGATCAAATCTAAAATTCAGGAAGTCGCGTAATGAAAGACACGGGCGCCTATACGGGCGAGGTGGTCCACCAGCGCTTCTCCCCTAAAGCACACCGCCTGAGCTATCGGATTTTCCAGGTCCTGCTCGATCTCGACCGGCTGGATGACGATCTGGCGGGAATACGGTTCCTGTCGCGCAACCGCTTCAACCTGTTCGGCTTCTACGACCGGGACCATGGTCCCGACCAGGCCGATACGCAGACACCCCTGCGCGACCGCATGGCCGCCATGCTGCGGACAAAGGGCCTGTACGAAGACGGCGACCGGCTGTTCCTGATGGCCATGCCGCGCGTCCTCGGTTTCGTGTTCAATCCCATCAGCCTTTATTTCGTGCGCCGTCCCAACGGCGACGTCCGGGCGGTGGTCTATGAAGTCAACAATACCTTCGGCGACCGTCATTCCTACGTCCTGCCGGTGCAGTCGCCCGCCAAACGCATCCGCCAGCACGCCGACAAGCGCCTGCACGTCTCGCCGTTCATGGAGACGCGCGACATGACCTACGACTTCGACTTGATGGCGCCCGATGATGTCTTCGTCCTCAATATCCGCCTGCGCAAGATCGAGGCGCGGACATCGACCGACA
Organism: uncultured Caulobacteraceae bacterium; assembly: GCA_964445605.1. GTDB lineage: Bacteria > Pseudomonadota > Alphaproteobacteria > Caulobacterales > Caulobacteraceae > Asticcacaulis. Next base: position 8,425 of record CAYULN010000185.1, on the reverse strand, counting down.
TGTTGTTCGCCGGGTTCACCGCCCGCCACGAACCGCTGACCGACGCCGTCCTGTGGCGGCAGTTTTGGGCGTTGCCGCTGATGACATTGAAAGTGGTCGCCGGCATCCACTGGGAGGCCTTGAAGATCGCGCTTAAAGGCTTAGGTTTAAAGCCGAAACCACCCACCGAGAAATCCTCCGTCAGCGTGTGACCATGATGAGCAAGCGCCGGTTCCTCAATACCATCGGTCTCGGTGGCGTCGGCGCGCTGTTGGCCGCCTGCAATAGGCTTACCCTTTTCAATGCCTTTACACCCAAGGAAAAGAGCGTCCACCGCATCGCCACTGATGTCGCCTATGGTTCGAAGCCGCGCCAGACCTACGACGTCTATGCACCGGTGACCGGAAGCCATTTGCCGGTGCTTGTCTTCTTCTACGGCGGCAACTGGGCCAGCGGTTCCAAGAGTGACTATAACTGGATGGGTCATGCCCTGGCGGCCATGGGCTATGTCGTCGCCCTGCCGGACTATCGCCTGGTGCCGGAGGTGCATTATCCCGATTTCGTCAGTGACTGCGCACTGGCGGCGAAGCACATCGCACAGCACGCCGGCGATTACGGCGGCGACGGCTCGCGCTTGGCGCTCAGCGGTCAGTCGGCGGGGGCCTATAACGCTGCCATGGTGACCCTCGATCCGGAGTTTCGCGGCGATCTCGATATCAAGGCGTTTGTCGGCATTTCCGGGCCGTACGATTTCTACCCATTCAATGTCCCGGCCTCGGCCAATGCCTTCGGGCAATATCCCCGCCCGACGGAAACCCAGCCCATCACCTACGCCCGCAAGGTCGATACGCATATCCTGCTGATGCAGAGCCGCGCCGATACGATCGTCGGCACGCACAACGCCGTCAATCTCGAGGCGAGACTGAAGGCGGCGGGCACCGATGTTCGCCTGAAGCTCTATGACGGCCTGAGCCATCAGGATACGGCGGCGGTCTTTTCCTTGCCGTTCCGCGGCAAGGGCACACTCTATAATGACGTGAAAGTCTTTCTGGCCGAAGTGGTCTAGACCAGGGCCAGTGTCCGGGCGACCTTCAACCGCTTCGCGGCTTCGAGGAACAGCAGCGAACCGGCTAGCCCGGCCCCGGCGACGCAGACCATCAGCAGCATCGGTTCGATATTCGGCGCCAGTTTCAGGACGACGATGCGTGTGCCGGCGATGAACAGCACATGGGTCAGGAAAATGGCCATCGAATGCCGGCCGATATAGTCGACAAAGCCGCGCGCCGGAATCAGCCCGGTGCAACTGGCCAGGACGACCATGGCGGTGCCCGCCGCAGCCGCTGTCAGGAAGATTGGATGATTGGCGACCCGGTACAGCCGGTCGGTGCTCAGCGAGATCAGGCCGCCGGGCTGGGCGCCGTCGAAATAATGATAGGCGAGATAGAAAAAACCAGCCAGCAGGGCCAACGCCACCAGGGCATAAAACGGTTTGGCCGGCTGCAGGAATTTCAGGCGCGGCACATAGGGGCCCACCGCCGTCCCGGCGCCGAACCAGACGAAATAGATGGCGAACTGGTTGAAGGTCGGCCAGTTGAATAGGTCGTCCAGGTTGAACAGGTGATAGCTCGCCGTCACCGCCGCGGTGATGACAAAGAAGCCGGTCGCCCCCATCCTGGGCACGATCAGGAAGGCGAGCAGCTGCATGAACACCAGCACGTACAGGAACCAGAACTGCGACACCGGCTTCCATAGGATGGCCACCAGTTGCGGCAGGTACGGTCCATCCGCCGGGTGGTTGAGCGCACTGCCCATGAGGTAGATGACGGTGAACTGAATGGCGGCCCAGGTGAAATAGGCCCGGGCGAGCCGTGTGCCGGTATTTAATAGAAAGCTTTCGGCATTGGCTTTCAGCCGCGCCGCCACGAATAGGCCGGCCAGGAAGAAGAACAGTGCCATATGGAAGATATAGATGCTGAGATAGACGATATGTGCCTCCGGCGCGCGGGCGCCGGCCGGTGAATCGACAATGCCGCCGCTGGCGTGGCCGAGAATGACCAGCAGAATGCCGATGCCGCGCGCCAAATCCACCCAGTCGATGCGGCTGACATGGCGGTTCGCGACTGTATCCGCCGGCGTCGGCATGGATTTGTCTAACTTGAACACCGGACGCGCCCCTGTGCCTTGCCCTTAGCCGCCGGCCCGCAGCTTGGCCGGTTCCGGGCGCAGCGGCGGTGGCGCCGGTTTCTTGACACGGCGCTTCTTCACCGCCGCCGTGCCGCCGATAATGATGCCGAACAGGCATCCGGTCACAATGCCATAGTCCGGAATGGTGCCGACCAGATAGGCCATGACCGAGATCGGGATCAGGGTGAGCTTGGCCATATGGACCATCTCGTGGATGCGTTCGTCGTCGACTTTCGGCTTGGCCAGGGCCACCTTGATTATGAAGCTCAGGAAGAACAACGAGCCGATAATGCCGGTCGAGGAAATAATGTTGATGAAGAAGTTCGACGTCCGCACCGAGCCGACGCCGACGCCCATGCCGTAAGTCTGGATGAAACCGGTCAGGGCCTGGGTGTTCCAAGACGTCCGTTCCAGGAACGACCCCGACTGGGTCTTCTTGAACAGCATGGTGTCGATCAGGTTGAAAATGGTTTCGCGCGTCCGGTCGAACGACAGCACGGCCACCAGACCGATTAAGCTCAGCGCCGCGATGGCGGCGAATTCGCCGACCGCTTGACGCTTTTCGTCATAGCTCCCGGCGCCGAGGCGCCGGGAGGCGTCGGCGAAATAGACCAGCACGACCACCGTCAGGGCGACGTAAGCGGTCGAGGACGTTGACATGGCCGCCAACGTGCCGCATCCGAACGCCACCGGCATGACGATGCGCGACCGCTGCGTCGGCGTGAACAGGTTGCGGCCGAACAGTAGCATGGCGAAGAAGGTGATGGCCATGGTGCCGAAGGCCGAGGCTTCCGGCATCAGGCCGATGATGCGGCGCACGCCGTCGATGTCGCCTTCGGCCATGATGGCGTAGGAGGCGTTGCGGAAGCCGGCGAGTACGGCCGCCGTGCCGGTCGCCGAGGTGAGCATGTCGATAATGCCGGACAGGAAGATCATGACGCCGCCGGCGATCATCGCCCAGCCGAAATCGCGGGCGAAGTTGCGCTGCTTGATCAAGTCGCTGAACACCACGGCGGCCATGAAGGAGAGCAGCAGATAGGCGCTTTGGGTGATATTGCCGTTGGTCGGCTGCAATGGCGCGCGGATGGAGGCGCCCAGGCTGTTGGCGTTGCGCAGCGGGAAGATATAGGCCTGGCCCAGGAAAATCTTCGGCAGGACGAAGGCGCCGACCACGGCGACGACGGTGAACACCGCCAACAGGCCGAGATGGCGCATGTTCAACGCATTGCGCAGGAACTTGTTGACGCCGCCGGGTGCGATCAGTGTCTTGGCGATCAGCATCAGGAAGGCCATCGACCCGAGCAGCAGGGTGACGCCGCCTGTCCAATTGGGCGGCAACACGGCCAATGACCCGAAAGCCTGGGCGCCAAAGGCGCAGATCAGAAGCCAGCGAGTCGGCCGGAACAGGGCAATGATGAGCAGGATCAGGCCGATAATCGAAGGAATCGTCATTCCGCGCTTGTCCCAGTGAACTGAAAAACAGTGAGTCGCAAAAACAGTATAATCGAATGCCGCCGGTACGCCGCGACCTTAAAATAGTTCAAGTAATTTCTGAGCCGCGCGCCGCCAGGTGAAATGGCCGGCCTGCGCCTTGGCCTTGGCGCTCCACGCCTGCCATTCCAAGTCGTTATCATGGAGCAGCCGGATTTTCACCACCCAATCCTCGGCGTCGGCGGGATCGGCATAAAGTGTTGCATTGCCGCAAACTTCCGGCAAGGCCCCGCAGGGCGCCACAATCGCGGGGCAGCCGAGCAGCATGGCTTCCAGCGGCGGCAGGCCGAAGCCTTCAGTCGTCGACGGGAAACCCAGGCACAAGGCGTTCTCGATCAGGTCGCGCAGTTGCGCGTCGGAAATCTTGCCGGCCAGTACGACGTTGCCGGGCAGGGGGGCGCCGATCATGGCTTCCAGGGCGTCGCGTTCGGCGGCGCCGAACAGGACCAGCTTCAGATTGGCCAGGCGCGGATCCTTGAAGGCTTCGATCAGGACGCGGACGTTCTTGTGCGCCTGGGTGTTGGCCAGGGCCAGAACGAAACCGCGCCGTGTCAGACCCAGAGACGACGCATAGGCTGCATCGGCGGCGGTACGTAGAATATGGTCGACGCCATTGTGGATGACCGAAATTTTGGCGGCGGGCGCGACACCGTAACCGGCAAGCTGTTGCCGGGAATAGTCGGAAACGGTCAGGATGCGCTTGTGCCGCTTGCCGATCAGCGGCTGGATCAGCTTGTACCACATGCGGAACAGCTTGGTGTAGGATTGCGGCGAGATATAGACCTGGGCGTCATGGAACATGGTCATGGCGTTGTGGCTGACCACCGGACCGAGATTGCACAGATTGATGTGCATGGCGCTCGGTTCGCGGCTCGGCAGGTCGATCTGCTCCCACGGAATCCAGTTGAACAGTCCGCCCTGAACAAAGGAAATGGCCTTGAGGTCGAGGCGGTGGTGCAGATTGCGCGGTGCGAACAGCTCCACCTGATAGCGATCGCGCAGGCCAGGATTCTCCTGCAACAACAAATCCAGGCCGCAGATCAACTCTTCTGCGACACGGTGGACGCCGGTGGGTGGCGTCATCAGGAACTTGCCGTTGAGGATGATTTTCTGCGCAGTCATGATGCCGTCTTTGGGGACATGGCCCGGCGATAAAGGCGGCCGAAATAGCGCCTTAACGGCTCGTCGTAGAAACGCAACAGGAAATAGGCGATGACGGCGGTTATCGGCAGGACGATGATGCCCAGCCAGATTTTCGGGATGTCGATATGCGCCTTGGCCAGGACGATGCTCAAGGCGCCGCCCAGCAGCCAGATCAGCGGCGTATGCACGGCATAGAGGGGGTAGGACAGATCGCCCAGACGGCTTGCCGCCCGGGCCGTCTTACCCGTGACTTCCGCTCGCGCTCCGGCCAGGACCAGGACCGGAAACAGGCCGATCAGCACGAGCGCGCGAACCGGCAAGGTGATCCGGCCCTCCGGTACGGCCATCATGGCGAACAGCACGGCGGCGCACACCCAGGGGCCTAGGGGCAAGGCCGGCAGGCGGTCGCGCAGGCGGTAGAGCAGCATGCCGATTGTAAAGGAAAAGATGGCGCGGCAGATGTCGACGGGATAGCTGACGCCGGGGATGTATGGACCGGTCTGTACATTGCCGTAATACCAGATCAGCCAGGCCGCCACGACCAGGCCGGAGACGGCGGCGAGGGCGACCAGCACCCGCGTCCCGGCCTTGTAGGTGAACCAGCCGAACAGCACGTAGGCGACGAATTCGGCGAACAACGACCACATGGCGATGTTGAGCGGGTAGTGATAGGCGTCCAGGCCGCTCCACAGGTCCGGAATCATGAACAGGTTCAGCCCGAACTGAAACAGCGCATGCGGCAGCGAAAACGTCGGATCATGGCTGATCACGCCGCGCATCGCCTCGCGCGCCAGGCCGATCAGGGCGCCGGCGGCGATCATCGGCCACAGACGGATGACTCGGATGAGGAAAAACCGCCGAAAACTCAGTTCGGTCGCCAGCCGCTCGGTATAGGCATGGTCCATGACGAAGCCGCTGAGCAGGAAGAAGAAATCGACAGCCAGCCGCGCCCCGCCGAACCAGGGATTGCCCAGACCTTCGCACCAGTGCAGGCACAGGACCGCCACGGCGGCCACGCCGCGCAAGGCGTCGAGCGCCAGGAAATGCTCGGTGACCGGCTTGACGCGCGTCGAAAGGGCGGCGCGGGTGTCCGCGCTGCCCACGATTGTCCCGATTCCGGATCGCCTGTCCGCCAAGATCGCGCCTTTCACCAGCCTGTTCAAGCTGTTACACAATACGCATAAAAAATGCCAAACCGAATTTTTTTGCAACCGCGAACATTCTGTGCGCGACGTATATACCGACCGTATAGGCTTGCAATTCCCTGGCCGGTTGCATGCGGCGCTACAATTTGAGGATCTTGCCCGGGTCGACCCGGCCCATTGCCGCGTCACCGAGTGCCATCAGATTGCCGACCAGGCGGCCGCGCCGGTCGACCCAGGGTTCCGGCCACAGGGCTAGGGCCAGGTTCGACGACATGTTCTTGAAAATCTGCTTCCAAGCCATCTGGCCGGGAATGCTGCCCTTGCGCTCGAGATAGAGCATATTGGCCACCTGGCTGTAGCCGAGCCGCTTGCCGGGCGTGCGCCCCTTTTTGGTGCCTTGGTGGACGCCGCGGATGTGGTTGCAGCGGGCGATGCGGCCATAGGCGGCGAGGCGACGGGAAAAGTCGACATCCTCCCACCAGGCGTAAAGCGGTAGTTTCTCGTCGAATTCGATGCCCTCGCGACGGAGGATGCTGACCCGCGCCGCCATATTGCATCCGTAGGCCGAGAAGACATCCCACGCGTCGTCCTCGGGCAGTTCGGGCAGGCGCTCGATAATGTCGATCGCTTCCTGGTAGCCGATGCCCTTGGTCTTGATGCCGTCGGCCACGACGCAGCCGGTGGCGACCAGCACGGCGGGATAGCGGTGATAAATGCCTTCCAGTTCTTCCAGGTAGCTCGGCTCGGGCAGGAAGTCGTCATCGAAGAAGACGATAATATCCTCGTCGCCCAGGGCACGCAGAATGGTGTTGCGCTGAGCGGGCAAGCCGCGTGCGCCCCGAACCACATGGGCCGGTGAGGGAAAATCGATCAGGCAGGCTGGATCGAGATCGTCGTCGCCGGCGGGGGCGATGTACAGCGAATCGGCCGCGCGCGTTTGGCGGCGCAGGTAGGCGATGGTGTCGGACAGTCCTTCCCGGCGTCCGGCAGTGGCGATACCTACGGCGATCTTCATTGATCCCCCGCTAAGAACAAGACGGCGGAAGGGAACGGGACAGGGCGCATGCCGGGCTCCGGAGACAGAAGATTGACGGTATGAGGGACGCGCACGGAAGAGGGTCCGGGGGCGCGGCCGCTTGCGCGCCCGCCCGTGCAAGAACCGGGCCCTGTTTCAAGCCCGCCCGACGTCCCTTCCGAATGCATCAGCCATGAATGGCTTTTTGCAGGAAGCTTTGCAAGTTTTCCATGAAGACCGAACGCTGAAATCGGGTGGCGAAGGCCTGCAGGGCCAGCGGATCGAAGACGTCCTGTCCCGATTCCAGACGTTCGACGGCAGTGGTCAGGGCCTCGACTGTCTGATCATGGAACAGGATGCCGGTCTTGCCATCGATCACCGTTTCCAGCGCCCCGCCCCGCGCAAAGGCGATCACCGGCCGGCCGCTGGCCAGGGCTTCGAGCGGCACGATGCCGAAATCCTCAACTCCAGGGAAGATCAGGGCCTGGCAACGCGCCAGGTACTGGGCCATGATCAGGTCGTCGACCGTGCCGAGGAATTCGATGGTCGGGCCGGCGATCTTTTTCAGGTTGGCCGTCGCGCCTTCGCCGATAACGACCAGGCGCTTGTTCATCTTGGTGAAGGCCTCGACGGCGATCTCGATCTTCTTGTACGGCGTGATCTGGCCGGCGCACAGGTAGAAGTCCTGCACGTCGTTGGTGATCGAGAAGCGCGAAATGTCGACCGGCGGATTGATGACCGTGGCTTCGCGGCGATAGAACTTCTTGATCCGCGCCGCCACATAGCCGGAATTGGCGATGAAATGGTCGACTCGCGCCGCCGTCGTGACGTCCCAGGTGCGCAGGCACGGTGTGAACAGCTTCATGCCCAGCCGAGTCACCGGTCCGGCGCTGGCGTAATATTGCGGATACAGGTCCCACACATAACGCATTGGCGAGTGGCAATAACAAATGTGTACCGCATCGGGACGGGTGATGACGCCCTTGGCCGGCCCGGCTTCCGAGGAGATGACTACGTCGTAGGGCGTCAGGTCGAACGATTCCAGCGCCATCGGCATCAGCGGCAGCAGCCTCTGGTAGTTTTTCACTCCGCCCAGCTTCTGCAGGAACGAGGTGAAGATGCGGTGCTTGCGGATGACGGGCGACAGCTTCTGCGGATCGGCGACCAGGGTGAAGATGTCCGCCTCCGGATAGAGTTCGCACAAGGCTTCCAGGACCTTTTCGCCGCCGCGCATGCCGACAAGCCAATAGTGAACGAGCGCAACCTTCATGTCTTCGGCGATACCCTAAAAAGCGCAGTCCTGCTTAGACTCTTTATTGATCCGGTTCGTCCGCGTTCAAATGGAATTCTTATGCGGACTTGTTTAGAAAACAGGTCAGTCAGTCGCTTAAGGATTTTCGAAAACCGGCCCAAAACTGGTCCAAAACCGGAATGTAATCATGCACCTAACGACGGACTAAGCAAGATC
>CAYULN010000184.1:0-6317 GCA_964445605.1 uncultured Caulobacteraceae bacterium | reverse complement strand
GTTCGTGTCGGTTCGTGTGGTTCGTGGTCAAAACCCTTTTTCGTCCGACGCGCCGCCGGTGAGCGCCGAGGGCATCTCAATCAACAACCAACCGAATACCGAGGACTGAATGGGTAGACTAACCGGAAAGACCGCGCTGATCACAGCAGCGGGGCAAGGGATCGGCCGCGCCACGGCGGAGGCTTTTGTCGCCGAAGGGGCGCGGGTCATCGCCACCGACATCAACGAGAAAACCCTGGCCGAATTGACCGGCATGACCACCCGCGTGCTTGACGTCACCAAGGCCGAAGCGGTCACTGCAATCGCTTCCGAATTTCCGGAAGTGAACGTGCTGTATAACTGCGCCGGCGTGGTGCATGCCGGGACGATTCTGGAATGTTCGGAGGATGACTGGAACTTCGCGTTGAGCCTGAACGTGACGGCGCAGTACCGGATGATCCGCGCCTTCCTGCCCGGCATGATCAAGTTGGGCGGCGGCGCGATCATCAACATGTCGTCGGTGGCGTCGTCGATCAAGGGCGTGCCCAACCGCTTCGCCTACAACGCCACCAAGGCGGCGGTCATCGGCCTGACCAAGTCGGTGGCGGCGGATTTCGTCACCAAGGGCGTCCGCTGCAACTGCATCTGCCCGGGCACGGTCGAGACGCCGTCGCTGCTGCAAAGGCTGCGCGACACGGGCGATTTCGATAAGGCGTATGCGGATTTTACGGCCCGCCAGGCCATGGGCCGCTTCGGCAAGCCGGAAGAACTGGCGGCGCTGGCGGTCTATCTGGCGTCGGACGAGTCGGGCTTCACGACGGGCCATGCCCACGTCATCGACGGCGGCTGGACGAACTAGCTGTGCACCTGCAAGTCCATCCACACCGTATCCGAGGCGCCTGATTTCAGGCACTTCAGGCCGGAGTTCGGCTGGTTGAACGGGTCCGGCATATGGTCGACCGGCTCGGCGCAGAAGAAGTTTTCCCCTGGCGGCACGTAGATGTGCAGCCACCGGCAGTCAGGCGAGGCGCGCAGGGTATGGGTCAGGCGCTCGCCTTCATAGATTTCCGCCTTGCCATGGAAGCCGCTGTAGCAATTGTCGATCAGCGTGTCGTAGCGGACGATGTCGCCGTGGCTCCAGTCCTTGCGCAACACGCCGGCGTGCCAGTTGCGCGGCAACATGTCGTCGTCGGACAGCCAGACGCCGTCGACAGCCGCCTTCAAGCGGGTCTGGTTGCTCAGGTTGAAATAGGGGTGGAAGCCGAGGCCGGCCGGCATGGTGCCCGGCGCCTGGTTCTGCACGCTCAAGGTGGCGCGGAAAGCGCCCGGACGCAGGTCATAGACCAGGGTCGCCTCATAGGCCCACGGCCAGCTGTCAGGGACATGGTGGTAGGTCAGCACGGCGCGCGACGCTGACTTGTCGGCAACCCGCCAGGCGTTCAGCCAGCCATGGCCGTGCAGGGTGTGCGGGCTGTCGCCGAGATTGCCGGCCATCTGAACGCGGTGGCCCTCGACGACGAAGGTGCCGTTGCGGATGCGGTTGCAGAAGGGCACCAGCGGAAAGCTGGCCGTGTGCAGGACGCGCGCCTCGCCCGCCGCGGTCGGACGCATGACGTCGGCGCCCTTGTGGATGAAGCGGCAGATCGCCCCGCCGACATCAGGATTGAGATCGAGGATCGTGTCCCCGGCGCTGAGACGCAACATTGGGCCGCCTTCCCAAAGGTTTTAGTTTCTTATGGTTGGCTAGGTGCGGCGGAGCGCGAAACCCCGCCGCCTTTTGGGGAGAAGGCTTTTTAGGCCTTCTTCCAGAGGTTCTCAATGGCCTCCAGGGTCCGGCCCTTGGTCTCGGGCACGAACTTCCAGACGAACAGCGCCGCCAGGACGGAGCAGCCAGCGTAGACGTAGTAGTTCAGGCCGTGATTGAACATGGCGTTGATCGCCGTGTCGCCGTCGACCACCTTGAACGAGGCGGTGACGATGTAGTTCGAAATCCACTGGGCGGCGACGGCGATGGCCATGGCCGGGCCCTTGATCGAGTTCGGGAACATTTCCGACAACAGCACCCACACGACCGGACCCCAGGACAGGGCGAAGCCGGCGATGTAGACGATGGCGGCGTACAGCAGGGCCGAGCCTTCGACATGGTTCTGGAACAGGTAGCCGAGCGCGGCCATGGAGACGGCCATCATGATGGCGCCCAGGATAAGCAGCGGCTTGCGGCCCCAGTGATCGACGGTGAAGGTGGCGACCAGGGTGAACAGCACGTTGGCGGCGCCGACGATCACGGTCTGCAGCAGGGCGGTGTTGGTGCCCGAGCCCATGTTCTTGAACATCAGCGGCGCATAGTAGAGCACGGCGTTGATGCCGACGAACTGCTGAAAGACCGACAGCAGGACGCCGATGACGATGACGCCGGCGCCGAACGAGAACAGCTTGCCGGAATGCTGGGTCAGGCTGTCCTTGATTTCCGCCAGGGTCGTCTTGGCTTCGTCCTCGCCGTCAAGCGAGACGAGCAGCTTCATCGCCTTTTCCTGGTGGCCCTTCATGACGTACCAGCGCGGCGTGTCCGGCATCAGGAAGGCGGCCAGGAAGAACAGCGTCGCCGGGATGGCGCACGAGGCCAGCATGTAGCGCCAGCCTGTCGACAGGATCCAGGCGTCGTCGCCCATCTGGCCGATCTTCAGGTTGACGAAATAGACCAGCAGCATGCCGCCGACGATGGCGATCTGCTGGAAGGTGACCAGCAGGCCGCGCGTCTTGGGCGGGGCGATTTCGGCGATGTACATCGGCGAGATCAGCGAGGCCATGCCGATAGCGACGCCGCCGAGGAAGCGGTAGATCAAGAAGGGGTTGAGCGCGTTGACGCCCATGCTGCCCGGCGCGCCGAAACCGGTTTCCGGAAAGCCGGCCAGGATCGACGAAACGAAGAAGATGACGGCGGCGATCATCATGCCGGAGCGACGGCCGATGGAGGTGGCCAGAGGACCGGCGATCAGCGAGCCGACAAAGCAGCCCCAGAGCGCGATGCCGACGGCGTTGCCGGTCATGGCGTTGCGCGCGATTTCCGACAGTTCGGTGCGCGGCTGGACGAAATTATGATCGATGGCTTCGACGGCGCCGGAAATGACGGCGGTGTCGTAGCCGAACAGGAGCCCGCCGAGCGCCGCGCCGATGGCGAGCCCCATGACCAGACCCATGTTCACTTTTCCCAGTGAAGACATTCGTTAACTCCCTATGGTGCGGCGGTTTTTTTACCCCGCCCGTTTCGCTGAGCCGCCTCCGGTTCGCGGTCCTGTTCTCCACGCCGTTTTTAACTGGCCAAAAGCCAGCCGGGGCCTTAATTTGTTAGCGGTATCATGTTTGCCCGAGATTGGCAGCGCTGTACATCTTTTTTTACTTCGGCAGCGCAACAATAGAATGACAAAACAGGGAATTTAAAAGTATGATTTTCAAAGGGTTGCATCGCCGCCAGTTATTGCTTTGCGGGGCGGCCGCGGGTGTGGGATCGGTCGCTGCTGCGGCGCGGGCGGATCAGCCCCAAAATACAAAAAGGCTCAAGGTGCTGATCGTCGACGGCGTCAGCAATCACGATTGGGTTTTGACGACCAAGCTGGTGCGGGCGGTGCTTGAGCCTTCCGGTCTGTTCGAGGTGTCGGTGTCGACCTCGCCGCCGACTGTGGACGCGCCGGGCTGGGAGCAGTGGCGGCCGGATTTCAAGGCGCACGACGTCGTCATCCAGACCTATAACGACTACAAGGGCGGCGCGCCGTGGCCGGAGACGGTCAAGGCCGACTTCGAGGCCTATGTCCGCGACGGCGGCGGAGTTTATGTCCTGCATTCCGGCAATAATGCCTTTGCCGACTGGCCGGCTTATAACGAGATCATCGGTCTGGGCTGGCGGATCAAGGACTACGGTGACGCCGTATTTATCGACAATCGTGGAAAAATGGAATCCATGCCGCCGGGCGAAGGCGACAAGACCAATCACGGCGCGCGGTTCGACGCCCTGGTGCAACGGCTTGGCGATCATCCGGTGCACAAAGGCTTTCCGCGTTCGTGGCTGACCGCCGACGTCGAGGTCTATCGTTATCCGCGCGGCCCGGCGCATCATCTCAGCGTACTGAGCTACGCGCTGGAGCCCGTGACACAGCTGAACTGGCCGATGGAATGGACCGTCGATTACGGCAAGGGCCGGGTCTATACCGCCAATTACGGCCACGTCTGGAAAGGCGATGTCCAACCGGTGACCTGGCGCAGCGCCGACGTCCAGACCATCCTGATCCGGGCGTTGCAATGGCTGGGAAAGCGCGAGGTCAGCTATCCGGTTCCGAAGGATTTCCCATCGGCGGACAAGGTGTCGATCCGGCCGGAGTTGGCGATCGGGTGATCGACAGAGCAACTGACTCTTAAATCAGCCGGTCCAGACCGAGCCGGCATCAATGGGCTGGCGCACCTACGTCTCCCTTTACGCCGCGCGCCTGCATGAGGGCGGGCAGCACCACACTGGCCATGATCTTGTTCGGAGGCGCGTCGCCCGTGTTGTAGCGCGAGCCCGTGAAGACGGCGATCAGGTCGAGCTCAGGTACAAGGTAAATCTTCTGGCCGCCATTGCCTTGCGCGGCGCTCATATAGACGCGACGGGGGCCGTCCGGCGTCGCGACCTGCACTGACATGCGCCACCAGTAATAGCCGTAGGCCGTGTTTTCAACGGTGCTTAAGGACGAGAGCGACTCCTTCACCCAGGCGGCGGGCAGAACCTGTTTCTTGCCCCATCGCCCCTCATTCGCGTAGAGCATGCCGAACTTCAGCATGTCGCGCGGACGCATGGACAACATGCCGAAGTGCTTATCAGCGTTGGTTAGAACGGGATTCCAGGTCCAGTCGGCCCGGCGGATGCCCAAGGGGCTGAAGAGGTGCGCCTGCGCATAGTCGGGCAGAGCGCGGCCCGTCGCCTTTTCCACCGTGCGACCGGCCATAAAGACAGCGCCGGTGCAATAGTGGCCCACCGTGCCGGGCGTCTCGACCATTTTCAGGTCAACCATCACGCGGATCCAGTCGGGGGTGTTGTAGAGCTGGTTCTCGCCGCCGGGAGAGCCGGCGACATGGTCGTCACAATCGAGGCCCGACTGCATGGTCAGAAGGTCGCGCAGGGTGATGGCGGACTTGCGCGGATCGGGGTTGGCGACGTTCGCGTAACCGAGCCTGGCCAGGACCGGCTCGTCCAGCGTGACCTCATGGTTGGCGACGGCGCCTCCCACGACGGCGCTGACGACCGACTTGGTCGCCGAGCGCAGTTGGTGCGGCGTATCGCGGTCATACCCGTAGAAGTATTCTTCCAGCACGAGCTTGCCGCCCTGGAAGATCAGGACACTATCGACATCCTCCCATTTTTTGTCGAGGACGCCCGCCACGATGCGATTAGCAGCCTCGGCGCCGAGGTCGGACTTGGCGACATCGCCCACCGGGATGCCGTCATGCATGTTACGAGGCGTCTGGTACCGATAGGGCGGCGAGCCTGGAGGGCGGGGTTGGAACGCCGCTGCAGCCTGGGCCGAGACGCTGGCCGACAGACGCCGGTTGACGCCGGTTTCATCCTCCACGGTCGCCACGGCGCCGTCGGGGCCGCGGCGGAAGATAACGTCGGCGCCGGCCGCGTTGACGAACACATCGGCCGACTTACGCCGTAGCCGGTATTTGCCGCCATCCAGCAGCACAAATAGGTCGTCCGGAGCGACGATTTCGATCGTGGCGCCCTGGTAGGTGTAGGTTCCGACAAAGTCGGTGAGTGGCGGAAGCTTGGCCGCCGGGGGCTGTGCGGTTATGGCCGCAGGCTCGGTCTGGGCGATAGAGGGGCCGCCGCCGGACGCCAAGGCAAGGGCGATCGCCAGAGAGAAGCCGAAGGTGCGCATACGCTTTCCTTTTAGTCGGGGCATTCGGGTGAGGGGTTCAATTGTTTCCGATTGAGCTTTGCCCTACCAACCCCTCATCTGGCGTTTCGCCCGCGGTACGGGCCGTCCCGCTTCTCCCCTCAAGTGGGGAAAAGTGAGATCAGCGCCAGCCGGCGTCGATCCAGTAGCCGTGGCCGGTGCACAGCGACGCGTCGTCCGAGGCCAGGAACAGGGCCAGCGAGGCCACATGCTTCGGCTCAATGCGACCCGGCAGGCATTGCGCCTCGACGATCTGGCGTTCGCCTTCCGGCGTGTACCACTTCATCTGGCGCGGCGTCTTGACATTGCCCGGGATGATGGTGGTGACGCGGATATTGTCCTTGCCCAGTTCGCGAGCCAGGGCGCGGCTCATGCCTTCGATGCCGGCCTTGGCGGTTTCGTACAGCACCA
>CAYULN010000183.1:0-20636 GCA_964445605.1 uncultured Caulobacteraceae bacterium | reverse complement strand
TGAGCACAAGTATCTCGTCGGCGCCGACGACGGTCGACAGGCGGTGGGCGATGACCAGAGTGGTGCGGTTCTTCGACACGTCGTCCAGCGAGGCCTGGATCTCGCGCTCGGTATGGGTATCGAGCGCCGAGGTCGCCTCATCGAGGATCAGGATCGGCGGCGATTTCAGCAAGGTGCGGGCGATGGCAACGCGCTGTTTTTCACCACCGGACAACTTCAGCCCGCGCTCGCCGACTTCGGTGTCGAAACCTTTCGGCAGGGTGGCGATGAAACCGGCGATCTGGGCGGCTTCGGCGGCATCCTCGATCTCTTCCTGGGAAGCGCCGAACTTGCCGTAGCCGATGTTGTAGGCGATGGTTTCGTTGAACAGGACGGTATCCTGCGGCACCATGCCGACAGCCCGGCGCAGGCTCGCTTGAGTGACCTTGCGGATGTCCTGACCGTCGATTTCGATCGCGCCCTGCTGGATGTCGTAGAAGCGGTACATCAGGCGCGAGATGGTCGACTTGCCGGCTCCGGAAGGGCCAACAATGGCCACGGTCTTGCCCGCGGGGACTTCGAACGACACGCCCTTCAGGATCGGCCGGTCGGCATCGTAGCGGAAATGGACGTCCTTGAAGACGATACGGCCGTCCGGCGCCGACAGTTCATAGGCATCGGACGCGTCGACCACTTCCTGCGGCTCGTCAAGCAGCTTGAACATGGCATCCATATCGATCAGGCCGACCGAGATTTCGCGATAGAGCGTGCCGATAAAGTTGAGCGGGATCGACAGCTGCATCATGAAACCGTTGATCAGCATCAGGTGGCCGATGCTCTTGGTGCCGTGGACGACTTCATAGGCCGACATCACCAGGACGGCGGTCATGCCGGCGCCGAAGATGACCGCCTGGCCGATATTCAGCCAGGCCAGGGACATATAGGTCTTGATGGCCGCCTGTTCGTATTTGGCGGTGGCGCGGTTGTAGCGGTCGCTTTCCAGCTTTTCGTTGCCGAAATACTTGACCGTCTCGAAGTTCAGCAGGCTGTCGACCGCCTTGCCCATGGCGTCGCTATCCGCGTCGTTCATATCCTTGCGGATGGCGATGCGCCAGTTGGAGGCGACGATCGAGAACCAGACATAGACAACGACCGTGACGACAACGATGGCGACGTAGACCAGGCTGAACTGCAGAGCCAGAATGAAGCCCGTCAGGACAAATTCGATGACCGTAGGGATGCCAACCATCATGGTCAGGCGAATGATGGTTTCGATCCCCGCCTTGCCACGTTCGATAACACGCGACAGACCGCCGGTGCGGCGTTGCAGATGGAAACGCAGCGACAGATTATGCAGATGGACGAAAGCCCGGTTGGCCAGGCCGCGCCCCGCAGGCTGGCCAACCGCCGCGGTCAGGGCGTCACGCCCGTTGTTCATGATGTTGGCCACGACCCGAGTGACGCCGTACGCGGCAATCAAGGCCAGTGGCATACCCAGGATCAGCGTCCACCAATCGGCATGGGCCAGTTGCGGCACCTTGCCGGCAAAGGCATTGGTCGCCCACTTCAGGAACAGCGGCGTCAAGACGGTCAGCGCCTTACCCGCCACCATCGCCAGGATCGCCCACAGGACCTGGAGCCTCAGATCGAGGCGGTCCTTCGGCCAGAGATAGGGGGTGAGGAAGGCGAGGGTTTCGGCAAGCTTGGCTTTGGGTTTCGGCAGCGGCTGGCTGGTCGCGGAATCGGGCATCGGGCACGGGCTTTCTGTTTGGCCCGCCCTATATAGGCCGCGTCCCTGGCTTAGCCAATCAACCTGCCTTGGATTTGCCCAAATATTTTTATGCGGAGTCGCAGAAATTCAGTCGAAAAGGCTCAGCATGTGCCATCGACACCGCAGGTATCGCCGTCGATAACCGGTTTCGGAGCGTCGGCGATGGCCGCCTCCAGCGCCTGGAGGAAGGCCGGTGTGCCCTGGGCGCCGGAAACGCCGATCTTGCGGTCGATGACAACGAACGGCACACCGCGCACGCCGAAGTTTTCGGCTGTGCGCTGGTCGGCGGCGACGCGGGCAGCCAGTTCGGCGGAATCGAGGGCGGCCGCCGCTTCGGTGCGATTCAGCCCAACTTCCTCGGCATAGCCAAGCAAGATATCGTGGTCGAAAATGTTGCGCTGTTCGGTGAAATAGGCGTGATAGAGCCGGTTGAGCAATGCCGCCTGCATACCTTTGTCGGCGGCGAGCAGAAGCAGCTTGTGCGCGTCCGTTGTGTCACCTGAGAAGGTACCGCCGAGATGGAATTCCAAGCCCGCCTGTGCCGCCATGGCTTCGACGTTGCGCTGCGACGCCTGGACCTGGGCCGGCGCCATGCCGTATTTGCGCGCCAGGACCGCCTCGACCGGAGCCACGGGTTCGCCTGGCGAGAGGCGAAAGGCGCGGTGCTCGATATCGGTGTCGACGTCGAGCTCAGCCAGGGCGGCTTCAAGCTGCGCTTTGCCGATATAGCAAAACGGACAAATCACATCGGACCAGATTTCGATTTTCATAAGCGGACCTCCTGCGCGTCTACTGTATTTAAGAGAGTTACAGATCAAATCAAGCCGACGGACTCGCCACGTCCGGCCGTAAAATGTAGGATCAATAAAAAACAGGGAAATCCGGCATGCTGTTCAAATCCATCATAAGTGCTGTGGCGCTCGGTCTTCTGGCCGTTTCAGGTGCGCAATCCGCGCCGCTCAAGCCCATCCGCGTCATCATGATCGGCGATTCGACCATGACCAATTCGTCGGGTTATGGCCTTGGCTTCTGCGCCCAGTTCACGCCGGAAGTGACCTGCGTGAACCTGTCGCGCGGCGGCCGGTCGTCGAAGAGCTACCGCGTCGAAGGCCTGTGGGACAAGGCGATGGAGCAGATCAAGACCAAGACGGCGGCCGATGGTACGGCCTGGGCCAAGACCTATGTCTGGATCGAATGGGCGCACAATGATGGCTCGCCCAAGCCGGAGCGCCACACCAATATCGCCGACGAATTCCCGCTCAACATGCGCAAGTATGGCGAGGAAATCCAGGCGGCCGGCGCCGTGCCGATCTTCGCCACGCCGCTGACGCAGCGCTGGTTCAAGAACGGCCAACTGCAGCCCGACCTGCTGCCGTGGGCGACCGCCATCAAGGTGGTGGCGCGCGACAAGGGCTGGGAAGTGGTCGATTTCTACGCCGCCAGTCAGAAGGCCGTCCAGGACATGGGCCTGCCCGCCGCCAACCGCATGGCCGGCGACCCGATCCCGCAGAACATCCTCGACAGCGAAAACTCCGGCACGTCGATCCCGGCCGTGTTCAGCGACGCTTCGCAAGCGACAACGCCGCAGCACCAAGGCTTCGACTACACGCACCTGGGCAAGAAGGGCTCGGACTATTTCGGTAAGCTAGCGGTCGATACCTGGGCAGCACAGGACAAGGATATCCGGCCGTACGTCAAACCATAGGTCTTTAACGGCGATCGAGCTCGACCAGGATGCGGGCGGCGGCGCACGGGTCCTGGCTTAGGCCTGCCTTGACGTGAGGCCATAGCTTACTGGCGGCGTCGAGATAGGCCGGATTGCCGCTAATCTGTCCGGCCGTAACGAAACCTATCAGTGCCTCGACCTGCGCATAACCTGCGGCGCGCAGGCATCCGTCCGGCGTCCGCCCTTCGTCCCTTGCCGCCGCCGCCAGGGACAGGCTTAGCGCCCGTACCCGCGCCTGCATTTCGCGGTCGCCAAGAGTGCTCACCGCTTTCCAAAGACGCCAACTTGCGGCGATGTCCTGACCGTAATTGATGCCTTGCGCTTCGCCTGTCCAATCCTGATTGTAGAACAAGCATAAATGGCCGCTCGCCACGTCGACAAAACGGTCGATATACAGGCCCAGCGCCCGGTGCAGAGCCGCTTGCGACATGTCGGTCGGTGCGACCCGATGCAAATGGCCGTAGGCTTCAACGATGCGCAGGTGCGCGGTCGCCGTCCGCGGGCAATCAGGATCGCTTTCCAGCAGGCGCGGATCGGCCGGTGTATGCCAGAAAGCACTCATCGCGGCGACGTAACCGCCGCGTTGCAGATCCCAGAAGCGCTCCTCCAGTTCGCGCTGCAGGTCACGCGCCGTCCGGAGACTGTCTACGTTACCGGTGATGCGAGCATATTCGGCAAACGCCTGGACGCCGGATGCCTGGACATAAGCATGCTTGCGGGCGTCGGTCACCTGGCCGCGGGCATTGAGCTGAAAATAGAGACCGCCATGGTCGGGGTCGATGAAATGGCCATGCAGGTGAGCGGCGGCGCGATGGGCCAGGGCCAGTGCTTCAGCGGATTTCAAATGTTCGCTCAGGGCACTGAACGCCCACAGCAACTGGGTATAAAGAACGGCGCTGCGTGGGGCATCCGGCGCCGGCTGGCCCGCCGCATCAATTTTGCCGTGAAAGCCGCCCACGTCGTCGGCGATCTGGCCGAACCATTTGCGCAGCGTTGGCTCAGCTGTCTGACGGATTTCACGTCGCAGGCTTTTGACGATATCGGCATCGGCCAACCGCTTGGCACTGACCTCGTCATCAAGGCCCACCACGCTTCGTGTCGCTGCGCCACCCATCGCTCAGTCCAGTCCGTACTGTGTCTTGCGACCTCGAGAAATTCAGTAATAAATAAATTTGATTTATTAATTGGGCAAGCAGTTTTTGGCCCGAAGCGCTGAATGAGAGGCCGCTTCAGTCGACGGAAAAGGCGAGAATCTGGCTCATCTGGGTCAGGCCTCGGCCGCTCTGGCCATGCCAAGCCGTAAGTGCGTCCTGCACCGCCGCCAGATCCTTTTTCGAGGTCGGTGGTTCCCCGGCTACCACGCCGCAGGCCTTTAGAGCCTTGACCACGGTTGGCGTGAGGATGAACGCGTCGCGACCCAGACTACGCATTACCCG
Source organism: uncultured Caulobacteraceae bacterium (assembly GCA_964445605.1). GTDB lineage: Bacteria > Pseudomonadota > Alphaproteobacteria > Caulobacterales > Caulobacteraceae > Asticcacaulis. The sequence goes on along the minus strand of CAYULN010000183.1, from coordinate 15,724 downwards.
CTGTCCTGTGGCGCCGCCCAGCCGCGACCCTCTCGCCTTCAGTTCGGCGCACAGCTCCATGTATCGGTCAAGCGGCCACGAATCGAACCAGGCCGACGCCGAGCCGTGCGACTTATCCATCTCTGAAATGAACTGAGCGTTGCCCTGAACCGACTTGATCTTCTGGGCATTGGCAACCAGGCCGGGCGCCTTCAGCAAGTGGTCGAGATCGTCATCGGACATGAACAGCCAACGCGTGACATTGAAGCCTTCGAAGGCGGCTTCGAACTGCGGCCAGCGCTTGTCGATCAGCTCCCAGCTGAAACCCGCCTGAAAGATGGAGCGCGTCATTTCCGACAACCAGCGTTCGTCCGGCACCGCCAGCAGCTTGTCGCGCGGCAAGGAGCTTTTCAAAAGACTTTCCAGTGCTTTCGCGCCGCCCTTGCGATCCGCCGCGCGCGCCTCGATTTCGCCAAACTGCATGGGTACCCGCTCCTCCATCCGGTGCCTTTGCCGAATTTCATATCAAAAAAATTTCAGGTCGGGCTTGCCAAAAGTTACAGTATAACATATTTCGATGGGGTCGAGTTTTCTATCCGCATCCGATATTCAGGGTTTTTGATGGCGCCGCGCAAGAGCAAATGGCTGGACTTCGCTTCTATGAGCATCTCGGGCCTGTGCGTCGTCCATTGCCTGCTGCTGCCATTCCTGGTGGCCGCCTTGCCGTTCCTCGGCATCTTTTCGCAAAACGAGATCGTACACAAGGTGCTGATTCTCATTGCCATCCCGTTGAGCGCCCTCGCCCTGTGGCGGTCGGGCGGATGGCGGCGCACCGGTATTACCGCGCCGATGGCCGCGGGCCTGCTGCTGCTGGCGCTGGCCGCGTTTCTGGCCGAACTCGATCCCTATGAAGCCTATCTGAGCGTTATCGGCGCCCTGCTGGTGGCCGGATCGCATGCGGTTAATTCCAACGCTCTCAAGCTGTTCCACCGCCATAGCGACGACTGCGGCTGCGAGCCCTAGTTCAGCCACCTGCGGCAATAAGGCGCTTGACGCGCGTGCCAGACGCTCTAAGGAAATGGCCGTCGCCGCTCGTTTCCAGTCATCCGTCATGATCCGCCATATCGTTATGTTCAGTTGCAAGGACCCGGCCGATCTGGACGCCGTCCTGCGCGGCCTGTCACTGCTGACCCAGATCCCGCACGCCCGCATATTGGAAGTATCGCGTAACGAGAAAATCGACCAGCTGGCCAACGATATCGACGTCGTGGTTTACGGTGAATTCGACACGCTCGAAGACTTCCGCGCTTACAAGGCCCATCCGCTGTATGAAGACTCGATTCGCCAGGTGCGCCACCTGCGCGATGTCCGCGTCGCCGCCGATTACAATGTCGTCAATGCCGTGCGGGCGCCGGTTTCGGCCTGACGGTTGCCAAACCGGCGTTTTCGGGTAGGGTTCGGCCTTTCTGAAGCAAAATCGCGCCCGCAAGAGGCGTCCATCTCTCACGTCCACCTCAGGGGAATCCATGTCAACCGAGCCAATGCGTGCCCTGGGCGAGTCTGCCGATCCTCTCAACCATGACATGCCGCCGCTTGCGCCTATGAAACCCCTGATAGGCGATGACCGGGCCTTGCAGCGTTTCGCGCTCATCGCCCTGGCGGTATTGACCGTGTGGCGGTTCGTCGTCGGCTTGATCAGCCATGTCATCTGGGAAGAGGGCCATTTCGTCGTGTCCGGCGAATATCTGGCGCTCGGTTATCCCGATATTCCGGCCGGCTTTCCCTGGCTGGCGCGGCTGATCACCTCGATCTTCGGCTGGCAGATCTGGCCGTTACGCGTGGTCGGCCTGGCCATCGCCGGCGCCATTCCGTTCGCCGTCTATTTCCTCAGCACGCCGATCACGACCCGGCGCAACGCCTTGTGGGCTGCCATTGTGTCGATGGTGCTGCCGCCGGCCGCGCTTAATGGCACGATCTTCTATCCCGAAGGCGCGTTGCAGTTGTTACTGGTGCTAATGTGCGGCTGCCTGATCCGGGCGATTCAGGACGAAACACCGGGTTTGACCTGGCCCATGCTGAAGTGGTGGGTCTGGGCCGGGGTCTGCGCCGGCGTCGGCCAGCTGGTTCATTTTCGTTTCCTGATACCCGGCCTGGCCGTCGTCGTCTTCATGCTGGCGACGGCACAGGGGCGGAAACTTTGGTCGAGGCCCGGCGTCTATATCACCGCCGCACTCGGTTTCCTCGGCCTGCTTCCCGCGCTGATCTATAACGCCCAGGAAGGCTGGCCGGCCATCGCCTTCCACGTCATCAACCGGCCACGCTATGACCCGCAGCTCGACCACATCATCGGTTTCGTCCAGACGCAGTTCGGCATCGCCACACCGCTGTTCTTTATCGCCCTGTGCGCCGCCGCCAAGATCTCATTGGTCGACGACGGCAAGAAGCCGGACGCGCTGCTCGGTTACCAGGCCGTGGTCATCTTCCTGTTCTATGTCGGCCAGGCGACCATCAACAAGAAGGTCATGCCGCATTGGCCGTTCATGGCCTATCTGCCGCTGTTACCCTATGTACCTGGCGTGCTGATCCGGTTCGCCGGCCGCGCCCGCACCGGTTTCGGCCGAGCCATGCGCGCCAGCCTGATCGCCACAGGTCCGCTGCTGGCCCTGCTGATCGGCATCGCCGGCAGCATCTATCAGTGGGAATACCGCCACTCGGCTGAGCTGCCGCCGATGGAGCGCCAGCACAATATCATGCAGAACGAGAACTACAGCCTGCTCGAACCCGACCTGGCCGCCGCCAACGCACGCGCGGTCGAACGCTTCGGCCCAGATATCGCCTGGGCGACCAGCGGCCACCGCGACGCCGTGCACATGGAGTTCCCGGCCAATGGCAAGAAGGGCCGCCGTATCTATACCCTGGCCGATCCGTACGATGAGGTGTCACGCTTCATCGTCGCCCGCCGCGACTGGGGCCTCGATATCGACGCACTCGTGAAGAATCACGCGGGCAAAGGTGTCGTGCTGATCCTCAATCAGCCCGACTACCTGCTGCACGAAAGCGAAAAGATGACGATGTACCAGGCGATGTGCGGTGATTTCGACGAAATCGAGCCGTTCAAGGTGGCGTCGCTGCCACCAGGCCGCACCCAGTTCGACATCTTCACCGCGCGCGTCCGCACCTCGCCATCGCCGCCACAAACCAAGGGACCCTGCCCGCTCATTCCGTCTCTGTACATCGCTAATCCACAGCCCGGCCGCTTCCTGAGCCACAAGGACAGCGGCAACCATTACGGCATGGCCGCCGATCCGATCGGCATCGACAAGGTCGACATTCTGATCGACGGCAAATTCGTGGTGACGGCGCGCAATCATCTCGATCCGGGCGGCGAGTCCACCGCGCCGCCATTTGTTAGCTACGACCCCAACTATCCCAAGGTGCAGTTCGACTGGCACTTCCCACGCGGCTCATTGACGCCGGGCCAGCACACTTTAAGCTTCGAGGCGACACGTTCGGATGGCAGCAAGGCACAGAGCGCGTCACGCATCCTTTACGTGCAATAGACAATAAAAAGTCCGGCAGCCCCCAAGCTTGCCGGACTTTTCCCCCATTCCCCCCGAACAGCGCCCCCCTAAGGCGCTATGGGAAACGGTTTTTTTGGCGGAAACGATTTTTAGCCGAAACGGCCGCCGATATATTCCGCGGTCTTATCGACCTTCGGACGGACGAACAGCTCTTCAGTCGGACCATATTCGATCATTTTGCCGAGGAACATGAAGCCGGTGTAGTCTGACAAACGCGCCGCCTGTTGCAGGTTATGCGTGACGATAACGATCGTGTAGTCGCGCTTCAGCTCTTCGAGCGTGTCTTCGAGCTTGGCGGTCGAGATAGGGTCGAGCGCCGAGGCCGGTTCATCAAGCAGCAGGATTTCTGGATTGACGGCGATACCACGGGCAACGCAAAGACGCTGCTGCTGGCCGCCGGACAGGCCAAGGCCCGACTTGTTGAGCTTGTCCTTGACTTCGTCCCACAGGGCGGCGCGGCGCAAAGACTTTTCGACCAGTTCGTCCATTTCCGACTTGGACTTCGACTGGTGCAGGCGCACGCCGAAGGCAACATTGTCGTAGATCGACATCGGGAACGGGGTCGGCTTTTGGAACACCATGCCGATACGGGCGCGCAGGGCAACCAGGTCAACCTTCTGGCCGACGATGTTCTCGCCCTCGAACGAGATTTCGCCCTCCGCCCGTTGCCCGGGATAGAGATCGTAGATGCGATTGATAACGCGCAGCAGGGTCGACTTGCCACAGCCCGACGGACCGATCAGGGCGGTGATGGCATTGCGCTTCACCGGCATGTTGACGCCGAACAGGCTCTGGTGCGTCCCGTAGAAAAAGTCCAGATTCTTGACCTCCAGCACCAGGCTGTCGGCGGGCGGCGGGACGATGACGCTCTTGAAGTCGGGTGATGTTGTGTCGGTGCTCATATCGGGTCTCGGATGAGAGGAAAACGATTAGGTCAGTTGGAGTTCTTTTCGCGGGCCAGCCAGCGCCCGGCAATATTGATGGCCAGGACCGCGACAGCAACCAGCAGCGCCCCTGCCCAGGCCAGCTTGTTCCAGCTCTCATACGGGCTGAGGGCGAAATTATACATTGCGACCGGCAGGCTGGCGGTCGGCTCGTTCATAGTGCCGATCACATCCCACCAGGGATCATGGCTGAACTGGTTGCTCAGCGCGGTGAACAACAATGGCGCGGTTTCACCGGAAATCCGGGCGAAGCCAAGCAAACCGCCGGTCAGCAGGCCGGCGCCGGCGCCACGCCAGATGATCCTGCGGATGGTGACGAACTGCGACGATCCCAACGCCATGCCCGCTTCCCGCAGAGCATTGGGTTGAAGATTAAGGATGTCTTCGGTGGTCCGCGTCACTACCGGCGTGGCCAGGACCGCCAGGGCAATCGCACCCGCCCAGCCCGAAAAATGGCCCAGCGAGAAGGGATTATGCCACGTGCCCATTTGCGGGCTGACGAAGAGTTCGTAGACGAACAGACCGATCAGGATCGACGGCGCCGACAATAGCACGTCGTTGAGAAAGCGAACGGCATGACCGTAGGGTGTGTCTCCGCCGATTTCGGCCAGCCAGGTTCCGGCGAGAATGCCAACCACCAGCGCCAGGATCATGCCGATGCCGCACATCAGGATCGAACCGACGATGGCATTGATCAGGCCGCCCTCGGAATCGGGCGCCGGCGTGGCCATGGTGAAGATCTTTACATTCATGCCACCGATGCCCTGGGAGAACAGCGACCACATGATCAGGCCGAGGGCCAGGAGCGCCAGGGCAGTGGCAAGGATGCAGAGGCCGACAAAAATGGTATTGCCGATTTTACGACGAGCGGCGCGGTTCATGATGCCGGTTCCTCAGTAACGTTGCGATGACAGCAGCGCACGAGCCGCTGCCAGCACGGAGAAGGTGATCAGGAAAAGCACCAGGCCCAGCGCGATCAACGCCGATGTGTGCATGGCCGTGGTCGATTCATTGAATTCGTTGGCGATGGTCGACGCCAGGGTCGAGCTCGAGTCGAACAGCGACTTCGGAAAGCGGTGCGAGTTGCCGATGATGAAGGTTACCGCCATGGTTTCGCCAAGCGCCCGGCCGAGGCCGAGCATAACCACACCGATCATGCCCTTCTGAACGTAGGGGATGATGACCGAGGTCACAACTTCGAACGGCGTGGCGCCGACACCAAAGGCGGCTTCGCGCACTTGCGGCGGAATGGAGCGGAACAGCTCGCGGAAAACGGCGGTCATATAGGGCAGGACCATGATCGCCAGAATGATCGAGGCGGTCAGGACGTTGGCGCCGTTGGGCACGCCCATGGTCAACTTTTGCAGAAAGGAGCCTGCGGGCGCGTGCATCATCAGGGGGAGTTGCACATGCTTGGCGAAGAACGGCGCGAAGACGAACAGCCCCCACATGCCATAGACGATGGACGGAATGCCGGCCAGGAGTTCAACGGCGGTCGACAGAGGCTGAGCCAGGACGCGCGGACAGAACTGCGTCAGGAAGACCGAAACACCAATGGCGACCGGCAAGGCCAGGAGCAGCGCCAGGAAGGAAGAGACGATCGTGCCGAAGATCGGGCCCGCGGCGCCGTAAACTTCGGTGACCGGGTTCCAGTTGGTGGCCGGGCAAATGGCGTTGGGCGCGGGATTCGGATTTTGGAAGGTCGCACAACCTTCACCGAATTCGATGAAAAAATTCAAGCCGAATTTGTGCAGCGCCGGCCAACCACCGATCAACAGGGAGACAATGATGCCTCCGAGGGTCAGCAGAAGAAGAGTCGCAGCACCGAACGAGACCCAGCGGAAGATCGGGTCGGTCGGATCGAAGCGGACTTTGGCGGTATGAGCAGGCATCGGTCGCCCCCTGGCGTCGCGGCGTTTAAACGGTTCGGGAAAGGTCAGCTCTCTGAGAACTTCAATGGAGCCGGAACTTCTTAAGTAAAAGTTGGGCGAGGCACAACCCTTGAGGTCATACCTCGCCCTTTTTGCTCACTCAATCACCTTTGCGGTATTTGAGACACGCGGAGGTATTACTTGTTCGGCGAGACGTAGACCGGTTGGCCGTTCGCCTTGACGTTTTCGGCCCACTGCTTGCGGACCATGTTCTTCACGTCGGCCGGCAGCGGCACGTAGAAGAGGTCGTTGGCGTTGAAGTCGCCCTTGGCGTAACCGTAATCGAAGAACTTCAGGACAGCGGCGCCCTTGGCGGCGTTGGCTTGGTTCTTGTAGACCAGGATGAAGGTCGCGCCGGTGATCGGCCAAGCATTGGCGCCCGGCTGGTTCAGGACGAGAACGTAGTTGCCCGGAGCGTTCTTCCAATCGGCGCCGGCAGTCGCAGCCTTGAAGTTGGCGGCGGTCGGCAGCGGCCAGGTGGCGTCGTGCGAGGCGACCAGAGCGTAAGCGATCTGGGTCTTCATGACGTAGGCGTATTCGACGTAGCCGATCGAACCGGCGGTGCCGCGAACCAGTGCCGCGACGCCGTCGTTCTTGGCGCCGCCGACGCCGACCGGCCATTCAACCGTGTCGTTGGCGCCGACCTTGGACTTCCATTCCGCCGAAGCGAGGCCAAGGTACGAGGTGAACAGGAAGGTGGTGCCCGAGCCGTCCGAACGGTGGACGACGGTGATCGGCAGAGCCGGCAGGTTCAGGCCAGCGTTCCACTTGGTGATCGCCGGATCGTTCCACATGGTGATCTTGCCCATGAAGATGTCAGCCAGGACGGCACCCGGCAGCTTCAGCTTGCCGGTCGGAATGCCCGGGATGTTGATCGCCGGAACTACGCCGCCAATGACGGTCGGGAACTGGTACAGACCATATTGGTCTTGCTCTTCCTTGGTCAGCGGCTTGTCCGAAGCGCCGAAATCAACGGTCTTGGCTTCGATTTGCTTGATGCCGCCGCCCGAACCGATGGCCTGGAAGTTCAGGCTGTTGCCGGTCGCTTGCTTGTAGCCTTCGGCCCACTTGGCATACAGCGGGGCCGGGAAGGTGGCGCCAGCGCCCGAGATCGTGTCGGCCGAAGCCGTGGTGGCGACGGCCGAGGCCGTCATCAGCGCCGCGGCAAACGCGACGGAAAGAAACTTCATCATTCCCATTCTCCATAGGAAAAGTGTTGGAGCCGACATGCGGTAAATCTGTCTAGCGCTTTTTCGTGACAGTGTTTTAACAGCCGGCAGAAACTCAGTAAGCGGACGAAAAAAGGCGGCCGATCTTGGTGACGGCCGCCTTTGTTTCTTAGTAGCGCAGCTGCGCCCAGACGCCGAGCTCGTCGCCGACGTTCTTGTGCGGCGTGACGCCGGTCACGAACTTGTCGATCGAGTGCTTTTCTGCGACCGAGAAGTCGACGTTCTTGAAGGCGTTCCACGACAGACCGAAGTTGTAGTAGTCGTTCTTGCGGGTCGGGTTGGTCAGCTTGAACGGCTTCACCGAGTCATAGCGCGCGAACACGGTGTAGACCGGCGAGACGCGGTACGAACCGAAGTACGACCAGCCTTCGTTGGTGTCCTTGGCAGCGCCCTTCACGATGGCAGCGCTGTAGTTCTTGGCTGGGTAGTATTCAGCGCCGGCGCGGAGGCGGTCACCAACCCAAGCGACCAGGGCGTCCGTACGGGTCGCCTTGTTCGGCGTGGCGGTGCCTTCGACCTTCTGGCCGAGGTAGCCGGTACGTGCGCCGACGGCGAAGTTCCACTGGTTCCACTTGGCGCTCAGGCGGCCTTCGTAGTCGAAGCCGTTCTGACGAGCCGGGTTGCGGTAGCCGTTACCGTTGACCGCCGAAACTTGGTAGGAAACGATGTTGCCCGGCAGGGTGCCGCTGACGTGCACGCCCCAGTCCGACGACGTGGCGACGGCGCCAGCGCCCGACTTCGAGATGTCGGTGACGGTGTTTTCCAGGTAACGGTAGTTGTAGATGCCTTCAACGTAAGGCACCCACGGCATGTCCGTGGCGCCGACGGTGACGACGAAAGCCGGGTCGATCGTGGCTTGCAGGTAAGCCTTCTTGATGTAGGTCGTTTGACCGACGCCCGAAACCAGCGAGTTGTCGAGCGTGACGTTGGTCGACCAGACGTCCGTGAACTTGTGGTCGAAGCCGATGTAGAAACGCTTGATGTCGTAGCCCAGGCCCTGGGTCGAGCCGGCCGCCTTGGCGCCGTCGACCTTGTTCGACTGGGTGGTGATGTCCGAATAGATACGGCCGGTGACGGTGGTCGTATCGGCCCAGCTTTGGGCATGGGCGCCGGCGGCGGCGACCATCATGAGCGCGCCAGTGGCTGCGCCGAAGATGAGAGAAGCGTTTTTCATGAGCTTTGGTACCTTGCGTTGTGGTGCGTGGAGTCTTTTTGACCGAAAGATGGCCACGCTGCGCTCTCTAGTGACGGCGTATGACGGTCCCGTGTAAAATGCGTGACAGTTTCGTGACTGGCGGCCGTTCGGCAACGGGGTGTGATGTTTTGAGCACGCGTCAAAGTTAACGTGGGGGCAGGATTTGGACATCGTCGCGGGGTGAAGCCACAACATATTGGGCACGGCACGGATGATAGCCGCCGCTGACGCGGCAAGATTTAAGAGGTATTATGATACTTTTGCGACGGGAAGTGTTCGGGCCGTCGTTTACTCGGTTTACGATCTTTTTCGAAATCGCCGTAACCCAATTGCCGTTTTCCGCGTATAAAGGCTTAACAATCAGAACCGATCCTGGAGACCCATCCGATGCATCGCCGTCACCTTCTTTCCGTGATTAGCGCCGGCGCGCTGACTGCCGGGCTGGGCCTGAGCGCCCGCGCCGAAACCATCACGCCGCTTAACCTGACCGACGCCGAATGGAAAAAACGCCTGCCGCCGCCCTCCTATGACGTGTTACGCCACGAAGCGACCGAACGCCCCGGATCTTCGCCGCTGCTCAATGAACATCGCAAGGGCACTTTCGTGTGCATGGGCTGCGACCTGCCGTTGTTCAATTCTGACACCAAGTTCGACAGCGGCACCGGCTGGCCAAGCTTCTTCCGGGTCATCGAAGGCCACGTCAAGACGAAGTCCGACTTTGCCCTGGTCTACGAACGTACCGAATATCACTGCGCCAAGTGCGGCGGCCACCAAGGGCACATCTTCAATGACGGCCCGGCGCCGACGGGACTGCGCTATTGCAACAACGGCGTCGCGCTGAAATTCATTCCCGCCTGATTGTTTCGAGCCTGAAGGAAAACCCCATGCTAAGACGTTTCCTGCTTCTGGCGCTGACCGCCATCGGTTTAACCGGATCCGCCGTCATCGCCGCTCCAGCCACACCTGCACGCGAGACGGCCGTATTCGCCGGTGGCTGTTTCTGGAGCATGCAAAAGGCTTTCGACCATGTGCCGCAGGGCATTATCTCGACGCGTGCCGGCTTCATGGGGGGCCACGTCAAGAACCCGAGCTATGACGACGTCACCGGCGAACAGACCGGGCACCTCGAAGCCGTCGAAGTGGTGTTCGACCCCACCAAGGTCAGCTACCAAAGCCTGCTCGACACGTTCTGGCATCACACCGATCCGACCGATCCGCGTGGCGTCATCTGCGACCTGGCGCCAAGCTATCACACGGCGATCTTCACCTATAACGACGCCCAGTTCCAGACGGCGACCGCGTCCAAGGCCGCCGTGCAAACCTTTTTGAAGAAGCCTGTGGTGACGCAGATCATCAAGGCGTCGAGCGTCACCCTGCCCTTCTATCCGGCCGAAGACTATCATCAGCATTTCTGGAAGACGCATGCCGAGCACTATGACGCCTATGCGCTGGGTTGCGGCCGATCGGACGCGCTGCATAAGCTGTGGGGCAAGCTGGCGGATGTGCCGTAAGTTGCGGTTAAATAAAGGGGTTTGTGGCCCGCGGCCCCGAGACTTCTTCTTAAACCAACAAAAGAGCCCTCGCCCCCAAAAGGGGCGGGGCTTTTTGTTGGTATAGGGAAAGGTTGGCGTCACGGACCCCAAACCCCCTAAGTTTAACCCCAGCTTTCGATCTCACCCTGACGCCGGGCATTGTTCGTCTGCACCACAATTTCCGGGCGCGGCTTGCCGAAATGATAGCCTTGGCCATAAGCAATACCCAGCTCGCGGCACAGCTTGGCCATTTCCGCATCCTCGATCATTTCGGCAACGACGTCGCAGCGCAATTCCTCGCACAGAACGGCAATCGACCGGATCAAGGCGCGCTGACGCGGATTGTCGCGCGCCTCGCGCAGGAACGGGCCATCGATCTTGACGAAATCGACGTCGAAACGACGCAGGTAGGAATAGGCCGCCGCGCCGGCGCCAAAATCATCGAGGCAGACGGCGTAGCCGGTGCGACGCAGCCACTTCAGGAAGATGGCGGCGGCTTCCATGTCCTCGATCGCATTGGATTCGGTCAGTTCGAACATCAGGCGGCTGTTCAGCTTCGGGAACGGCGCCAGCATCTGACGCAGGTTCTCGCGGAAGCCCTCGTCCTGTACCGAACGGCCTGACAAATTGATAGCCACCGTCACATGCTCATGCTGGTTAAGCGTCTCGATAGCCTTTTTCGCGACCGCCAGGTCGAAGTCCTGGACCAGGCCGAGCTGCTCCGACAGGCGGATGGTTTCGAACGGCTTACGGCCGTCCTTGAAACGCATCAAAGCTTCGTAGTGGTGGACCATGCCGCTTTCGATGTGAATAACCGGCTGATAGAACAGGGTAAAATTCTTGTCGTCGATCAGGCTGCGGATGGAATCGAAGTGCTGGACCGTCTCGTCCATCGCAGATTTCAAACTTTCCTGAAGTGAGGAAACGGGCTGGCGACTGTCCGGCTGGCAGAAACTGTTCAACGCGTAGGACAGGGCGCGGGCGACACTATCCTCATCGAGATTGCCGGTGTTGAGCGAGAAGTTCATCACCGACGGCTTGATGGCGTCGGCCGGCAGGCCGGCCGCCTTGGCGACGCCGGCGATATCGCGGCTCAGGCTTTCCGGTGTGGCCGAGTCGCCCTTGATCGGCGCCAGGTACCCGAACGCCTCTTCGCTCAACCGCGCAGCAGCGTTTCCGCCCATGGACTGGGCGCGCAGTACCGAACCGATTTCGCCGAGCAGCAGGTTCGACTTGTCCTTGGTGAGACCGCGGATGACGCCCGACAGGCCGTTCAGTCGGATCAGCTTCATCTGCGACGGCGAGTGTTCCGGGCCGTGATTCAAGGACCGCCGGGTGACGTTCTGATAGTCGTCGCGGGCCAGCAGGCCGGATGCGTCGCGCGCCTCCGACGACACGACCACGGCGTCGGACAGGACGGTCAGGCTGACATAGGTGCTGCTTTCCTGGTTGGGCAAGTAGCAGGCGCCGAGATTGACCAGCAGCGGACGACCGCCAGGCTGGTCGAGATGCAAGCTGCAAGGTTCGATGCGCCCGGCGGCGCGGGCGCGCTGCAGCAGGCGGCGCGCGAAGGAACGGTCCTCGGCTGTAAAAAGGGCGCAAACGTCGCGGTTCTTCAGTTCGCCGGCGGCCTTGCTCAGCAGAGCCTGAGTGGCGCCGAGCGTGGAAACGATGCGCAGGGATTCGTCGACTTCGATGAGCAGGTCGGCCGCCGCCAGCGAAAACGCAATATACCGGTCACGCTGACTCTTGTAATCGTCGCTCATACAAAGTTTCCCGTCCCTTTTGCCGCCCCTTTTGGTACGCCTGGGCGACTTGTAAAAGAACGAGGATATCCGCGAAGATTTAAGATACTTCTACCGATCCCAGCATATGAAAATGCGCCCCCGCGTCAGACGAGGGCGCATTCCTGGTTGGCGATACGCAACGCTACGCGAACACTTACGCTTACAGACGGTGTCTGCGCTTATTGCCGAACTTTGCTTATTGGATGTCGAGCTTCATGTCCTGCAGCAGGGCACGCAGATATTCGCGATTAATGCGTTCGTCGTCGACGGCCGGGCGCACCGGCGCATAGGCGGGGGTCGCGGCAGCGGCCTGGGCGACCGTCGCCGGACGGATCGGATCGGCGCCGGGAACGCGGTTGATCGAACGGGTCAGGCCGGGCGCGGCGATGTCGGCGCGCGAACGGGCCGGCGCCTCGACCCAGTGGACCGGGATTTCGAACCAGAAGTTGGAGCCTTCGCCGATACGCGAAACGACGCCGATATGGCCGCCGAGCAGGTCGACAATGGCCTTGGCAATCTTCAGACCGATGCCCTTGCCGGAGACGCGGTTGCCGTTGATGTCTTCGCCATTGCCGGAGAACAGGCTGAGCGATTGCTCCTCGCTCATGCCGATGCCGGTGTCGCGCACCGAGATGCGCATCCACAGGGCGTTGTCGACATTGACCTGAGAGGCGGTGACATTGATCAGGCCGCCCTTGGTGAACTTGCAGGCATTGCCAAGCAGGTTCTGCACGATCTGGCGGACACGCATCGAATCCATTTGCGCCCAGGCATTGTCGAAGTCGACGAAGTGGGCGTTAAGGCGGGTCTGATTGTTCTGGGCCTGGGCGGCGAACTGGTTGGTCAAGTCCTTGATAAAGGTAATGATGTTGACCGCCTCTTCCGAGGTGTGGGCCTGGCCGGCCTCGCGCACCGACGGCGTGTCCATGGTCGAGACGTCAAGCGTGTCCTTGACGATGGTCTGGAGACTGCGCGCCGACTTGAGCAGGCTTTGCGTGTAGGCGGCGATGTCCGGATTGTCGTGACGGTGCTCGTTGATCAGGCGGGCATAGCCCAGGATGTTGTTGAGCGGGGTCTTAAGTTCGTTGGTAATGTGCTCAAGGAAGGCATTCTTGGCGTCGTTGACATCCTCGGCAGCCATGCGGGCGCGGATCAGTTCCTCGGCATCCGAGGCGCCTTCGGTGATGTCGCGAACGCAGGCGCACAAGCGAGCGGGCTTGCCGTCGTCGCCCAATTCGATGCCGCCCTTGGTGCGGATGGTGCGGTTGATCTTGTCCTTGCGGCGAACGATCTCGACGGTGAAATCGAAGTCTTCGCCGTTGTTCACGGCGCGCTGCATCTTGTCGATGATGATCGCCTGGTCCTGCGGCTCGTAGATGTCTAGCTGAGTGGCGACCTTCGGCTTGTAGGACTTGGCCGAGATGCCGTAGACGGCGTAGAGACCCTTCGACCAGGTGACTTCGCGCGTCTTCAGGTCGATGGCCCAGTAGCCGATGCCGGTCATTTCCTGGGCGAGGTCGAAACGCGACTGCTGCGCCTTGATCTCGGTTTCCATGCTGTTGCGTTCGAGGGTCGCCAGGCCGAGCGCGATCGTGGTGGCGGCGTTGTTGGCGAACTGGCGGAACAGGTCGATGCGAGCGGCGGTGAAGTCGTGGCGCGGCGTACGTTCGCACAAGGCCAGCACGCCCAGGACGACGCCATCGGAGACCAGCGGGATGTCGGTGTAGAAACGAATCTTCGGCCCGTTGAGCACCGCCGCTTCGAGGAAGTAACGCGCGTCAGCCGTGGCGTCGGGAATCACCAGGCTCTCGCCGGGGATCAGCTTGCGCTGGCAGAAGCTCAGGTCGTCGAGCATGGCCTCGGTGGCGAAGCCGGCTGTGCCCCTGACGATCAGTTCGCTGCCTTCGTAAAGCTTTATAAGGGCCAGAGGCGTATCGAACAGGCCAGCCGCCAATTCGCAGATCGACTTGCAGATGCGCCCGAATTCAAGATCGCGCCCCGTGGGAATGGCGGCCTCGGCGGCGGTAATGGCGATGTCTTCGGCGTGTTGGGGCATGGCTTAACCTTTTTGGATGAATCATAGTTAACCAAAAAGGTTTACCCATTTGTAAATAGGACGCGCCGGTTCTTAAGGATTATTGACGGACCAGCGCAAGGTGGTGGACATGCAGATCAAACCCGATGATTTGACCGATCCACGTGTGGTCGCGCTGCTGGAATTGCATACCTCCACCGCGCGCCAGGCGACCGTGCACGGTAGTGCGCACGCCCTCGATATCGCCGACCTGAAGGCCCCGGATATCCGCGTCTGGACAATCTGGGATAGCGAGACGCTGATGGGGGTCGGCGCCCTGAAACGGTTACCGGAACGTCACGGCGCCGACCACGGCGAAGTCAAGTCGATGCATACGGCCCAGGCCCAGCGCGGCCGCGGCGCCGGCGGTGCCATGCTGAGGCACATCATAGAGAGCGCGCGAGCCGATGGTTTCCGACGCCTGAGCCTGGAGACCGGCGCCCGGGAAGCCTATTTCGCCCCGGCGCACCGGCTGTATCGCCGCCACGGCTTCGTCGATTGCGAACCGTTCGCCGACTACGTGCCCGACCCGAACAGCCTGTTCTTCACGCTTGACCTGGCTCAGGCCCTATCCAGGCCGTAATAATGCATGAACACGTCGATGGCGCGGTCGATGTGCTTATGAATATGCTCGATCGACGGTGGGCCTATATTGAGCAGGCGCTTGAAGTGGACATCGCCGAACAGAAGGCTTTTCAGGATGACGGTCGCCTCGCCGATATCCTCCGCCTTGATCTGACCCTTGTCCCTGGCGGTCTGAAGCAGGGCCAGCATGGTCTGCTTGCCATTGGCCTCGATGGCCTCATTGAACAGGCGCGACAGCTCCGGGTTGCGGCGGCTTTCCTCGATGACCAACTGGAAGGTGCGCGTCGCCCAGTCTGACAGGATGACCTCCATCAGCTGCCGCGCCACGGCGCGCAGGGACTGGCGGAGGTCGTCGGTGCCAATGTGCGCCTGGAACAGCCCAGCCATGGCTTCGCAGCGATCGCGGATAATCGCCGCGAACAGGTCTTCCTTACTGTTGAAATAGGCATAAAGTGTCGCCTTGGAGCCGCCGAGTCGCGCCGAAATCATCGACATGCTGGCACCCGCGTACCCGACTTCGAAAAAAACGTCACGCGCCACCTGTAGAATGCGAGCACGGCGTTCGTCGCGGAAATTGGGAGCCTGACTATCCAATTAGGGTATCCATGAAAAATTGTACCATACCGTACGTTTTTTGAACTTGACGTTGGTGATATAATATCGCATAGCTTTTAAACTGTACAGTACGGTTCACCTTTTTGTGTTGCAGGACCCTCCCCCCATGCACCGCCTTTCGTCCTTGTCCGTGCCCAAAAGTTTGCGCCGTAACGGTGCGAGCGTCGCCATGCTGATGGCCGCCATGGTAAGCGCCAACCTGCTGGCCGGCTGCGCGTCCGTACCGCCGTCGACCACCGACACGCCGATCAAGCCGGGAAGCCTGGCCACCG